>DASVZX010000171.1:0-22961 GCA_036391435.1 Anaeromyxobacter sp. | reverse complement strand
GGGGGCGCCGAGCGGCGCCAGCGCGGCGAGGCCGTGGCGCGCCGCGAGCGCGCCGGCGACCGCGCGCGCGAACCCGAGGACGTCCGCCGAGCGCATCCGGAAGCGGTGGTCCGCCGTGCCCCCCGTGACGGTGAGGCACGCCTCGGCGGCGTAGAGCCGGTTCAGCTTCCCGGGCTCGCGCCGCCCGGCGAACTCGCGCGCGTGGCGGAGGTGGTCGCCCTCCGAGGCGAGGAAGTCCGAGTCGAGCGAGAGGATCACGTCCGCGACGGCGATCCGGTAGCTGGCGTCGAGCGGCTTCCCGAACGCGAGGCGGGCGCCCTCGCGCGCCTCGTCGTCGCCGAACGCGCTCCACGCGTCGAAGCGCGCGCGCGGGAAGCGCTTCAGGATCCGGGCGCGCAGGTCGGCGAGGGTGGGCGACGACGTCGGCTCGACCAGGAACCGGAGCCGCGCGCCCTGATCCTTCTCGTGCGAGCGCGCGAGCTGGGCGAGCTCCGCGAGCGCCGTGTTCCAGGAGAGGTCGCGCCCCTCGCGGCGGAATCCGGCGAGGCGGTTGGGGTCGTAGAGATCGAGCACGAGCGCCTGCCGGATCGCGTCGGTGCCGCCGAGGCTGGCGGGGTGATCCCGGTTTCCCTCGACCTTCGTGGGGCGGCCCTCCCACGACGTGACGACGAGGCCGACGGCGTAGCCCCGATCGCTCGCCGCCGTCGCGTACGCGCTGGGCACGCTCGGCGTCACGCCGGCGGCCGGGCGCACGTAGGGCACGAGCTTCTGCCGCGGCGGCTGGCAGGCGAGGCCGCCGAGCGCGGCGGACGCGCCGAGGAGCTGCAGGAAGGAGCGCCGGCCGAGCCCTTCGGGCGCGACGTCGGCGCCGGGCGCGAACTCGCGCGCCGCGGGCGGCGCGCCCTCGGCGTGCTCCTCGAGGGTGCGCCACCGGCGCGCCTCCAGGCCGCTCTGCTGCCCGTAGATGGGGAGACCTAGCGATGGCATGTGTAGCAGCTCGTGCGCGGTTTCACGTCGTACTTCTTCGCGAGCTCCCGGCCGAGCTGCGCGCGGTCGCCCTGCGGCGTCCAGGCCATGTTCGTGATCTCCTCGAGCGGCCGGAGCCGCGGGTACGGATCGCGGTGGCAGTCGAGGCACCAGCCCATGTTGAGCGGCGCCACCTGCTCGATCGCGGCCATCCGGTCGACCCGGCCGTGGCACTCGGCGCACCCGACGCCCTTGTTCACGTGGGCCGCGTGGTTGAAGTAGACGAACGCGGGGAGCCGGTGGACGCGCACCCACGGGATCGGCTGGTTCGAGAAGTAGCTCGCCCGCACGAGGTCGAGGAGCGGGCTCTTGTTCCAGACCTGCGAGTGGCAGTTGAGGCACACCTCGGTGGCGGGGATCCCGGCGCTCGGCGCGCGCTCGACCGTGCTGTGGCAGTACCGGCAGTCGATGAGGTCGTCGTGGACGTGGTGCCGGTGGTCGAACACGATCGGCTGCTGGATCTGCTCCTGCTGCTGCGTGCCGTAGGGCACGCGGGCCCAGGTCATCAGGGCGGCGACCGTGCCGGCCGCGCCGCCCACGAGGACCACCAGCACCGCCTTGAAGATCCCGTTCGCTCTGGGCGTGAAGAGTGCACTCATCGTTGTCGCGCGCCGGAGGGCACGGAAAGATCGACGCTTCGGGTCCGGTGCCCGCTGTCGGGGCGTAAGTTGTTCGACTCGATCGCCGTTCGGTAGGTCTCGGAAGGGGCGAAGCGCTCGCTCGCGCGCGAATCGGCAGCGGGCGCCGCCGGGGCGGCGCGCCGGCGCCGCGCTTGTACGCCCCTCGCGGCTGGATTAAAGGAGGGACTTCATGGAAGCTTCCGACGCCATCCTGCTCGACCGGGCGCGAACCGGCGATCGACGCGCCCTCGAGGATCTCATCGGGCGCCATCAACGCAGGGTGTACCGGTTCGGGTTGAAGATGTGTCGCGATCCCGAGGACGCCAAGGACGTCCTGCAGGAGACGCTGCTCGCGGCCGCCCGGACCGTGAAGGACTTCCGGGGCGCCTCGTCGGTCTCGACCTGGCTCTACACGATCGCCCGGAGCTTCTGCATCAAGAAGCGCCGCCGGTCCAAGTTCGCGCCGGAGCAGGAGGAATCGCTCGACGCGCGCGAGCCCGGCCTCGAGGCCCGCCAGGTGGTGGACCCGACCCGTGGCCCCGAGGACGAGCTCGCGGGGCGCCAGGTGGAGGCCGCCCTCGAGCGGGCGATCGCCGGGCTCGACCCGATGTACCGGGAGGTCCTCGTGCTCCGGGACGTCGAGGGGCTCACGGCCCCCGAGGTCGCGGAGGTGATGGGGCTCAGCGTCGAGGCGGTCAAGAGCCGGCTCCACCGCGCGCGGGTCGCCGTGCGCGAGGCGGTCGCACCCCTCCTCTCGGCGCCCGGAGCGCCCGCGCCGGTGGACGCCACCGCCGAGCCCGCCCTGCCCGGCCCCGGCTGCCCGGACATCGTCGAGCTCTTCTCGCGCCACCTCGAGTCGGAGATCAGCGCGTCCGTGTGCGCCGAGATGGAGAAGCACCTCGCGCGCTGCCCCGCCTGCCAGTCCCGCTGCGACTCGCTCCAGCGCACGCTCGCCCTCTGCCGCGCCGCGCCGCTGCCGGAGGTCCCGAAGGCCGTGCAGGCCGACGTCCGGCGCGCGCTCCAGAAGTTCATCGAGCTCCACGAGTAGCGCCCCGGCATCCGGTCGGTTTGCCCGCCACCCGGACGGACCCCAGCTTTGGGGCTGGGCACGCGTTCGGTGCCCAGGGAGGGCTCGCACGCATGGTCAGGACGTCCGTCGTCGCGCTGGCGCTGCTCGCGGCATCCGTGGCCGCCGCCCAGGCGCAGCAGCCGCAGGCCTATCCGCCGCAGCAGCAGCAGGAGCCCCCGCCCCCGCCGGCAGCGCAGCCCGCGCCCCCGGCGGCGCCGTCCGGGCCTCCCTCGGCGGCCGGATCGCAGGGCACGTCGTCCACGGCGCAGCCGGGCTCTCCCGGCGCGTCGTCGCAGCAGGTCGTCGTGAACCCGCCTTCCTCGCAGCAGCCCTCGACCTCGACCGCGCCGCCGTCCTCGACGACCGTCATCAACCCGCCCGGTTCGCCGGCGTACCGCGACGAGGTCTACGTCGAGCGGGAGGTCCGCCCGAACCCGATCGCGACGGTCGCGACCGACGCGGCGTGGGGCGGGCTCGCCGGGCTCGTCATCGGCTTCGGCGTGACGCTCGTGAACCAGTTCGACCACTGGGACCGCGATCTCATGGTCGGGGCCGGCGCCGGCGTGCTCACCGGCGCGGTGGTGGGCGTCGCGCAGGCGGCCTACGACGCGTCGCAGGCCGACAGGCGGCGGCGCGTCGCGTACGGCGACGGCATGAACCGCACCGACCGCGATCCGGTGATCACCGCGCCCACGGTCGGGTTCGCGTTCCGGTTCTGAGCGGGCTCGGGCTCGTTCGCGGGCGGGCGCGAGGACGGTCTTCCTGCTCTACACTGGCGAGGTGCCGGTCTTCCGCCTCGGCCGCGACGTCTCGTTCCCCGATCCCGCCCGGGCGGAGCCCGACGGGCTCCTCGCGGTCGGGGGCGACCTGCGCCCGGAGCGGCTCCTCTCCGCCTACGCGCTCGGGATCTTCCCCTGGTTCGACGCGTCGAGCCCCATCCTGTGGTGGTCGCCCGACCCGCGGCTCGTCCTCGAGCCGGAGCGGCTCCACGTGTCGCGCTCGCTCCAGCGGACGATCCGGCGCGGGCGCTACCGCGTCACCGCCGACGCGGCGTTCGAGCGGGTGATCCGCCGCTGCGCCGCGCGCGCGCGCCCCGGCCAGCGCGGCACCTGGATCACGCGCGACATGGTCGAGGCCTACGTCCGGCTCCACCGCCTCGGGTTCGCGCACTCGTTCGAGGCGTGGGAGGGCGACGCGCTCGCGGGCGGCCTCTACGGCGTGTCGCTCGGCGCGGCGTTCTTCGGCGAGTCGATGTTCGCCGACCGTCCCGACGCGTCGAAGGTGGCCTTCGTCCGCTCCGTCGAGTGGCTCTCGGGGCGCGGGGTCCGGCTCGTCGACGCCCAGGTGCGGACCGAGCACCTCGTCTCGCTCGGCGCGCACGAGATCGCGCGCCCCGAGTTCCTCGCCCGCCTCGCGGCCGCGCTCGAGGCCCCGACGCTGCGCGGGACGTGGTCGCTCGACCCGGCGCCAAAGCCGCCCTGATCACCCGAGCGCCCGGACGATCCACGCGCACGCCGCGGCGAGCGCCCCGTCCCCTCCCGGCGCCCCGACGACCTGCAGCCCCACCGGCAGCCCCGCGGGCCCGCGCGCGACGGGGAGCGACGCGCAGGGCGTCCCGAGGAGCGTCCACACGCGGTCGAGCGCCGGGTCCCCGGTGCTCCCGAGGCCGAGGGGAGCCTCGCCGGGCGCGGCCGGCGTGAGGAGCGCGTCGAACCGGGCGAACACCTCGGGCAGGCGCGCGCGGCACCGCTCGGCCCGATCGCGCGCGAGGGCCTCTTGCTCGGGCCGGATGGCGTCCCCCTCGGCGAGGAAGTCCAGGAGCACCTTCGAGAGGAGCGGCGCGTGGGCGGCGCGGATCGCGCGGAGCGTCCGCGCGCCCTCGGCCGCCATGATCGTGCGCTGGTCGTCCGCGAGCCCGTCGAGCGCGTCGAGCGCGAGCTCCTCGACGCGGGCGCCGGCCCGGTCGAGGCCTCGCGCCGCGCCCTCGACGAGCGCTCTCGTCGACGGCTCCGCGAGCGACCACCGGTCCGTCCGGCAGAGCGCGAGCCGCGGCGGCCCGGGCCGCGGCGGCGGGCCCGGCGCCACGCCGAGCGCCTCGAGCAGGATCGGGACGGCCTCCACGTCGCGGACGAACAGGCCGAACGTGTCGAGCGAGGGCGCGAACGGCGAGACCCCGTCGAGCGGCACGGCGTCGAAGGTCGGCTTGAACCCGACGACGCCGCAGAACGAGGCCGGGCGGATCACCGAGCCGGCCGTCTGCGTCCCGATGGCGAACGGCGCGAGGTGCGCGGCGACCGCCGCGGCCGAGCCGCTCGACGACCCGCCCGGCGTGCGGGCCGGGTCGTGGGGGTTCCGCGTCTTCCCGGGGCGGTAGAACGCGAGCTCCGCGGTGACGGTCTTCCCGAGGACGACCGCGCCCGCGTCGCGCAGCCGCGCGACCGCCGCGGCGTCCCGCTCGGGCCGGCGCCCCCGGAACGCCTCCGACCCGCGCTCGGTGGGGAGGTCGTGGGTGTCGAAGACGTCCTTCACCGCGACCGGGAGCCCGGCGAGCGGGGGCTTCTCGCGGAGCGCGTCGATCCGGCGCGCCTGGGCGAGCGCGCCCTCCGGATCGAGGTGCTCGAACGCGCCGATCCGCGGGTCCTCGCCGGCGATGCGGGCGAGGCACTCCGCCGCGAGCGCCTCGGCGGAGATCTCGCCGCGGCGCAGCCGGGCGACCGCCTCCGCGGCGCCCATGTCGGCGAGCGGCCCGGTCATCGAGGGGAGTATCGGCGATCGCGGGCGCGGGGGCACGCGCGGTCGCGCGCGCCGTAAGCCCCTCGTCCCGTTGCGGGCGGCTTCTCCGCGCGAGGAGCCGTCGCGCGCGGGAGGCCGGCGCCGTCGGACCTGCTCGCCCGGGTGAAGAGGCTGGAACGGGTGCCGGCGGTCGGCGGTCGGGCCCCGAACGGACGCCCGCTCGCGCACGGCGTCCCCGGTTTGTTTACAATGACCGGGCCATGCCCGAGCGGTCCCGGCCAGGCGGCGGCACCGACGTCGCCGCTCCGAAAACCAAGACGGAGAGGAAGACCAAGCGGCCGCCGCTCTACAAGGTCCTCCTTCACAACGACGACTACACGACGCAGGAATTCGTGGACTGGGTGCTCGTGACGGTGTTCAAGCACGACGCCGAGACGGCGCACCGCATCATGCTGCACGTTCACATGCGCGGGGTGGGTGTCGCCGGTATCTATCCCTACGAGATCGCGGAGACGAAGGCGAACAAGACCACGGAGCTGGCGCGCGAGTCGGATTACCCGCTCCTCGTGACGGTCGAGCCCGAGTAGCGGCGGCGAAGGACGAGAACGGAGCGCGGAGTCGCGGATGGTGACGGTTTCGAAGGAGCTTCAGCAGACCCTGCAGGCCGCCGTGGCCGAGGCGCGCCGGCGCAGGCACGAGTACGTCACGCTCGAGCACCTCCTGCACGCGATGACGAAGGACCGCGTCGCGTCCGAGGTCCTGCTCGCCTGCGGCGCCGACCTGAAGCTCCTCGAGAAGGAGCTCGAGGAGTACCTCGACCGGACGCTCGAGTCCCTGTCCGCCACCCAGGATCCCGAGCAGACGGCCGCCTTCCAGCGCGTCCTCCAGCGGGCCGCCTGGCACGTCCAGGGGTCGGGCCGGACCGAGCTCAACGCGGGCGACGTGCTCGTGGCGATCACCCGCGAGCGCGGCTCGCACGCGGTGTACCTGCTCGAGAAGCAGGGCGTCCGGCGCCTCGACATCCTCCAGTACATCTCCCACGGCGTCGGCAAGGACGGCCCCGGCGGCGACGAGGAGGGGCAGGACGACCCGGGGGAGGAGGGCGGCCCCCGGCCGGTGAAGGACCCGTTCAAGACCTTCACCGTGAACCTCGTGGAGCGCGCCGCGCAGGGCCTCATCGACCCGCTCGTCGGCCGCGACGCCGAGGTCGAGCGGACGATCCAGGTGCTCTGCCGCCGCCGCAAGAACAACCCGGTCCTCGTCGGCGACCCGGGCGTCGGCAAGACCGCCATCGTCGAGGGGCTCGCGCTCCGCATCCACCAGCAGAAGGTGCCGGAGATCCTCGCGAAGGCCGCGATCTACCTGCTCGACATGGGCGCGCTCCTCGCCGGCACCAAGTTCCGCGGCGAGTTCGAGCAGCGGCTCAAGGGCGTCATCGCCGGCGTGAAGAAGACGCCGAACGCGATCCTCTTCATCGACGAGATCCACACCATCGTCGGCGCCGGCGCGACCACCGGCTCGTCGATGGACGCCTCGAACCTGCTCAAGCCCGGCCTCGCCTCCGGCGAGCTGCGCTGCATCGGCTCGACGACCTTCCAGGACTACAAGGCGACGTTCGAGCGCGACCACGCGCTCGCCCGCCGCTTCCAGAAGATCGAGATCCAGGAGCCGACGGTCGACGACACGGTGAAGATCCTGAAGGGCCTGAAGAAGGTCTACGAGGAGCACCACGGCGTCGTGTTCACGCCGAAGGCCATCCGCGCCGCCGCGGAGCTCGCCGCGAAGCACATCAACGACCGGATGCTGCCGGACAAGGCGATCGACGTCCTCGACGAGGCCGGCGCGCTCGACCGGATGCGCTCCGAGGCGCGCCGCAAGCGCCGCATCACCGCGCGCGACGTCGAGCGCGTCGTCGCGAAGATCGCGAAGATCCCGGAGCGGACCGTGAGCGCCGACGACGAGGCGGCGCTGCTCGCGCTCGAGCCGGAGCTGAAGAAGGTCATCTACGGCCAGGACCAGGCGGTCGGGGCGATCGTCTCGGCCATCAAGCTCTCGCGCTCCGGCCTCGGCTCGCCCGAGAAGCCGATCGGCAACTTCCTGTTCTCCGGCCCGACGGGCGTCGGCAAGACCGAGCTCGCGAAGCAGCTCGCCCGGATCCTGGGCGTCGAGTTCCTGCGCTTCGACATGACGGAGTACCAGGAGAAGCACACCGTCTCCCGGCTCATCGGCGCGCCCCCCGGCTACGTGGGGTTCGACCAGGGCGGGCTCCTCACCGACGCGATCCGCAAGACGCCCTACGCGGTCCTCCTCCTCGACGAGATCGAGAAGGCGCACCCCGACGTCTTCAACCTGCTCCTCCAGGTGATGGACCACGCGACCCTCACCGACAACAACGGGCGCAAGGCCGACTTCCGCCACGTCATCCTCGTGATGACGACCAACGCCGGCGCGCAGGAGCTCGCCGCGCGCCGCGTCGGGTTCGGGCAGGACCTCTCCGACCCCGGCAACGCCCGGAACGCCATCGAGCGCACCTTCAGCCCCGAGTTCCGCAACCGCCTCGACGCGTGGGTCGCGTTCGACGCGCTGCCGGCCGAGGTCATCGCGAAGATCGTCGAGAAGTTCGTGCGCGAGCTCGAGGCCCAGCTCGCCGAGAAGAAGGTGCGGATCGACCTCTCCCCGGCGGGACGCGCCTGGCTCGCCGACCACGGCTTCGACCGCAAGATGGGCGCGCGCCCCATGGCCCGGCTCATCCAGAACGAGCTGAAGAAGCCGCTCGCCGAGAAGATCCTCTTCGGCGAGCTGCACGACGGCGGCACGGTGCACGTCGACGTCGAGGCGGGCGGCGCGAGGCTCAAGCTCCTCGTCGAGCCCGCGCCCGCGCCGGCGCCCCCGGCGCCGCCCGCGCCCGTGCCGGCGTAGTGCCCCCCTCGCGTACGAGGAGTGATACCGCTCTTCTGCGGCGGGCGGTCGTCGGTGCGGTGTCCTCCGCGCGCCCCGACCTGAGCTCCTCCCTCTCCCCCTGGCAGCGCCAGGGGGAGAGGGCCGGGGAGAGGGGGCCGGCCCTACTTCGCGACGGCCTGCTTCAGCGCGCGCTCGATCGAGTCCGGCGCGCAGCGGATCCGCATGAAGCTGTGGTCGCCCATCATCGAGAGGTCGGTGAAGTTGAGGGCGATCCGGAACTTCGCGTGGAGCGCGTACACCTCGCCCTTCGAGACCAGCACCTCGTACGGCAGGTGCCCGGTCGAGCGCACCGGGTTGAAGTCGATCTCCTTCATCACGTTCGCGTCCGCGCCGCAGCCGTCCGCGAGCCCGACGCCGAACAGCGTCTCGTCGGGCGAGACCTCGACGCGATAGACCTGCTTCGTCTTTCCCTTCCGCGCCGCGAGCCCGGCCTCGACGGCGGCGAGCGCCTCGGCCTGCGACGGGTAGGTCGCGAGCTTCCACGGGTCGTCGAAGTACGGCATCGACATCATGTAGTGGTAGCCGCGGAGGTCCTTCGCCGACTTGCCGTCCTTCGAGCCGTACTCCTCGATCTTCCCGAGCGCCTGGGCGAGCCGCGCCGAGACCGGGGCGAGGTCGGCCTTCAGGCGGTAGCCGGCCGCCATGTAGACCGGGTTCGTGAACGCGACCTGGACCTCGTCCCCCACCCTCGTGACCGTGACCCGCTGCACCGCCGCGTAGGCGCCGAACCGCTGCTGCGCCGCCGCGGCCCTGAGGTCGGCGCTCGTGACGGCGAGGACGATCGCGCCGTCGTACGGGGCGTACCGGCCGGCGACCTCGAACCCCGCCGCCTCGAGCTTCGCCCGGGTCTCGTCGGCGACCTTCGCCGGCTCGCCGGGCCCGCGGCTCGACAGCACGAACGGCTTCAGCCTCGGCTCGGCGGCGCCGGCGAGGCCGGCGGCGAGGGCGAGGGCGGCGAACGACGCGAGCTTCTTCGACATGGGGTCCTTATCCGGGCGCCGGGGCGCCCTGCTGAAAGGGGGCATCGTAGGCGTCCGGCCGGCGCGGGCGCCCGCGACGGAACGCCGCACCCGCCTCGTGCGCCTAGAGGTCTAGCTATGTCGCTAGGTTGCTCGGTGCGGGCGCGCTTCGACGGGACGGATACTCTCGCTCACGTCCCCTGGACGTCGGGCGGCGGGGGTCCAAGGCGTCCTCGCCGGCGTGGCCGCCCCGGTGTTCGCCGACGCGTCGGAGCCCGGGCCGAACGCGCCGGGATGGTTGCAACGCCGAGTGCTACCCTGTCGCCGGATCGCCGCCACGATCATGGGGGGGACCGATGGTGCGTCGACTCTTGCTCTCGATGGCCGCGCTCGCGGCGCTCGTCCCGGCGCGAGCCGCCGCGCAGACGGGGGGCGAGACGCCGCCCGGTGGCCCGGGGGCCGCGGCGGATCCGGCGCCGGCCTCGGCGGCCGCGCCCGCGGCGCCTCGGCCACCTCCGGTGAGCCTGCCTGCGGCGCCGCCGGTCGTGACCCCGGGACCGTCTCGGGAGGCAGGCCGCGTCCCTTACGTCTACGCGACCGCCGGGAAGGTCATTCCGTGGGGCCACGACATGAAGGACTTCTCCGGTGGCCTCGCCGTCGAGGGCGGCGTCGGCGTCGAGATCGAGCCCCACGTGGCGGTCGAGGCGGGGGTCGGCCACTTCACGGTCGCCCACCGCCTCTGGGCACCCGTCGCGGGGTACGACGTCGTCGACGAGATCGGCGCGACGCCGCTCGTCGCGACGCTCCGGGTCCTCGGCCGCTCGGCGAACGCCGAGTACTTCGCGACGGCCGGGCTCGGCGTCTACTGGATGTCCTTCGAGCGGAAGGTCAACTCGGTGTACGGCGGCCCCCCCTTCTCGGACGCCGACACGACCCGGGGCGCCCACCTCGGCGCCGGGATCGTCTCCTACCTCTCGCCCCGGGTGACGCTCGGCGCCACGGCCCGGTACACGTGGGTGAACGCGACCTTCTCGGGGACGACGATCCACGTCGACGGCATGCTCGTGTCGGGAGCGATCGGGTACAGGTTCTGACCGCAGCGGTCGCCCCACCTGCGAGACGGTCGCGGGCCCTCGGAGTCGCCGGTGGGCTCGTCAGGCCTCGCTCGGCGCGTGGCCCTCGCTCGGCGAGCGGGCCGATCCGTTCCGGCTGCTCCGCCGGGTCGCCCGCGCGCCCGCGGTCGGGGTAGAACCGCCGGGCGTGCTCGACCTCCCCATCGACCCGCTCCTCCCGGAGATCGTCGCCGCGCTGCGCGAGGCGCGGTCGGTCGTCGTCGAGGCACCCCCGGGGGCCGGGAAGACGACGCGCGTCCCCCGCGCGCTCCACGAGGCGGGGCTCGCCGGCGGCGGCGAGATCGTGGTCCTCGAGCCGCGACGGCTCGCGGCGCGGCTCGCCGCCCGGCGCGTCGCCGAGGAGCTGGGCGAGCGCCCCGGCGAGACCGTCGGCTGGCAGGTGCGGTTCGAGGAGGTGGCGGGGCCGCGCACGCGCATCCGCTACGTGACCGAGGGGCTCCTCACGCGCCGGCTGCTCGGCGCGCCCACCCTCCCCGGCGTCGGCGCGGTGGTCCTCGACGAGTTCCACGAGCGCCACCTCCAGGGCGACCTCGCGCTCGCGCTCCTGCGCCGGCTCCAGCGCGGCGCCAGGCCCGACCTCCGGCTCGTCGCGATGTCGGCGACGCTCGACGCCGCGCCCGTCGCGCGCTACCTCGGCGCGCGCGCGCTCCGCTCGGAGGGCCGGCGCTTCGAGGTCGCGATCGAGCACCTCTCCCCCGAGGACGCGGCGCGGCCGGACCGGCTCGAGGACCTCGTCGCGCGCGCGGTGCGCCGGGTGCTCCGGGAGGCGCCGGAGGGCGACGTGCTCGTGTTCCTCCCCGGCGCCGCGGAGATCCGGCGCGCGCGAGAGGCGCTCGCGCCGTTCGCGGACGCGACGGCCGTGGACGTCGTGCCCCTCCACGGCGACCTGCCGCCGGACGAGCAGGACCGCGCCGTCCGGCCCGGCCCGCGGCGCAAGGTGATCCTCTCGACCAACGTCGCGGAGACCTCGGTCACGATCGTGGGCGTGACCGCCGTCGTGGACTCCGGCCTCGCCCGGATCGCGTCGCACTCGCCCTGGTCCGGCCTGCCGACCCTCGAGGTCCGCAAGATCTCGCGCGCGTCCGCCGCGCAGCGCGCCGGACGGGCCGGACGGACGGGCCCCGGGCGCGCGCTGCGGCTCTACACGCGCCACGATCACGACGCGCGGCCGGAGTTCGACGTGCCGGAGGTGCTGCGCGAGGACCTCTCGGAGACCTTCCTCGCGCTCGCGTCGCTCGGCGCGCTCGACGGCTTCGAGTGGTTCGAGGCGCCGCCCCCCGCGGCGGCGGAGGCGGCGCGGACCCTGCTCCTCCGCCTCGGCGCGATCGACGCCGGCGGGGCGCCGACGGAGGTCGGCCGGCGCGTGCTGAAGGTGCCGGGACATCCGCGCCAGAGCCGGCTCGTCGTCGAGGCGGCCTCGCGCGCCGCCGCGGACGAGGGCGCGCTCGTCGCGGCGCTGCTCGGCGAGCGCGACCTCCGCGACCGGCGCGCGCTCGAGGGCGGGGCGCTCCCCGCGACCGGGCCGTCGGACCTGCTCGAGCTCGCGCACGTGTTCGAGGAGGCGGCGCGCGCGCGGTTCGCGCCCGAGCGGCTGCGGAGGATGGGGGTGAGCCCCGCGGCCGCGCAGGCGGTCGATCGGGCGAGGCGGCAGCTCGCGGGGGTGGCGCGGTCGCTCCGGGCGCCGATCGCGACCCCGACTGCGACCTCGACCGGGAGATCCCCCCTCTCCCCCGGGCAGCGCCCCGGGGGAGAGGGCCGGGAAGAGGGGGCGGGCCCGATGGGTACCACGGCGACCGAGCACGCGATCCTCCTCGCCACGCTCGCCGCCTACCCCGACCGCGTCGCCCGGCGGCGCGCCCCCGGCTCGGGCGAGATCGTCCTCGCGGGCGGCGGCAGCGCGCGGCTCGACCCGGCGAGCGTCGTGCGCGAGGCGCCGCTCCTCGTCGCGGTGGACGCCGAGGAGCGGCGCGGCGACCGCCGCCCGCCCGGCGCCCGGTCCGCCGAGGCCCGCGTCCGGATCGCGAGCGCCGTCACGCAGGAGATGCTCCTCGACCTCTTCCCCGACGCGCTCCGCTACGACGAGGCCCTCGCCTGGAACGCGCAGGCCGAGCGGGTGGACGCGACCGAGCGCCTCCTCTACGGCGACCTCGTCCTCGAGGAGACGCGCGCGCCGCGCGCCGATCCCGGGAAGGTCGCGGCGGTCCTGTTCGCCGAGGCGAGCGCCCGCGGCCCGCGCGCGTTCGCGCCCGAGGGCGAGCTCGACCGCGTCGTCGCGCGGCTCGCCTTCGCCGCGGCGCACGCGCCCGACGCCGGGCTCTCGCCGCCGTCGGAGGCGGACCTCTCGGAGGCGCTCCGCGAGCTCTGCGCGGGCCGCCGGAGCTTCGCCGAGCTGCGCGAGGCGGACCTCCCGGCCGCGCTCCTCGCGCGCCAGGACCCCCGCGGCCGCGGCGCGCTCGAGCGGCTCGCGCCCGAGCGGATCACGCTGCCCGGCGGCCGCTCCGCGCGGATCCACTACGAGGCCGGGAAGCCGCCCTGGGTGGAGAGCCGGCTGCAGGACTTCTTCGGCATGGCCGCGGGCCCGTCCGTCGCCGGCGGCCGCGTTCCGCTCGTCCTGCACCTGCTCGCGCCGAACCAGCGCGCGGTGCAGGTGACGACGGACCTCGCGGGCTTCTGGGACCGGCACTACCCGTCGATCCGCCGCGAGCTCATGCGCCGCTACCCGCGCCACGCGTGGCCGGAGGACCCGCGCACCGCGGCGGCGCCCGCGCCGCGGCGGCGGTGAGCGAGGCGCCGCCCGCGCCATCGCCTCCGCTGCGGGCGGGCGAGCCGGCGCGCAGCCACGCCTCGCCACACTGCAGACATTCAAGATCGTGGCGCGCCCCTCCCGCCCCGTCCCCGCTTACCGCGCCCAGCTGGCGCTCCTCGTGGACGCGGCGCCGGAGGAGGCGGGCTGGGTCCACGAGGTGAAGTACGACGGCTACCGGATCGGCTGCGCCGTCGAGCGCGGCCGCGCGACGCTCTGGAGCCGGCGCGGCAAGGACTGGACGGCCCAGTTCCCGGAGGTCGCCGCGGCGGCCGCCCGCCTCCCCGCCCGCGCCGCGCTCCTCGACGGCGAGGTCGCGGCCGTGCTCCCGGACGGCCGCACGAGCTTCCAGGCGCTCCAGAACGCGTTCGCCGGGGGCCGGCGCAGCCTCGTCTACTTCGTCTTCGATCTCCTTCACCTCGACGGGGAGGACCTCGCGGCGCGGCCGCTCCTCGAGCGGAAGGCGGCGCTCGCCCGCCTCCTCGGCGACGGCGCGGGGACGATCCGGTACGCGCCGCACGTCGGGGGGAGCGGCGCGGCGGTGTTCCGCGAGGCCTGCCGGCTCGGGCTCGAGGGGATCGTGTCCAAGCGGGCCGATCAGGCGTACCGGCCCGGGCGCGGCGGCGGATGGGTGAAGACGAAGTGCATCCTCCGGCAGGAGCTCGTCGTCGGCGGCTTCACCGATCCCGAGGGCGCCGCGCGGGACGCGATCGGCGCGCTGCTCGTCGGCGTCCACGAGGGCGGCGCGCTCCGGTTCGCGGGCAAGGTCGGCACCGGGTTCACGAACGCGCAGGCGCGAGAGCTCCGCGCGAGGCTCGAGCGGCTCGCGACGGGCGACTGCCCCTTCACGCCGCGCCCCGCCGGCTGGCTCGGCAAGAACGCGCACTGGGTCCGGCCGGAGCTCGTCGCCGAGGTCGCGTTCACCGAGTGGACGAAGGACGGGAGCCTGAGGCACCCGTCGTTCCAGGGGCTCCGGGAGGACAAGCAGGCCGGGGACGTCGTGCGGGAGCGGCCGACCCCGACCCCGAGCGCGACCCCGCGCAACAGCTCCCCTCTCCCCCGGGCAGCGCCCGGCGGAGAGGGCCAGGGAGAGGGGGCCGGACGCGGCGGCCCGCGCCGCCGCTCCTCCCGCACCCCCTCCACCGAGATCGGCGGCGTCCGCATCTCGAGCCCGGACCGCGTCGTCTACCCCGAGCTCGGCCTCACGAAGGCCGACGTCGCGCGGTACTACGAGGCCGTCTCCGGCGCGATCGTCCCGCACCTGCGCGGCCGGCCGCTGACGCTGTACCACTGCCCCGAGGGGCTCGCGGGCGAGTGCCGGTTCATGAAGCACTCGAAGGTCTGGGCGCCCGCCGCGGTCCGGCGCGTCGCGATCCGCGAGAAGACGAAGACGGGCGAGTACCTCGTCGCCGACGACGCGACGGCGCTCCTCTCGCTCGTCCAGCTGGACGTCCTCGAGCTCCACACCTGGAACTCGACGACCGAGCGGCTGGAGGAGCCGGACCGGCTCGTCCTCGACCTCGACCCGGGCCCGGAGGTGCGGTTCGCGGAGGTCGTACGGGCCGCGCGGCTCGTGAGGGACGCGCTCTCGGCCCTCGGCCTCGCCTCGTTCGTGAAGACGACCGGCGGCGCGGGGCTCCACGTCGTCGTCCCGCTCCTCCCGGCGCGGCCCTGGCAGGAGTGCCTCGCCTTCTCGCGCGCGCTCGCGGCGGCCCTCGCCCACCACGACCCGCGCCGCTTCACGACCGCGTTCGCGAAGGCGGGCCGCGAGCGGAAGATCCTGATCGACTACCTGCGCAACAACCGGACGAACACCTCGGTCGCCGCCTTCTCGACGCGCGCCCGCCCCGGCGCGACGGTCTCGGTCCCGCTGTCCTGGGACGAGCTCGGGCCGCGCCTGTGCCTCGAGCGCCACACGATCCGGACCGTCCCCCGCCGCCTCGCGTCGCTCCGGGCCGACCCGTGGCACGGCTACGAGGCCGCCCGCCGCCCGCTCGACCCGGCCCGGCTCGCCGCGGTCGGCTCGCGAGCGGCGCCGCCTCCGGCCGGGTGAACCCTCGCGCCGCCTCCGGCCGGGTGAACCCTCCCTCGCGCCGGCGCGCGACGTAGATTCGCGCCGTGGCGCGGATCCGGATCGGCACGAGCGGGTACATGTACCGGCACTGGCGCGGGGTCCTCTACCCCGAGGGGCTCGCGCAGCGCGCCTGGCTCGACCGGTACGCGCGCGTGTTCGACACGGTCGAGATGAACGCGACGTTCTACCGGCTGCCGACGCCCGGGTCGGTCGAGCGCTGGCGCGACACCGTCCCGCCCGGCTTCACCTTCGCGGTGAAGGGGAGCCGGTACCTCACGCACATGAAGCGGCTCCTCGACGCCGACGAGGGGCTGCGCCGGTTCTACGCCCCCGTCCGGCGGTTCGGCGCGAAGCTCGGCCCCGTCCTCTGGCAGCTGCCCCCGCACGTGAAGCCCGACCCGGAGCGGCTCGACCGCTTCCTCGGGCGGCTCCCCGCGGGCCGGCAGGCGTTCGAGTTCCGCGACCCGGCCTGGTACGCGGAGGAGACCTGCGCGGTGCTCGACCGGCACGGCGCCGCGTTCTGCGAGCACGACCTCGTCGCGCGCGCCCCGCCGCGCCTCACCGGCGGCTTCCGCTACGTCCGCTTCCACGGCACGACCGGCAAGTACGCGGGCCGCTACGGCGCCGCGACGCTCGCGACGCACGCCCGGGACTACCTCGACGCCGCGGCGCGCGGGGTGGACGTGTTCGTGTACTTCAACAACGACCTGCGCGGTCACGCCGTGCGCGACGCGCTCGACCTGCTCGCGCTCGTCGGCGAGGAGCGCGCGCCCCTGTCCCCCGCGCCGTGAGGCGTCGCCCTCAGCGGTGGACGCTCGCCATGGCCTGCGGCGGGTAGCGGTCGCCCGCCGCGGCGCCCCTCGGCGCGACCGCGTCGATGCGGGCGAGGTCGTCCTTCGAGAGCGGGATCGCGGTGGCCGCGAGGTTCTCCTCGAGGTGCCTGCGCGTCGTCGTCCCGGGGATCGCGACGAGGTCCTTCCCGCGCGCGAGCACCCAGGCGAGGGCGAGCTGCGCGGGGAGGACCTTCTTCTCCGCGGCGAGCTCGCGGATCTTCTCGACGAGCCGGAGGTTCTTCCCGAAGTTCTCGCCCTGGAAGCGCGGCGAGTTCCGCCGGTAGTCGTCCGCCGGCAGGTCCTCGAAGCGCGCGAACCGGCCGGTGAGGAACCCCCGGCCGAGCGGGCTGTAGGCGACGAAGCCGATGCCGAGCTCGCGCACGGTGGGGAGGACCTCGTCCTCCGGATCGCGGCTCCAGAGCGAGTACTCGGTCTGGAGCGCGGAGATGGGGTGGACCCGGTGCGCGCGCCGGATCGTGGCCGGGGCCGCCTCGGACATCCCGAGCCAGCGCACCTTGCCCGCGCGGACGAGCTCCGCCATCGCGCCGATCGTGTCCTCGATCGGCACGGCCGGGTCGACGCGGTGCTGGTAGTAGAGGTCGATCCGCTCGACGCCGAGGCGCCGGAGCGACGCGTCGCAGGCGGAGCGGACGTACTCGGGCCTGCCGTTCACGCCGAGGAAGCTCCCGTCCGCGCCGCGCTGGTTCCCGAACTTGGTCGCGAGGACGACGCGGTCCCGCCGGTCCCGGATGGCGCGGCCGACGAGCTCCTCGTTCTTGAACGGACCGTACATGTCGGCCGTGTCGAGGAAGGTCGCGCCGAGCTCGATGGCCCGGTGGATCGTGGCGATCGACTCCTTCTCGTCCGCGCCCTTGTAGAACTCGCTCATCCCCATGCAGCCGAGCCCCAGCGCCGAGACGGCGAGCCCCTGCGTGCCGAGCTTCCGTGTCTCCATGGGATCCCTCCGTGTCCGCTGAACCTAGCGCCGGTCCGGGCGCCGCGCCGCTCCGGACGGGGCCTGGAAGCGTCCTCCCGGTTCGGGGGTTAGATGGACGTCCTCGCCGCGCTCCGCGGCCCAGGGAGGCGCTCCGTGTTCGACCGCCCGCCGTTCGTGTCCGCCGTCCGGGAGCCGGCCGTGCCGTCCCCGCGACCGCCGCTCCTCGTGCTGCTGCACGGCGTCGGCGCCGACGAGTTCGACCTCCTGCCGGTCGCGGACGCCCTCGACCCGCGCCTGCTCACCGTCTCGCTCCGGGCGCCCTACGAGGCCGAGCCGATGGGGTACGGCTGGTACGCGCTCGACTGGCGGACGACGCCGCCCACGCCGCGCCTCGACCAGGCGGAGGCGAGCCGGGCCGCGCTCGCGGCCTACCTCCCCGCGCTCGTCGCGAGCGCCGGCGGCGATCCCGGGCGCGTCTTCCTGTTCGGCTTCAGCCAGGGCGCCGCCATGGCGCTCGCCGTCGCGCTCACCCGCCCCGAGCTGCTCCGCGGCGCGGTCGTCCACTCCGCCCGCGTGCTGCCCTTCCTGGAGCAGCCGGAGCGGCGCGCGGCCCCGGAGGCGCTCGCGCGCCTCGAGGCGCTCGTCCTGCACGGGACCGACGACGACGTGATCCCCGTCGCGGCCGGGCGCGAGGTGCGCGCGCTGCTCGCCCCGCTGCTGGGCGCGCGGCTCACCTACCGCGAGCACGAGGCGGGCCACTTCGTGACGGCGGAGACCGCGCGGGACGGGGCGGCGTGGATCCAGGCGCGGCTCGGGCCGGAGTCGACCGCGGCGGCGCGGTCCGGGACGGGGCGCTAACTTAGCCGCGGGCGTCGCTGCTACGCGCTCGTCGTCACGGAACGCGTGCGGCACTTTCCCCCCGCGGCCGGAGGGTCGAAGGAACTCGTGACGCGAGCCCTGCTAGAACACTCCGCATGCGGACGGGCTCGCACCCTTCGGACGTGCTCTGGAAGAAGTCGGTCGCTGGCATCGCGTGGCTGATGTCGGTGATGGCGCTGGCGCTCTTCGTGCCGGCGTGGACGTTGCGCTACTGGCAGGCCTGGGCGTACTGGGTCGTCTTCCTCGGCGCCGTGCTCCTCGTCACAGCGCACTTCCTGCGGCACGACCCGGACCTCATCCAACGCCGCCTTTCGGCGGGCCCCTCCGCGGAGCGGCGCGGCACCCAGAAGGTCGTGCAAGCCCTCGCGAGCGTCCTGTTCGTGGCGCTCTTCGTCGTCTCCGGCCTCGATCGGCACTTCGGGTGGTCGTCCGTCCCCGCGGTGGTTGCCGTGGTGGCCGACGCCCTCGTGGCGGTGGGCTTCACGATCGTCTTCCTCGTCTTTCGCGAGAACGGCCACGCGTCGGCGACGGTCGAGGTGAGCGCTGACCAGCGAGTGATCTCCACGGGGCCTTACTTCCACGTGCGGCATCCCATGTACGCGGGCGCGCTGTTGCTCCTGGCGGCGACGCCGCTGGCTCTCGGCTCGCTCGTTGCGCTTCCGCTCGTGCTTCCCTTCGTCGCCGTCCTCATCGCGCGGCTCCTGGACGAGGAGCGCCTGCTCTCCGACGAGCTGGCCGGATACCGGGATTACTGCCGCCAGGTGCGGTTCCGGCTCATCCCGCACGTCTGGTGATGGATCCCCGGCCCCCGGCGTCCCTATCCGCGCTGGACGTCAGCCTCCGTGACCCGAAGCCGAGGGCCCCAGGCGAGCGGCATTGCCTACCGGCCTCTTCGAGATCGCCGCGCCCGTGCGCACGGAACACGCGCTCCGCGCGGCCGGCTCGCCCGCCGTCACGCCGCGACGCTTCGCACGAATTCGGCGATCGCCTCGAGCGCCCGCGCGTCCACGTCGTCCCGGGTCTCCGACCGCGCCGCGAGCGCGCGGACGCCCACCTCGAGCGAGTGGTTCCCGCCCTCGACGACGTGGAGCGAAGAAGGAGCCGTCATCCGCGGCCGCACGCGCTCGAGGTCCGCGAGAGGACAGAGCGCGTCGCACGAGCCCTGCACGAAGAGCACGGGCGTGCGGAGCGCGAGCAGCACCTCGTCCCGGAGCTGCCCCTTCTGGCCGCGAAGCGGAAAGCCCAGGCAAACGATCCCCGCGATCGCGCCGGGCGGCTCCTCGAGCGCGGCGTGGCAGCCGACGCGGCCGCCCATCGACTTGCCGACGAGCACGACGGGACGAGCGCGCGGGACCGACCCCTCTCCCCCGGGCGCCCCGGCGAGAGGGGAGCGGCGCCGCGCGGCCGCCAGCGCCGCGCGGTGCGCGGCGACGAGGACGGGGAGCCTGTCCGGGCTCCTCCGGCCGGCGAGCGCGTACGGATAGTCGAACGAGACGACCTCGCCGAGCCCCGCGAGCCGGCGGGCCCACCTGCGCATCCACGGCGAGGTCGAGGGCGCGCCGGCGCCGGGCGCGAGGAGGAGGAGGGGGCGCCCCGTCACCGGCCGCCCCGGTCGCCGACGTCGGTCCCTGCCACGCGGGTTTCCTAGCCGGCGGCGGCGCCGCGCGCCGCCGGATCACGGGCCGAACCCGGCCACGAGCCCGTCGGTCCCGTTCGAGGACACGCCTCCGCCGCCGAGGTCCACCGTCCCCGCGAGCGCGCCGCCGACCACCGCGGCGCCCTCGGTGGTCACGGTGACGGCGTTCACCCGCAGCTCGGACCCGTCGCAGCCCGCGGCAGCGACCGGTCGGCTCCAGACCTCCCCGCCGTCCACCTCCAGCGCGGTGAGGGTGGCGCCGCAGCCGCCCGCGCCCGTCACCGCGCCGATGCGGTGGCCCTCGCCGACCTCGACCCGCACGTCCTCGGCCGGGCCGGGCAGCGGGTAGACGGGGCCGTCGGTCCCATCCGGCTCGACCTCGAGGATGGCGGGGCCCCTCGCCGTGACCCCGGCGACGACCACCACGCCCGACCGGGTGCCCGCCACCCCCGCGATCTGCGCTCCCACGGACCGGGTCCAGGCGACCGCGCCGTGCGAGTCGATCTTCGCGAGCTCGTCCCCGCGCCCGACGAGGACGTTCGAGCCGGAGTCCGCGGCGAGCACGACCTCCGCCGCGGCGCCGCCCGGGAGCGACGCCTGCCACCGCGGCGCGCCCGCCGCGGTGAAGCTCCGGACGACGTTCGCGCCGCCCTCGGAGGTGGCGATCGCCGGGTCGCCGTCGGGGTCGACGACCGGCTGCGACGCGACGGCGCCCGGGAGCCGGGCCATCCACGCCGGGTCGCCTCCGGCGGAGAACTGCACGAGGCCGGACCC
Organism: Anaeromyxobacter sp.; assembly: GCA_036391435.1. GTDB lineage: Bacteria > Myxococcota > Myxococcia > Myxococcales > Anaeromyxobacteraceae > Anaeromyxobacter. Next base: position 2,524 of record DASVZX010000171.1, on the reverse strand, counting down.
GTCCAGCGGCGCTCCGAGCCCCCTGCACGCCGACGGTGCGCAGTGGGCCTCGAGGCCGAGGTACACCTCGCCCCCCGGGCCGACGGACACCGCGCCGTCGCGCGGGAAGCGGACGGGCGCGCCGAGGTCGTAGAGGCGGCCGGGCTGCGCCCCCCTCCCGTCGATCGGCGTGAGCCCCAGCCGATCGAAGCCACCGTCGCCGCGAGGCCCGACGACCGTGAGCGCGACGACCGCGCCGCCGGGCGCGGCCGCCACGTCCTGGCACCACTCGTCCCCCCCGCCGCCGAGGACGGCGGAGAACGCGGGAGCGCCCGGCGCGCTGCCGCCCGAGGCGCCGGACCCGCCGCCGCCGGTGCCCGCGGTACCTCCGCCTGCCCCGGTCGCGCCGCCACCCGACCCTCCGCCGGTCGCGCCGCCGGAGCCACCTCCGCCGCCGGTGCCGCCCGACCCTCCACCTCCCGCCGTGCCGCCGGAGCCCCCGCTGCCTCCGCCGCCCCCGGACCCGCCGGACCCTCCGCCTCCCGACCCGCCGCCGTTCGTGGGCGGGGAGCTCGGGGGCGTCCCTGGCCCGCACGCGGCCAGCGCGAGCGCCGCGCCGAGCAGCGAGGCGAGCGCGAGCGACATGGTCCTTCCCGGCGGCACGCCCGAAGGTGCGGCGTCCACTCGAGGTGTGGAACCCCCCGGGGTCCGAACGGGCGCGGTCCCCGCGAAAGCTCCCGCCCGCCTACTCCTCGCCGCGCCCGCGGTTGAGCCGGCGGCGCTCCCGCGCGACGCCGCGCCAGCGCGCCTTCTCGGCGCGCGCGGCGCCCGCGCGCCGCGCCTCCGCGCTCCGCGCCTCGGCGCCGAGCTTCCGGTAGCTCCCGAGCCGCTCGGGATCGAGCCGCCCGTCCTCGACCGCCACCCGCACCGCGCAGCCGGGCTCGTCCTCGTGGCGGCAGTCGCGGAAGCGGCAGGCGGCGGCGAGCGTCCCCACGTCGTCGAACACCTCGGCGAGCCCCGACGCGTCCCAGAGCTTCAGCTCGCGGATCCCGGGGCCGTCGATCACGGCGCCGCCGCCCGCGAGCGCGAAGAGGCGCCGCCCCGTCGTCGCGTGGCGGCCGCGCGCGTCGCGCTCGCGCACCTCCTCGACGGCCTGGACCACCGCGCCGAGGAGCGCGTTCACGAGCGTGGACTTCCCCGCGCCGGACGGCCCGACGAACACGCCCGTCCGCCCCGGGGCGAGGAGCGCGCGGAGCGCGTCGACCCCGGCGCCGGTCTTGCCGCTCGCGGCCAGCACGATCGCGCCTCCCGCGGCCTCCGCCGCCTCCTCCGCGAACTCCGCGACCTCCGCCTCGTCGTCGGCGAGGTCCGCCTTCGCGAGGACCACGACCGGCCGCGCCCCGCTCGCGTGGACGGCCGCGAGCTCGCGCTCGAGCCGCCGCGCCTTCACGCCCGCGTCGAGGCCGTGGACGACGAAGACGAGGTCCACGTTGGCCGCGAGCACCTGCTCGGCCTCGGCGCGGCCGGCGGCGCCGCGGGACAGCTTCGACGCGCGGGGGAGGACGCGGGCCACGGTCGGCTCGTCCCCCGGGTGCGCGAGGAGGAAGTCGCCCACGACGGGGACCTCGCCCGCCGCCTGGAGCCGGCCGGGGACGACGACGAGCCGCTCGGCGTCCTCGAAGCGGACGGCGAGCCGCCGCCCGCGATCGGCGACGGCGCGCCCGGGGAGGAGCGTCGCGCGCTCGTCCGCCGAGACCTGCGCCTCGAAGGAGGGGCCGAACCCGAGCGCGGAGAGGACCGGCCCCGCCATCAGACCTCGAGGAGGAGCCGCTCGGGATCCTCGATCCCCTCCTTCACCTTCACGAGGAACGACACGGCCTCGCGGCCGTCCACGATGCGATGGTCGTACGACAGGGCGACGAACATCATCGGCCGGGCCACGATCCGGTCGTCGCCCTCGACCACCGCGCGCCTCTCGATCTTGTGGAGGCCGAGGATCCCGGACTGCGGCGGGTTCAGGATCGGCGTCGAGAGGAGCGAGCCGTAGATCCCGCCGTTCGAGATCGTGAAGGTGCCGCCCTCGAGGTCGTCCATCGTGATCCGGTTCTCCCGCGCCTTCCTCGCGAGCTCGCCGATCGTCTTCTCGATCTCGGCGAAGGAGAGCAGGTCCGCGTCGCGGATCACCGGGACGACGAGCCCCTTCCCGCCGCCGACCGCGACGCCGACGTCGTAGTGGTCCTTGTACACGATGTCGGTCCCGCGCACCTCGGCGTTCACCGCCGGGAACGCGCGCAGCGCCTCGACGGCCGCCTTCACGAAGAACGACATGAAGCCGAGCTTCACGCCGTGCTTCTGGAGGAACCGCTCGCCGTGCGCCTCGCGCAGCGCGAGCACGCGCGACATGTCCACCTCGTTGAACGTGGTGAGGATCGCCGCGGTCTGCTGGGCCTCGACGAGCCGGCGCGCCACGGTCCGCCGGAGCGTCGTCATGGGGACGACGCGCTCGTGCGCGCCGGGCCGCGGGGCGGCCGGCGCCCGGCCCTCC
>DASVZX010000170.1:0-14506 GCA_036391435.1 Anaeromyxobacter sp. | reverse complement strand
GGCGTCGCGATGCGGCCGGCCGTGGCGGCCGCCGTGCGGCTGGGGCGGCCCGGCGCTCCCGCGCGCCGTCCGCGCCCGCTCGAGCTCGGCGGTGAAGGCCGCGGAGGATCGCGGCACCTCGGCCCTCGGCAGCTCGACGCGGGTGAGCCGCTCGATGCCGCGCAGGAGGTCCTTCTCCTCCGGCGCCGCGAAGCTCGACGCGCGGCCGCTCGCCTCGGCGCGCGCGGTGCGGCCGACGCGGTGCACGTAGTCCTCGGCGACGTGCGGCAGGTCGAAGTTCACGACGTGGCCGATCTCGGCGACGTCGATGCCGCGGGCGGCGATGTCGGTGGCGACGAGGACGCGGTAGGTCCCGTCCTTGAAGCCGTCGAGCGCCATGCGGCGCTGGCCCTGCGAGCGGTCCGCGTGGATGCGCGCGACCTTGTGGCCCGCGCGGGCGACCACCTTCCAGACCTTGTCCGCGCGGCGCTTCGTGCGGGTGAAGACGAGGGTCGAGAGGTCGTCCGCCTCGAGCAGCGCGAGGAGCAGCGGGAGCTTCTCCTCCTGCGTCGCGAGGAACACGTGCTGCACCGCGCGCTCCGGCGTCGTGCCGCTCCGCACGACCTCGACGCGGACGGGGTCGCGCAGGTGCTCCCGCGCGAACTCGGCCACCTCGCCGCCCATCGTCGCGGAGAAGAGCATCGTCTGGCGGACCTTCGGGACGCGCTGGAGGATCCGGGTGAGCTGGGGCTTGAACCCCATGTCGAGCATCCGGTCCGCCTCGTCGAGGACGAGGATCTCGATCTCGTCGAGCCTCGCCGTCTTCTGCGAGAGGTGGTCCACGAGCCGGCCCGGGGTCGCGACGACGATCTCGCGCTTCTCGCGGAACGCCGCCGTCTGCTGGCCCATCCCGACCCCGCCGATGACGACCGCGCCGTGGACGTGGCGGCCCTTGCCGAAGCGCTCGACCTCCTCGCCGATCTGCAGCGCGAGCTCGCGGGTCGGCGCGAGGACGAGCGCGCGCGTCCCGAGCTTGCCGGTCAGGCGCTCGAGGATCGGGAGGACGAACGCGGCGGTCTTGCCCGTGCCGGTGGCGGCGGTCCCGATGACGTCCCTCCCGGCGAGCGCCGGCGGGATGGCCTGGGCCTGGATGGGCGTCGGGTGCTCGAACCCGGCGCGCTCGAGCGTCTGGAGGGCCTTCTGCGACAGGCCGAGATCGGCGAACGTCGTGGACATCGACTTCCTTGCTGTGAGGGGGCGCCGCGGGGTTCCGGCGAGAGGCCGCCCTCGGGCGGCCGAGAGGAGCGCGGAAGATAGCCGGATCCGGGGCGGGATGCACGGGAGAGGAGGAGCGTCACCCCGACCCCGACCGCGACCCCAGCCCCGACCCCGACCGCGACCCCGCCTCCTCCTTCACGCCGAGGAAGACCACGTGCCGCGCGCCCCGCGCGGTCCCCTCGCGCGCCGGCACCGCCTGCACCTGCGTGGCGAGCCCCGCCCGCTCCAGCCGCCCCAGGTAGCGCTCGTCCTGCCCCGCCGACCAGACGGCGAGCACGCCGCCGGAGCGGAGCGCGTCGCGGCAGGCGCGCACGCCCTTCTCGCCGTAGAGCCGGTCGTTCGTCGCGACGGCGACCGCCGACGGGCCGTTGTCGACGTCGAGCAGGATCGCGTCGAACGCGCCCTTCGCCTCGGCGATCCGCGCGAGGACGTCCCCCTGCTGGAGCCGCGTGCGCGGGTCGTCGAGGGGACGGCCGGCGAGGTGGGCGACCGGACCGCGGTTCCACTCCACGAGCGCCGGGACGAGCTCGGCGACGACGACCCTTGCGTCCTCAGGGAGCCGGTCGAGCGCGGCGCGCAGGGTGAAGCCGAGGCCGAGGCCGCCGACGAGGACGGTCGGGCCGCCGCGATCGCCCCTGCGCTGCCCGGGCGGGTCGCGCCGGCCCTTCGGGAGCTTGCCGAGCGCGAGGGCCGCGAGCGCCTCCTCCGACCCGTGCTGCCGCGACGACATGAGCGCGCGGCCGGCGACGCGCACGACCCACTCGTCGCCGCGCCGCGCGAGCACCCACTCGGCGCCGTCCCGGCCGGCGGCGCGCGCGACGGTCTCCCAGGGCAGCATCGGTCCCCCGCGCTACCCGCCGTGCCGCTTCGTGAACGCGACGTGGAACGCGGCGAGCCGCGAGACCACGGCCTCGATCTCGTTCATGGGCGGCAGGATCGTGGTCCGGAAGTGCATCGTCCCGGGGTCCTGGCCGAACCCGGAGCCCGGCGCGACGCAGATGCCGGTCTCCTCGAGCAGCGCGAGGCAGTACGCGTCGTCGGTGACGCCGGGCGGGAGCGAGATGCGCGGGAAGGCGTACATCGCCCCGTCCACCCGGTTGCAGTGGATGCCCGGAACGGAGTTGAGCCCGCGCTCCACGATCTCCGCCTTCCTCCGGAGCGCCTCGAGCACGTCGCGCCGCTCCTTCTCGTAGAGCGGGAACGAGGGGTCCCCGGGCCTCGGCGGGTGGACGAGCAGGTACGTCGCGACCTGCCCGACCGAGTTCGCGCAGAGCGAGATCGACTGGAGCTTCGTGATCTCGTCCATCACGTCGTGCGGGACGTTGCGGCACTCGAGGTAGCCGCCGCGGTGCCCGCACTCGCCGAGGTAGCCCTTCGACACCGAGTGGAAGCTGAAGAGCGAGACGTCGCGGATCCCGCGCTTCTCGAGCACGCTCGCGAACGAGAAGAAGCGCGCGCCCTGCAGCCAGACGTTGTCCTGGTACACCTCGTCGGCGAGCACGGCGAGGCCGTTCGCCCGGGCGAAGTCGAGCACCCGCTCGACGCTCTTCTCGTCCAGGACGGAGCCGGTCGGGTTCCCCGGGTTGATGACGCAGATTGCCCGCGTCCGGATGCCATCCTTCTTCGCGCGGGCGAGCGCGCGCTCGAGCACCTCGCGCGAGAGCTTCCACTCCGCGTTCTCGAGCAGGTGGTACGGGACCTGCGTCCCGCCGTAGAGCGTGATCGTCGCGGAGTAGAGCGGGTACTGCGGGATCGGGATCATGACGCCGTCGCGGGCGTCGTCGATGAGGAGCCGGAGCACCGACTGCACGGCCTTGCTGGCGCCGTCGGTCAGGAAGACGGCGTCCGGGTCCGAGGCGATGCCGTCGCGGGCGTGGATGAACTCGGCCACGGCCTCGCGGACGAACCGGTAGCCCTTGCTCTCCGTGTACGCGCCGAGGCCGTGCTGGGTCCCGGCGAGGACGCGCCGCGCGGCCGCGACGACGTCGGCGGGGAAGAGGCCGGCCGGGGCGCGGTCGAGCAGCTCCGGGTACTCGGCGAGGGCGAGCACCTGGCGGACCCAGGTGATGGGCCGCTGCCCGAGCGACTGCGGGTTCCCGATGTTGCAGTAGATGATCTTGCGGCCCTGGCGCTCGAGCTCCTGCGCGCGCGCGACGATCGGGCCGCGGACCGCGTACTCGGCCTCGCGGACGGCGCGGCCGATGTCTTCATGGCGGATCACGGCGAACGGCTCCCGGTGCGGTGAGGGGCAGACCTTATCAGACAAACGCCTCCCCGCCAGGGCGCGCCGTTCGCGGCGGCCGGGCACGGGTGTGCGGGCCGACCACGGCCTGGAGAGGTGCGTCGCGCCGAGATTCCTCGTCGTTACCGCGGGTTGCCAACTGGCCAGGCTGGTCCGCGTCGTGCAACATCACCGGGTGGCGCCCGCCGTCGCAGGCGCCGCTGCATGGAGGTTCCCATGACCCGCAACCTGGCGCTCGCTCTCCCCGCCCTCCTCCTGTCGGCCTGCGTGGCGACCACCACGACGAGCCGGACCTGGGGCGATCCCTACGGTCAGGGCTGGGCGCGCTACGGCCACGTCGAGTCGATCCGGGAGACGGTGCAGCGGCAGCACGGCGACCCGGGCGGCGGCGCCGTCGCCGGCGCGATCATCGGCGGCCTGCTCGGAAACGCGATGAGCGGCGGCCAGGGCGGCGCGACCGTCGCCGGCGCGATCGGCGGCGCGATGGTCGGCTCCGCGGCGAGCCAGGGCAGCGCCGAGCAGCGGCTCTACGAGGTGTTCGTCCGCTTCGACGACGGCGCCCTCGAGCGGTTCGTCTACCAGAACGTGCTGCCCTTCCGCGTGGGGGAGCCGGTCGCGCTCACCGCGAACGGGCTCGAGCGCGGGCAGGAGGCGCAGGCCCCGCAGCAGTATCCGCAGCAGTACCCCCAGCAGGCCCCTCCGCCGCCGCCGCCGCCGCAGTACCCGCCGGCGCAGTAGCGGGCCGCGGCGTCACCCGCGCAGCCGGTACCCGGAGCGCAGCACGGCGTAGGCGGCGCCGACCGCCGCCGTGGCGAGCGCCGCGAGGAGCGCCGCGCCCGCCCAGGGCCGCGCGCCCGAGACGCCGAGCATCCCGAAGCGCACGCCGTCCACCATGTAGAAGATCGGGTTCGCGAGCGTGAACCGGCGCAGCCCGGGCGGCAGCATGTCGACCGAGTAGAAGACGCCCCCGAGGAACGTGAGCGGCGTGATGAAGAAGGTGGGGAAGAAGTTCACCTGCTCGAAGGTCGTCGCCCAGACCGCGGTGAGGAGCCCGAGCGAGGCGAACAGGACCGCGGCGAGCACCACGAGCGAGAGCGCCACGAGCGGGTGCGCGACCCCGAACCCCTCGAAGAGCCCCGCCACGAGCCACATGATCCCGCCCACGACGAGGCCGCGGAGCACGGCCGCGCCGACGAACGCGGCGAGGATCTCGCCGTAGCCGAGCGGCGAGACGAGCAGATCGATCACCGTGCCCTGCAGCTTCATGACGAAGAGCGACGACGCGGTGTTGGAGTAGGCGTTCGTCACGACCCCGAGCGCGACGAGGCCCGGGACGATGAACCGCGCGTACGGGATCCCGTCCACCTCGCGCAGCCGGCCGCCGAGCGACCAGCCGAACACGACGAAGTAGAGCACGGTCGTCACGACGGGCGAGAGCAGCGTCTGCCCCGGCACCCGCATGAAGCGGCGCACCTCCTTGCCGAACAGCGTCCACAGGCCGAACGACGGCGTCACCCGTCCCTCCCCGCCCCGCGCGACACGAGCCGCACGAAGACGTCCTCGAGCGTGGTGCGGCGGGTGTCCACGTCCTCGATCTCGAGGCCCGCCGCGGCGGCGGCCTGGAGCACCGGACCGGCGGCGCGTCCCCCCGCGACCTCGACCTCGATCGCCCGCCCGCCGTCGATCGTCCGCGCGCCGAGCGCGGCGAGCGCCCCGGGCGGCGCCTCGACCGGGCGCGCGAGGGAGAGGCGGAGGGTCCGCGCGCCGTGGCGGGAGAGCAGGACGTCCTTCTCCTCGACCACGAGCAAGCGGCCGCGATCGATGACGCCGATCCGGTCGGCCAGCTCCTCCGCCTCCTCCAGGTAGTGCGTCGTGAGGACGATGGTCGTCCCCGCGTCCCGCAGCCGGAGGACGTGGCGCCACAGCGCGCGCCGGAGCTCGACGTCCACGCCGGCCGTCGGCTCGTCCAGGAACAGCACGCGCGGCTCGTGGACGAGGGCCTTGCCGATGAGGAGGCGCCGCTTCATGCCGCCCGAGAGCGCGCGGCTGTTGGTCTTCCGCTTCGAGACGAGGTCGAGCGCCTCGAGGATTCCGGCGAGCCGCTCCTCCGGGAGGCGGACGCCGAAGTAGCCGGCCTGGATCCGCAGGGCCTCCTCGACCGTGAAGAACGGGTCGAAGTTGATCTCCTGCGGCACGAGCCCCACCGCGCGGCGCGTGAAGCGGTAGTCGCGCACCACGTCGTGCCCGAGGACGCGCGCCTCGCCCGAGGTCGCGCGCAGCAGGCCCGCCACGATCGAGATGAGGGTGGTCTTCCCGGCGCCGTTCGGGCCGAGCAGCGCGAAGATCTCGCCGGCGCGGATCTCGAGGTCCACGCGCTCGAGCGCGACGAAGGCGCCGAACCGCTTCGAGACGCCGCGCAGGGTGACGACGGGCTCCACGGCGGAGACTGTACCCGGGGGACCGGCGCCCGTCGCGTCCGCGATGCGCGCGAAGGCTTGCGCGCGGCCGCCGGCCGCCGGAACTTAGGGGGCGACCGGCACCCCCGGAGGGGCCGCCGGCACGCCCATGTCGAAGGCCTTCACGAGCGAGGAGACGCCGGACCTCGAGCCGCTGGTGCGACCGGCGCCCCGGCTCGCGCCGGGCGAGGTCCGCTACGTGACGCCGGAGGGGCGCGACGCGCTCCGGGCCGAGCTCGCGCGCCTCGCCGCCGCGCGCGAGGCCCTCGCGGCGCTGCCGGAGACGGAGCGGGGCGCCCGCGCCGCGGACCTCGATCGCCGCGTCGCCCTCGTCGAGGCGACGCTCTCGGCGCTCACGGTGCTCGGGTCCGACGTGGCGCCGGACGGGAAGGTCGCGTTCGCGACCTGGGTGACCGTCGAGGACGCGGACGGTCGCAGGACGACGTGGCGGATCGTCGGGCCCGACGAGTCCGCGCCGCGGCGAGGCCTGCTCGGCGTCGACTCGCCGGTCGCGCGCGCGCTCCTCGGACGCGAGGCGGGCGACACCGTCGAGGTCGCCCGGCCGGGCGGCGCGGCGGAGCTGACCGTCGTCGACGTGCGGCGGACGCCGCCGTAGCCGCGGCCGCGCGCGTTCAGCGCGACCCGCCGTTCCCCGCGGGCGCGCCGTTCTGTCCCGCCTTCTCCGCCTTCGCCAGCTTTCGCGCCGAGGCGCGGGCCCGGATCTTCCCGAACTCCCGCTCGAACTCCTCGAGCTCCTCGTCCGTCGCGTGCTCCAGATCCGCGAAGAGGTTCCGCGCCCGCTTCTGCGACCGGATGAGCTCGTCGAGCTTGAGCTGCGTCGCGCGGCCGTCGCGGTTCTGCGTCGCCTGGATGAGGAACACCATGAGGAAGGTGACGATGGTCGTCCCGGTGTTGATGACGAGCTGCCACGCGTCGCTGAAGTGGAACATCGGGCCGGTGAGCGCCCAGGCCCCGACGATCAGGATGGCCGCGATGAACGCGTGGGGGCTTCCGACGCGATCGGAGACGCGCCACGCGAACCGGTGGAAGCCCTCCTTCATGCACACCAAACGTAACCACGGGGGCCGCGCCCTCGCGAGGGGGGGCGGCGGGCGAGCGCCCGATGGCGCGGGATCTGGCCTGGCGGGCGCCCGCGCCGCTATCCTTCCGCCCGCATGCCCCACGATCGAAACCCGCAGCGCGCGCAGATGGCGGACGAATCCATGGTGCGGAACCTCGCCTTCCAGGCGCGCGCGATCTGGCCGCAGGAGGCGCCGCTGTTCCGCCGCTACACGCTGCCGGAGGCGGCCCGGGTGCTCGACGTCGGCTGCGGCACGGGCGAGATCGCCTCGCGCCTCGCGACCGCGATGCCGCGGGCGACCGTGGTCGGCGTCGACGTGCTCGAAGGGTCCGTCGCCCTGGCGCGCGAGCGGCACGCCCCCCTCGCGCCGCGGCTCGCGTTCGCGCAGGGCGACGCGTACGCGCTCGCGTTCCCCGACGCCTCCTTCGACCTCGTCGTCTGCCGTCACGTGCTCCAGGCGATCCCCGACCCCGAGCGCGCCGTCGCCGAGATGCGGCGCGTCGCGCGGCCCGGCGGCTGGATGCACCTGCTGCTCGAGGACTACGACCTCCTCCAGGCGTCCCCCGCGTCGGAGGGGCTCGCGCGGTTCTGGGAGCTGCCCCGCACGTTCGCGCGGGCGTCGCGCACGGACATGCACGTCGGTCGGCGCGGCCTCGCCCTGCTCCGCGGCGCGGGCCTCGTGGACGTCCGGGAGGACGACGTCGTGGTGGACACGCTGCGCGTCCCGCGCGACGTGATCGCCGGGATCATCGAGGCGTGGCGCGACGGATACACCGAGGTCCTCGCGCGGCACGCGGGGATGCCCGCGTCGAAGGTCCGCGGCTGGTGGGAGGAGATGCTGGAGGTGATCCGGGATCCGGGCGGCTACTTCGTCTGGCGGGTGCCGGTGTGGAGCGGGAGGGTGCCGGAGGCGGGGGCGGCGAGGTAGGGGCGGCGCACCGCGCCCGTCGTCGAGATCGAGGTCCCTCCACCGCCCGTCTCGCGCGGGTGCCCTCCTCTCCTACATCCCCATTCCCCCGCGCACCCAATCGTTGACGGATCGCCCCCGCGCCGGTAAACAGCGCCCGCGTGGCGAGACGTCCCCTCCTCATCGCGGCCGGCGCCGCGGTCGCGCTGTACGGCGCCGCCCAGGTGGCCCTCTCGACCGCGGCGGTCCGCGCCCGGCTCACCGAGCGGATCCACGCCGCGCTCGCGGCGCACCTCGGAGAGGTCGCGATCCGCGACGCGCGCGTCGACGCGCTGTTCCGGGTCTCCTTCGGCCCGGTGGCGCTGCCGCTCCGGCGCGGGGGCGAGCCGGCGGTCGAGATCGAGCGCGTGCGCGTGCGGCCGGCCCTCCTCGCGCTGCTCCGCGGCCGCCTCGAGCCGGGCGAGGTCGAGCTCCGGGGCGCGAGGATCGCCGCGCCGGTCGCGATCGGGCCGCTCGACGCCGATCTGTCCCCCGCGCGCGGCGCGGCCGGCGACCGGCTCTCCGGGACCGTCCGGCTCGCGGGCGGAGGCCGGATCGCGCTCGAGGCGACCCGCGGCGAGGACGCGATCGCGCTCGCCCTGCGCGGCGACGGGATCGGGCCGCAGGACCTCCCGCCCGCGCTCCGCTCGCCCTCCTTCGCGATCTCCGCGGGCGCGCTCGCCTTCGAGGTGGACGCGCGCGGCGCGGCGGACCTCTCGTCGGCCGAGGCGACCGTCCGCGCGACGGTCCGGGACGTCTTCCTCGAGGGGACCCGCATCGGCCCGGAGCCGGCCGGGCCGCTCGCGACGGAGGCCCGCGGCGTCGTCTCCTGGGACGCGCCGACGCGGCGGATCTCCGTCCACGACGCGACCGTCACCGCGCCCGGGGACGTGCCGATCTCGATCGGCGGCGAGGTCCGGCTGGAGGGCGATCTGCCCTTCTCGCTCGCCGTCCGCGCCGCGCGCGTCGAGTACGGCGCGCTCGCCGGCGGGCTCCCGCCCGCCCTCGCGCTCCCGCCGGCGGCGCCGCGCCCGCAGGGCGCGTTCGACGCCCGCCTCGATCTCTCGGGGCCGCTCGAGACGCCGGCGGCGTGGACCGTGGACGCCGCCCTCGACCTCGCGGCGCTCCGGGCCACGGCGCGCCGGGGACCGCCCTCGCCGCTCGCGGCGACCTTCGTGCACCACCCGCCCACCGATCCGAGGCGCGCGATCGTCGTCGGGCCGGAGAGCCCGGACTTCGTGCCGCTCGAGGAGCTCCCCGAGCACGTGGTGCGCGCCGTGACCACGAGCGAGGACGGCGGGTTCTTCGCGCACTCCGGCTTCGACTTCGACGAGCTGCGCAACGCGCTCGCGGAGGGCACCGAGGCGGGGCACGTCGTCCGGGGGGGCTCGACGATCACCCAGCAGCTCGCGAAGAACCTCTTCCTCTCGGGCGACCGGACCCTGGCGCGCAAGGTGCGGGAGGCGGTGATCACCATCGGGCTCGAGGCGTCGGTCTCGAAGCGGCGGCTGCTCGAGATCTACCTCAACGTGGCGGAGTGGGGCCCCGGCGTGTACGGGATCGGCCCCGCCGCCCGTCACTGGTTCGGCAAGGACGCCCGCGAGCTCACGGCGAAGGAGGCGGCCTTCCTCGCCTCGATCATCCCGAGCCCGATCCGCTATCACGCCATGTACGACCGCGGCTTCCCGACCGACCGGTGGGAGGCGCACGTGAACGACCTGCTCTTCAAGATGAGCGCGCAGGGCGCCCTCTCCGACGAGCAGCTCGAGGAGGGGCTCGACGCGCCGCTCTTCTTCCGGGGCGGGTAGGTCCCGTGAACGCGCCCGGGCCCGAGCCCGGCTTCTCCTCGGGCGCGGGCGCGGGCGCGTTCACGCATCGTTCACGGGGCGACTTCCAGCCAGCCGAACCACACCGGGTGGTTCGCCTTGTACCACTCGAGCACGCGCTTGATCGCGGCCTGCTTGTCGCGCGGCATCACCTTCTCGTCGACGCGATCGAAGTGCACGCGGATCTTGTCGCCGTCGTGCTCGAGGGCCTGCGAGAACATGGTCTGCAGCTCGTTCCGGAGCCGGCCCGAGTCCGACACCTTCACGGCGCGCGAGGCGGGATCGACGCCGGCGAGGAAGCGCGAGAGGAGCGGGCTGAAGACGAGCTTCGCCTCCGGCGTCGGCTCCATGAGCCGGAACGTGAAGGTGATCACCGTCGAGGCGTTGCGCGTCGCGAGCCGCGTCGCCACCCGATACACGCCCTCGGAGACGCGCGTGACGCCCTTCACCCCGGTGTACGGGTCGTCGCACATGTAGCCGATGCTCGCGAGCACGCTCCAGTCCTTGCCCGGCATGAGATCGCCGGCGCGGAGCACGCGCCCGCCGAGCGGCAGGTTGGTGGAGCGGGCCTCCCGGATCGCCTCCCGGTACTGCTCGACCTTCCCGAGCTCGATCTCCTTCGCGCCGAAGAGGGCCGCCAGCCGGCCCGCGAAGTCGGGCGCGTCCGGGTCGAGCTGCATCGCCCGGCCCTCCTCGGCGCACGGCAGCTGGAACTCGGGCGAGAAGGCCGACATCGTCGCGTCGACGTCGAGCACCTCGGAGAGGCTCGCGGCCTGCATCGCCTCGGCGGTCGCGGCGTACCCGTCGCAGAGGAAGACGTGCGTCGCGTCCGCGGCGTCCTTCCAGCTGCCGACGAGGAAGGTGGGGGCGTAGGTCCCGGAGTCGGTGAAGACCTCGACGCCCGCCGGCGACTTCCAGCCGTCCTCCACGAGGTGCGCGCCGAGGGCCTTCCACTCCTCCCAGAGTTTCCCGAGCCGTCCCACGCGGCTCTTCCCGCGGAGCGTCCAGACGTGGACGTTCTTCCGCTCGATCCCGGGGTACGCCGCCTCGATGGCCTCGATCACCTTCGCGCGCGGCGTCCGGTAGTCGACGAGGAGCGAGGCGCGCTCCGCCGCCTGCGTCACCTTCTTCGGGATCGTGAGGCAGCCCATGTACGACTCGTACGGGCGCGTGACCTGGAGGGGCGAGTCGAAGAGGTGGAAGACCGCCATCGGCCCCGTCGACTTCCCCTCCGCGAAGCGCGAGGTGTTCTCGAGCGTGTCCACCGCCGCGCCCCAGAGCGTGATGCCGCGCTCCCGCAACCACGCGTAGAACTGCTCGAAGGTGTGGCCGGGCTCGTTGAGGAGCCGGCGCACGCGGCGGTCCACGACGCGCGCCACCTCCGGCCGCGCGTAGACCCGGCCGAAGCCGAGGAGCGGGTTCGCGCCCATCTCCGGCGTCTCGCCCGCCTTCGGCATGAGCCCCTCGCCGAGCGACACCATGATCGCGTGGTTCTCCGGCAGCGTCCGCGTGAGGTGCCAGAGCCCCTCGCTCATCACGTACGCGCTGATCGCGTCGGCCTCCTTCTTCACCTGGTTGTAGGCGCCCTTGTCCTTGCCCGCCCCCTCGCCGAACCCGCCGAAGAGGCGCGTCCCGAGCGCGGTCGCGGCGGACGTCACCGCCAGACAGCGTCCGATGCCGCGGGGCGTGAAGGCGACGTCCCGGAGCGGCCGCTCCTGGGCCCGCTCGATCTCGATGTCCTCGAGCCAGAGGTGGAACCGCAGGAGCACGGGGCGCGTGTCGAAGGCCCACTGCGCGATGAGGTTCCGCTTCTCGACGTTGGTCATGGAGAGGATCTCCGGGCTGCGCGAGAGGAGGACGGGGGGTCGGGCCCGCATTCTAGAGGAAGGCGGGTGCCGGGCGGAGTCCCGAACGGAGAGATCTTTCATCTCCGAAGGGGCTGCGGCCGCCCGCGACCGTGCGCGCCGGGCGCCGGGCGCGGAGCCCGCGGCCTACTGCAGCTCGATGGGCGTGATCGCGCCCTTCGCCTCGAGGATCGTGCCCCAGACCATCCGAGACGCTTGGTGCTCCGACGGACCGAACCCGAGCGGCGTCCCCAGGCCCAGGTCGAGCCCGTGGATGCTCTCGAGCGCGTCGATGAGGGCGTCGGTGGTGAGATTGCGTCCCGTTCGCTGCAGCCCCTCGATGAGCAGCCGCGCGGAGATCCAGCCCTCGAGCGAGAGGGAGCTGGGCTTCTCCCCGCCGGCGTACTTCCGGAGCTGCTCCTGGTAGCGGAGGAGCGTGGTGGCCTTCCCGTTCGGCGGCGGAACGACCTGGGTCACGACCACGCCCTCGGCGTACCCGGGCCCGAGCTGGGCGAGCTCCTCGGCGAGCGCGCTCGAGTCCACGTCCGAGACGTTCGTGAAGACGACCTTCGAGAGCCCCGCGTCGTGGAGCCGCTCGATGAACCGGGCCGCCGGCTTGTAGGTCGCGACCATGACGACCGCCGCGACGTCCTTCGCGTGCGCCGTCACGGCGCGCACCGCGTCCTCCACGTCGGCGGTGTTCCGGCGGTAGCGGACGCGCAGGACCTTCGCCGGATCGCGCCGGTAGTGACGCATGATCCGCGCGACGCCATCGAACCCGGCGTCCCCGAACGCGTCGTCCTGCGCGAAGACGGCGATCTTCGCGGCGGGGATGCGGCGCACCTCGACGAGGTAGCGCACCATCGCCGCGGTCTCCTCCGCGTAGCTCGCCCGGTAGTTGAAGATCCAGCGGTCGGGCGGGTTGTGCCGCAGGAAGCTCGCCCCGCTCACCGCGCCGAAGAAGAGGACCCCCTTCTCGTCCGCGTACGGCGCGGCGACCTCGGCGGTCGCCGTCCCCACGTTGCCGAGGATCCCGAACACCTTCCGCACGTCCACGAGCTCGCGCATCGCCGCGACGGTCCGGCCCGGCTCGAACCCGTCGTCCACCACGACGAGCCGGAGCTTCCGGCCCTGGACGCCGCCCGCCTCGTTCTGGGCGGCGAACGCCACCTCGATCCCGGTCCGGACCTCCTTGCCCATGTCCTTCGCCGCGCCGCTGAACGGCCCGACCATGCCGAAGACGACCTCGCCGTCCCCGACCTCCGCGCGCACGCCGGGGGCCCCGGCGAGGAGCGCACCCACGATCGCGAGACGTCCGAGGCGACGGCGCACGGATCCTCCCTACTCGAGCTCGACCTGCCGGTACGTGCCGTCCGGCTGCAGCAGCCACCCGAACACCATGTCGCAGCCCTGGTGATCCTTGGGCCCGAAGGTGATCGGGCTGCCGATCCCGATGTCCCAGCCCTGGATGCTCTCGAGCGCCGCGACGAGCTTCGCCGTGTCGAGGTCTCGCCCGGCGCGCCGCAGCGCCTCGATGAAGATCTGCGCGCCGATCCAGGACTCGAGCGACGTGGAGCCCGGCTTCTCGCCCGGGTTGCGGCGCTCGAGCTCCTTGCGGTACCGGATGAGCGTGGAGGCGCCGGAGGTGGGCACCGGGACCACCTGGGTGAGGAGCACGTTCTCGGTGTAGCCCTCGCCGGAGAGGACGAGCTCCTCCGCGAGGCCGTTCGAGTCGGCCGACACGGTCGTGTAGAACAGGCTCAGCTTCGCGTCCTTGGTCTTCCGGACGAACGTCGCGGCCGGCTTGTAGGTCGCGGTCATGACCACCGCGTCCACGGCGGCGGCGCGCTCCCGGATCGCCGCGAGGGCGTCGCGCACGTCCGCGGTGTTGCGGGGATAGGAGAGCTTCAGGACCTCGTCCCGCGCGACGCCGTACTTCTCGAGCTGCGAGAGCGCGCCGCGCTCGCCCGAGCGGCCGAAGTCGTCGTCCTGGGAGAGCACGGCGATGCGCTTGGCGGGGATGCGTCGCACGTCGACGAGGTAGCGGACCGCCGCCGCGCCCTCCGCGGCGAGGCTCGCGCGGAAGTTGAACACGTTCCGGTCGGGCGGGTTCTTGCGCAGCACGTCGGCGCCGGACAGCGCGCCGAAGAACACCGCGTCCTTCTGGGCGGCGTACGGGGCGGCGACCGCGGAGGTCGCGGTGCCCACGTTCCCGACGATCGCGAAGGCGCCCTGCCCCTCGATGACCTCCTTCATGGCGGGCAGCGTGCGGGCCGGATCGTAGCCGTCGTCGTACGCGACGAGCTTGAGCTTCCGGCCGTGGACGCCGCCCGCCTCGTTCACCTCGGCGATCGCGGTGTCCCAGCCGATGCGCATCGCGCGGCCGCGCTCCTCGTTCGAGCCGGTGAACGACCCGACCATGCCGAGCACGATCGTGTCGTCCGAGACGCCGCGCGGGCCGGACGACGTCGCGGCGGCGCGCGCCGTGCCCTCCTGGGCGCGCTTGCCGGAGAGCACGTACCAGGCGACGCCGCCGAAGAGCGCGACCGCGGCGACGATCGCGACGGCGAGGAGCCCCGCCCCGCGGCGCGGCGGCGGAGCGGGAGGAGGCGACGGCGGGCGGCGGCGGCCAGGCTCGCCCGGGGCCTTCGGGGCCGCCGCGCCCGCGGCCTGCGCCGAGGCGCGGGGGATGGGTCCGGTCGTCTCGTTCGCCGGGAGCGGCATCGGCCGCGGGGTCCGGCCGGTCGTCTCCGGCGAGGCGAGCGGCGCCGGCCGCGGCGTCTTGCCGGAGCCCTCCGGAGGGGCGAGCGGCGTCGGGCGCGGCGTCTTGCCGGAGCCCTCCGGAGGGGCGAGC
>DASVZX010000169.1:0-4537 GCA_036391435.1 Anaeromyxobacter sp. | reverse complement strand
GCGCAGCCCGCGACCGAACGAGGATGCCGAGTCCATCGTGCGGCTCGCCCGGCCCGACCTCCGGATCGTCCCGCAGGGCCTGTGGGACGCGGTGCAGCGGGTCCTCGGAGCGCCCCGGCCGCTCGGCAAGCCGCGCTCGCGCCGCCCCTCGCCACTGAGCGGGCTGATCGTCTGCGGCGTCTGCGGCAACAACATGAGCTTCTACGGGAGCAGCGGCGGCGGGAGCCAGAGCGGCAGCTACCGGAACATCAAGTGCGCCGCGAACCACACGAAGGGCCCCGAGATCTGCCGGAACGGCGTGTCCATCTCCGAGAGCAAGCTGACGACGGCGCTCGCCGCGATCATGCGGGACCTCGCGGCTGACGACCACCTGTTCGCTCGGTTCGAACAGGCGTTCAACCGGCTGCGAGCGGAGGACGCCCGCGCCCGGTCCTCGCCCGGCGCGGAGCCCGCGGCGCTCGATGCCGAGATCCGGAAGCAGGAGGCCAAGGTGGCGCGGCTGGCAGACCTCGCCTCGAGCAACAAGGACATCGAGTCCCTGCTGCGGGTTCTCCGCACCGAGGAGGGGAAGTTGCGCGACCTCCGGACCCGTCGCGCCGCGCTCGCCCTCCCCGCCCGGCCCGCTGGGAAGGGCCTGCCTGAGCCTGGGGCGGCCCGGCTGCGGGCGCTGTTCGAGGAGGTCGAGGCGGCCCTGGCCGCGGCGCCCGAGGACGCGCAGACGGCGCTCCGGGCCCGGCTCGGGAAGGTCGAGCTGACGCCGAAGGAGTCCGACGGGGAGCCGGTCTACGCGCTCCGGACGACCCTGAAAATGGAACCGGCCGCCCTCGGGGAAGGCGGCCGGGAAGTACGCTTTAACGGAAGTTGCGGGGGCAGGATTTGAACCTGCGACCTTCGGGTTATGAGCCCGACGAGCTACCTGGCTGCTCCACCCCGCGTCAGGTTGGAAGAGCGTGAATCGAGGGGGCTTTCTACGCTCGGGGCGCCCGGGGGTCAAGCCCTTCTTGTGAGCCGCGGGCCGGCCGGGCCGGGGCAGATCATCCGCGCGCCCACGCGAGGAGCGCGCCGGGCAGGACGAGCACGGCCGCGAGCGCCACCATCGTCGCGCCGGTCGGCAGCTCCCAGACCCACGAGGCGACGTAGCCGCCCCCGGCGGCCACCACCCCGATGACGGCGGCGACGGCGAACGCGGGCCGGAAGCCCACCTTCAGCAGGAGCGCGCCGGTCGCGGGGAGCGTCAGGAACGCGAACACGGGCAGCGCCCCGAGCGCCCGCGCGGTGGGCGGGATCGCGACGCCGATCGTGAGGAACAGCACGGCGTCCCAGCGCCACACGCGCATCCCGAGAGCCTCCGCGGTCTCCGGGTCGAAGGACGTGAACGCGATCTCCTTCGCGAACGCCATGTGCACGGCCGTCGCGAGCGCCGCCACGACGACGATCACCGCGAGGTCGGAGGCGGGGACGGACACGGCGTTGCCGAACACCAGGCCGCCGAGGTCGTGGGCGGCGTGCACGAGCTGGCTCGCGCCGAGCACGACGAGCGCCGACGCGACCACCCAGCTCGTGCCGACCGTCGCCTCCGCCGGCAGCCGCCGCGGGCGGAACGCGCCGAGGACGAGCGCGCCGAGCGCGGAGACGGCGATGGAGACCGCGAGCTGCTCGGACGGGTGCTCGGTCTCGATGTGGAACCGCTCCTCGAGGATGAGCGTGAAGACGAGGCCGACCGTCGAGAGCTGGGTGAGCGCCGCGGACACGAACACGGTCCGGCGCAGCACGACGTAGACGCCGAGCGCGCCGAGGAGCGCGCCCGCGACGATCGACGCGGCGAGCGGCACCTCCCAGATCTCGCGCCCGTCGAGGAAGCCCTGGAGCGCGGCGCTCACCGGCCCACCTCCCCGTTCGCGGAGAGCACGACGCGCCGTCCGCCCGCCTCCCGCACCACCACCGGCCGCCGGTAGAGGGCCTCGAGCGCCTCGGGCCGGAGCATCTCGTCGAGCGGGCCCACCTTGAAGAGCTTCGTGTCCTTGTCCACGAACGCGAGCGTGCGCGCGTAGTTCGCGACCGCCTCGATCCGGTGGGAGATCATCACGATCGCCGGGCCGCCGCCGCGCTGCAGGTCGCGCAGGAGGTCCATCGTCCCGAGCTCCGCCCCGGGGTCCATCCCGTTCGTCGGCTCGTCGAGCGCGAGGAGCTCCGGGTCGGCCGACAGCGCGCGGGCGATCAGGGTCCGCTGGCGCTGCCCCCCGGAGAGCTCCCCGTACCACTTGTCCGCGAGGTCCTCGATCCCGACGCGCGCGAGCCCGGTCCGCACCGCCTCGAGGTCCTGCGGCCCCGGCCGCCGGAGCGGCCCGAGCGACGCCACGCGCCCCATGAGCACCACCTCCGAGACGCGGAAGGGCCAGATCGCGTCGACGTGCTCCCGCTGCGGGACGTAGCCCACCCGGAGCGGCCTCGGCCGCACGAGCCGGCCCGCGACGAGCGGCAGGGCGCCGAGCAGCGTCCGGAGGAGCGTCGTCTTCCCCCCGCCGTTCGGGCCGACCACCGCGAGGAAGTCGCCGGGCAGGACCGCGAGGTCGATCCCGGAGAGGAGCGCGCGCCCCCCGTAGCCGATGGCGGCCTCCTCGACCGCGACGAGCGCGCTCACTGGATCGCCCCGACGACGCGGTTCACGATCACGTCGACGTACTTCTCGTACGTGTCGAGCCCCGGCTCGCCCGCGACGTCCCCGGGGATCTGGACGATGCGCGCCGCGGAGTGGCGCGCCACGACCTCCGCCATCTTCGTGTCGTAGTAGTCCTCGACGAGGATCGCCTTCACGCCCTCCCGCTGCGCGACGACGACGAGGTCGGCGAGGTGCGCCGGCGGCGGCGGGACGCCGGGCCTCGGCTCGAGCTCGCCCGCGGAGGCGACGCCGCTCCAGTCGAAGAAGTAGGTCAGGGTGCGGTGCCGCGTGAACACCTTCCTCCCCTTCACCGGCGCGAGCTTCGCCTGCCAGCGCGCGTCGTCCGCCGCGAGCCGCCTCTGGAAGTCCTGGAGCCGCTGCGCGTAGTACGCCGCGTTGCCGCGGTCGAGCTCGGCGAGCTTCGCGGCGATCGCGGCGGCGACCTGCCCGGCGCGGCGCGGGTCGGTGAGGAAGTGCGGGTTCCCGCCGGGGTGGAGGTCGCCCTGCGCCCGGCTCACCGGACCGGTCGGCAGGTCCATCACCTGGATCGCGCTCGCCGCGGTGAGCCGGCGGCTCCCGCCCGGCTGGATGTCGGCGTTTCGCGACTGGTTCACGAGCGGCGGCAGCCACCCGATCTCGAGCTCGAGGCCGACGTCGACCAGCAGGCCGGCGTTCCTGAGCTTCACCGCCAGCATCGGGTTCGCGTCGACGAAGTGCGGGTCCTGCGTGCCGCGCGAGAGGCTCTCGACGTCCACCTTGTCGCCGCCCACCTCGCGGGCGAGCGCGGCGAGCCCGGGGACGGTGGCGACGACCTTGAAGGCGGCCGCGGCGCGGCCCGGCAGCGCGAGCGCGGCGGCGCCGGCGAGGAGGAGGGCGAGGGAGCGGAGCGACGTTCTCATGGACGGGTCTCCCGGAAGGTGTTCACGGCTAGAACGGGTGGGCGCCGTGGGAGCCCATGACGAACTCGAGCGCGAGCAGGGCCTCGAGGCCGTCCCCGCCGCTCGGGCGCCGGTCGTACGAGAGCTCGCCGCGGAGGCGCGAGAACTCGCTCGGGTACCAGGTGGCGAGCGCTCCGTACCGGCGCTCGCGCCCGGCGCCGGCCTCCGGGACCGCCGGCGCGTCGTCGTAGCGGACGCCGTAGCCGTAGAACGGGCCCGGGCGCCAGAAGAGCTGGGCGTAGCCGCCGCCGTCCGATCCCCCGGGCTCGCCGCGGAACCTGCGCCCGTAGAGCTCGCCCTGGAGCGTGGCGTACGCCCGTGTCGTGGGTGGCCGGACGCGGACGTAGACGCTCACGTTGCCGAGGTCGCGGGCGCCGCCCGTCACGTCGCTCCGCACGGCGGCGGAGGCGCCGACGCCCAGCGTCGTCGCGTCGCCCAGGGAGAAGTACTGCTGCAGGTGCGCGGCGCCGGTGGGCCGCTCCGGATCGCCCGGGGCCGGCGCGGTCGCCTGATACGCGGCGTGCAGCTCGGCGAACCACGGGAGCGGCGCGAGCCAGGCGACGTCGAGCCCCGGCCCGGAGAGCTTCTCCGTCGCGACGAGCCGCGCGGCGAGCGGCGCGTCGACGAAGTCCCAGACGTGCGGGTGCTGCTGGTTGAGCCGCCCGAACGGGCTGAAGAACTTGCCGGCCCGGACCTGGAAACCGGCCGGGAGCGAGAGGGTCGTGAGGTAGCCCTCCTCGACGTCCACGCCGTCCGGCGTGAAGGAGATGAACACGTCGGCGCGGGCGTACGGGTCGACGACGGACTGGACCCCGAGCTCCAGCTCCCGGAAGAGCGGCTGCGCCTTGTCCGCCGGCCCGTACGGACCGTCGCGCGGCGAGAGCGCCGCGACGTCGTAGCGATCGTAGGCGAGCGCGAAGGTGCCGATGGCGCTGATGTC
>DASVZX010000168.1:0-8101 GCA_036391435.1 Anaeromyxobacter sp. | reverse complement strand
CGACGAACCGGCCCACCTTCACGCGCGCCTCCTCGTAGCCGCGCGTCGCGCGCTCGGAGAGGAGGTGGACGCCGCGGTGGACGTTCGCGTTGTCCTCCTCGTAGTAGCGGCGGACCGCGTCGATGACGGCCCGCGGCTTCTGCGTGGTCGCCGCGTTGTCGAGGTAGACGAGCGGCTTGCCCCGGACCGTCTGGCGCAGGATCGGGAACTCGGCGCGGATCGCGGCGGGGTCGAGGGGAGGCGCCGCGGGACGGTCGGCGGGCGGGGCCGCCCGGGTCGTCGAGCCGGCGATCATGCCGCCTCCAGGAGCCGCGCGCCGGCGGGGAGCCGGACGGCGACGAGGTTCTTCGCGCGGGCGCGCAGCGACGGCGCGCCGACGAGCCCCACCATCTCGCTCGCGAACGCCCAGACGAGGAGGCTCTTCGCGTCGGCCTCGGGGAGGCCGCGCGAGCGAAGGTAGAAGAGCGACGCGTCGTCGAGCTGGCCGACGGTGCCGCCGTGGCCGCACTTCACGTCGTCGGCGAAGATCTCGAGCTGGGGCTTCGTGTCGACGACCGCGTCGTCCGAGAGCAGGAGGTTCGAGTTCATCTGGCGCGCGACGGTCTTCTGCGCGCCCGGGAGCACCCGGATCCGGCCGGCGAACACGCCCCGCGCCCTGCCGTCGAGGATGCCCTTGAACGTCTCGGTGGTCGTGCAGCGCGGGACGGCGTGCTCGACCCAGGAGAAGTTGTCCACGATCTGGTCGCCGGTCGCCATGTAGAGGCCGTTCGCGGCGATCTCGCTCCCCTCCCCGGCGAGCCGCGCCCGGATCTCGGCGCGCGAGACCTTCCCGCCGAGCGTGAACGCGTGGGCCGCGAGCTTCGCGCCCGCCGCCTCCTCGGCGTGGACCGACGACACGTGGACGGCGGCGGCGGACTCGAGCTGCAGCCGGACGTGCTCGACGGACGCGCCCTCGCCGAGGACGAGCTCGGTCACGGCGTTCGTGAGGTACGCGCCCGCGCCGCCGAGGAAGACCTCCTCGATCGTGGCGCGCGCGCCGGCGTCCGCGAGGACGAGCGTCCGCGGGTGGGCCGCGAAGGCGGCGCCGGCCCCCTCGGAGAGGAACACGAGCGCGATGGGCGCGTCGGCGGCGACGTTCGCGGGCAGGTGGACGAAGGCGCCGTCCTCGAAGAGCGCCGCGTTCGCGGCGACGAAGGCCTGGTCGCCGGGGCGCGCGAGGCGGCCGAGGTGGGGGCGGACGAGATCCGGGGTGTCCCGCAGCGCCTCGGCGAGCGTCGTCACGGCGGCGCCGCGGGGCAGGCCGCGGCGGGCGGAGAGGTCGGGGCGGTAGCGGCCGTTCACGAACACGAGGCGCGCGCCGTCCGGGGCGGGCGCGCGCTCGAGGAGCGCCGCGGCGCCCTCGCCGCCCGGCGCGCGCGGCGCGAGCTCGAGCGGCGCGAGCGCGGAGAGGCTCGTGAAGCGCCAGTCCTCGTGGCGGGCGGTCGGGAGGCCGAGGGCCTCGAAGCGCGCGAGCGCGGCCCGGCGGGCCTCGTCGAGCCAGCCCGGCTCGCCGGCGCGGGGCGCGAAGGCGGCGGCGAGGCTGCGCTCGACGGGGGTCACCGGCCCTCCCGGGCGGTCGCGACGGCGGCGCGCGGCGCGCCCGCGACCTCCGGCTTCATGCCGTCCACCCAGGCGTAGCCGGTCCGCTCGAGCTCCTCGGCGAGCTCGGGGCCGCCGGAGCGGACGATCCGGCCGGCGGCCATGACGTGGATGCGGTCGGCGGGGATGTACTCGAGGAGCCGCTGGTAGTGCGTGACGAGGAGGACCGCGCGGTCCGCGCGGCGGAGCGCGTTGACGCCGCGCGCGACGACGCGGAGCGCGTCGATGTCGAGCCCGGAGTCGATCTCGTCGAGGATGGCGAGCTTCGGCTCGAGGACCGCCATCTGGAAGACCTCGTTCCGCTTCTTCTCGCCCCCGGAGAACCCCTCGTTGACCGAGCGGCTGCCGAAGGCGGGATCGAGCTCGACGAGCTTCATCTTCTCCTTCGCGAGCGACAGGAAGTCCATCGCGTCGAGGGGCTCCTCGCCGCGCGCGCGCCGGACGGCGTTGAGGGCGGTGCGCAGGAAGTAGAGGTTGCCCACGCCGGGGATCTCGACCGGGTACTGGAAGCCGAGGAAGAGGCCGGCCGCGGCGCGCGACTCCGGCGCGAGCGCGAGCAGGTCCTTCCCGTCGAACGTCGCGCGGCCGGCGGTCACGCGGAACACCTCGCGCCCGGCGAGCACGCCGGCGAGCGTCGACTTGCCGGAGCCGTTCGGCCCCATGATCGCGTGGACCTCGCCCGGGCGGATCGCGAGGTCGACGCCCTTCAGGATCTCCTTGCCCTCGATGCCGGCGCGCAGCCCGTGGACCTCGAGCAGCGCGCGCGGGGTTCCTTCGTTGGCCATGCCTAGCCGACGCTCCCTTCCAGCGACATGCCGAGCAGCTTCTGCGCCTCCACCGCGAACTCCATCGGCAGCTCCTTCAGCACCTGCTTCGCGAACCCGTTCACGATCATCGAGACCGCGTCCTCCTGCGAGATGCCGCGCTGGAGGCAGTAGAAGAGCTGGTCCTCGCTGATCTTCGAGGTGGTGGCCTCGTGCGCGACCTGCGCGGTCGGGTTGCGCACCTCGATGTACGGGAACGTGTGGGCGCCGCACGTGTCGCCGATGAGGAGCGAGTCGCACTGCGAGTAGTTGCGCGCGCCGGTGGCGCCCTTCAGCATCTTCACGAGGCCGCGGTAGGTGTTCTGGCCCTTCCCGGCGCTGATGCCCTTCGAGATGATCGTCGAGCGGGTGTTCTTCCCCACGTGGATCATCTTCGTGCCGGTGTCCGCCTGCTGGCGGTGGTTCGTGAGCGCGACCGAGTAGAACTCGCCGACCGAGCCGTCGCCCTGGAGGATGCAGGACGGGTACTTCCAGGTGATGGCGGAGCCGGTCTCCACCTGCGTCCAGCTGATCTTGGCCCTCGCCATCGCCTTGCCGCGCTTCGTGACGAAGTTGTAGATGCCGCCCTTCCCCTCGGCGTCTCCGGGGTACCAGTTCTGCACGGTCGAGTACTTGATGTGCGCGCCGTCGAGGGCGACGAGCTCGACGACGGCGGCGTGGAGCTGGTTCTCGTCGCGCATCGGGGCGGTGCAGCCCTCGAGGTAGCTGACGTAGGCGCCCTCGTCCGCGACGATGAGCGTCCGCTCGAACTGGCCGGTGTCCTTCGCGTTGATGCGGAAGTAGGTCGAGAGCTCCATCGGGCAGCGGACGCCCTTCGGCACGTAGGCGAACGAGCCGTCGGAGAAGACCGCGCTGTTGAGCGCCGCGAAGTAGTTGTCGGTCGAGGGCACCACCGACCCGAGCCACCTCTCGACGAGCGCCGGGTGCTCGCGCACCGCCTCGGAGAAGGAGCAGAAGACGATCCCGAGGTCGGCGAGCTTCTTCTTGAAGGTCGTCGCGACCGAGACCGAGTCGAACACGGCGTCGACCGCGACGCCGGCGAGCCGCATCTGCTCCTCGAGCGGGATGCCGAGCTTCGCGAACGCGCGCTTCAGCTCCGGGTCCACCTCGTCCATCGAGCCGAGCTGCTTCCTGGGCTTCGGCGCCGAGTAGTAGACGATGTCCTGGTAGTCGATCCGGTTGTACCGGACGTTCGCCCAGGTCGGCTCCTCCATCGTGAGCCAGTGCCGGTACGCCTTGAGGCGCCAGTCGAGCATGAACTGCGGCTCGCCCTTCTTCTGCGAGATGAGCCGGATGATCTCCTCGGACAGGCCCTTCGGGACCCGGTCCTCCTCGATGTCCGTGACGAAGCCGTACGCGTACTTCTTCTCGGCGAGCTCCTTGAACTGCTCCGCGCTGCTCATGGCCGGCTCCCCGGGGCGGACGCGAGGGAGACCGCGTGTCCGCCGAGGCGGACCGGCGCGGGCGCGTCGCCCGCGCGGAACGGCGCGATCGAGGAGAGCGGCAGGTCGCGCAGCGCGCTCTCGATGGCGCGCGACACCGGGTCCCAGCTCTCGCGCGCGAGGCAGGTGTCCTCGATGCCGCAGTCGGCGCCGCCCGGGCGGGCGCACTCGGTGAGCGCGATCGGTCCCTCGAGCGCCTCGACGATCTCGGCGACGGAGATCTGCTCCGCGGCGCGCGCGAGGCCGTACCCGCCGTTGCGCCCGCGGTGCGAGACGACGAGCCCCGCCTTCGACAGCTCCTTCGCCAGCTTCGAGACCGTCGGCAGGGGCACCCGCGACCGCGCCGCGAGCGCGTGCGCCGTCAGCGTGCCGGGCGAGCGCGCGAGGTGGGCGAGGATCAGGATCGCGTAGTCGGTGAGCTTCGACATCCTTATCATCGCGCTGCCTCCGGTGGCCGGGTCGGCCCGTCCGAGCCGCCCCTCGATGCATTGGAGCCATCCTGGACCGGAACGGTCCCATTACACTTGTAACGGGCGGGGGATGATTTTCACGCCCTCCGGTCAGCGGTCCGGATCGAGCCGTCCCCGCTCGAGCGGGCCGTCGTGCATCCGGCCGCCGACCTCGGCGTAGAGGTGGCCTTCCACGAAGGTGAGCGAGAGCCGGATCCGTCTGTCTTCGCAGGCAGATAGACGCCGGAGCAGCTCCGGATCCACCGCCGCCAGCTCCACCGCGGCGAGGCGGGCGAGCCTCCGATCGCGGGCCTCCGCGAGGAACGCCGCCATCCGCCGGGGAGACTCGAAGAGGACCGCGACCGACGCCCCCGCGTTCCGGCTCACGTCCCTCTCGACCCGCTCCGGATCCGGCTTGCCGACGCGCACCACGGCGCTCGTCCGGCCGTCCGGCAGCCGGGCGAGGAGGTCCGGCGCGTCGGGTTCGCAGAGCCCGGGGCCGAGCTCGAGCGCCTCCGACCACCTCCAGCCGTACGCGAGCACCCGCAGCCAGAGCCGCTCGCTCGTCTCCGAGGGGTGGCGGGCGATCCTGAACGAGAGATCGCGGTCGAGCCCCTCGTCGGCGTGGGCGAGGTGGAGATCGAAGTGGAGGAGCGTCGCGGGCAGCGCCACGGGCCGGAGTGATACCGGACCCGGTGTGGGGAAAGCCAGCCTGGCCCGGCTGGTGCGGCCCGCGAGGGGGCGGTTACACTACCGCCGAGCGGCCGGACGGTCGGCCGGGAGGTCTCGATGCGCTCCGTCCCCGTCCTCGCGTGCGCCGCCCTGTGCCTCGCCGCGGCCGGCGTCCGCGCCGACGACGATCCGGCGGCGACGGCGGCGACGCGTGCGCGCGACGCCGGGCGCCGCGAGGCGCCGCCGCGCTGGGGGCTGCTCGCCGGCGCGGGGTTCCCGGAGGGGATCGCGGCGGACGCCGTGTTCCGGCCGGTGTCCGACGTCCGGCTCTTCGCCGGGCCGATGTGGAACTGGGTCGGCTGGGGCGTGCAGGGCGGCGTGACGCTCGTCCCGTGGCACCTCGGCGTGAGCCCGGTCCTCTCGCTCGAGGGGGGACGCTACTTCAAGGCGGACGCGAGGTTCCTCGCCGGAAACGCCGGCGGCATCCCCGCCGAGGTGAAGCCGCTGCTCGGGAGCGTGAGCTACGACTACGGGTCCCTGCGCGTCGGCGTCGAGATCGGCTCGCGCGACGCGTTCGCGATCAGCGTCCTCGCCGGTCTCTCCTACGTCTCGCTCACCGCGAGCGGCACGAGCACGACCACCGTGACGACGAGCGGCGGTCAGACCGCGACGGTGACCTTCACCGACCCGCGCCTCCGCGGAACGATGCCGTCCGTGAAGGCGGGCGTGCAGCTCTGGTTCTAGGGAGCCGCCCATGCGCCGCGCTTCGCTCCTCCTCCTCGCCGCCGTCGCCGCCCTCCCCGGCTGCGGCGGGCCGCTCCTGTTCGCGGAGCTGCAGGTCCCCGAGCTCCGCGTGACGCTCCCGGAGCAGGCCTTCCCGGCGAGCGACACGACGAACCCCGCGGACTGGTGCGCGCTCGTGCAGGATCCGTCCACGCCGTGCGTCCAGCGGACGCTCGACTACGACCTCGGCGGACCGGTGCCGATCCTGAACGAGCGGGGCGTCACCTACGACCTGCGGCTCGAGGACGTCGCGATCATCCTGTCGGCGAGCCAGGCCGGGACCGACCTCACCGGCGTGAAGTACGCCTCGCTGCTGGTGCTCGCCGACCCTACCGATCCCTCGTCGGGCACGGTGATCGCCTCCTACGTGCGGCCGCCGAACGCCGCGCCGTCGAGGTCGATCGGGGTCACGGGGAACTCGAACCTCGACCTCGGCCCGTACCTCCGGACCGGGATCCTCCCCGTGCGCGTCGAGGTCACGTTCGACGCCCCCACCCCGGCCTTCCTCGCGGACGTCGCCGCGGGGTTCTCGCTCGAGGTGAAGCTCGACTGGGGGAGCCTGCTCTAGACCGCCGGCCCCCGCACGATCGCGAGCACGTCCGCGCCGAACGCCTCGAGCTTCGCGGGGCCGACGCCCTTCACGGAGAGGAGCGCGTCCCCGTCGCGCGGCCGCGCCGCGGCGATCCCGGCGAGCGTCGCGTCGGCGAAGACGACGTAGGCCGGCACGCCGCGCGCCTTCGCGGTCCGCGCGCGCCACGCCCGGAGCCGCTCGAACAGCTCGGCCGCGCCGGCGGGATCGGGCGTGTCGATCGGCCCGGGCGCGCCGGGAGCGCCCCGCTCGCGGCGCGGGAGAGGCGACGGGCGCGCCCCGCGCCGGTCGGCCGCCTTCGCGTGCGGCGCCCGCGCGAGCACGTCGTCGTCCGAGCACCGATCGCACGCGTCTTTGCAGTCGGGGATGCGCTCGCCGAAGTGGCCGACGAGCCGGGCGTGGCGGCAGCCCTCCGCGTCGGCGAGCCGGTACATCGCGCGCGCCTGCCGCCGCTGCGCCTCGCCGACCTCCGGGTCGCCCTCGAGGAGCCGGTCCCAGCTCATCACGTCCGCCCACGAGTAGAGGAGGACGCAGTCGCTCGGCGCCCCGTCCCGCCCGGCCCGGCCGATCTCCTGGTAGTAGGCCTCGATCGAGCGGGGCAGGTCGCGGTGGATCACGAACCGGATGTCGGGCTTGTCGATCCCCATGCCGAACGCCACCGTCGCGACGACGACGTCGAGCGCGCCCGCCTTGAACGCGTCCTGGACGCGCGTGCGGACCTCGGGCTCGAGCCCGGCGTGGTACGCCGCCGCGCGCACGCCGTGCTTCGCGAGGAGCTCCGCCGTGTCCTCGACCGACTTCCGCGAGAGCGCGTAGACGATCCCGGACTCGCCGCGCCGCGCCTTGACGAGCCGGACGATCGCGTCGCGCGCGCGCACCCCCTCGCCCTTCTTCACG
The DNA here is from genome assembly GCA_036391435.1 of Anaeromyxobacter sp. Lineage (GTDB taxonomy): Bacteria > Myxococcota > Myxococcia > Myxococcales > Anaeromyxobacteraceae > Anaeromyxobacter. The sequence continues at coordinate 807 of DASVZX010000168.1, read as the reverse complement.
GCGTGGAGCCGGAGGTTCCTCCGGAAGAACGACCCGCGGACGAGCAGCGGGTCCCTCATCCCGAGCTGGACGGCGATGTCCCGCGTGACCTCCTGCGTGGCGGTCGCCGTCAGCGCGAGCACGGGCGCGCGGAAGCGGGCCTTCAGGCCGGCGAGGTTCCGGTACGCGGGCCGGAAGTCGTGGCCCCAGTGGCTGATGCAGTGCGCCTCGTCGACCGCGATGAGCGCGAGCCGGGTCCCCTCGAGCGCCGCGCCGACCGAGGCCTCGAGCCCCTCCGGCGCGGCGTAGACGAGCTCGAGCTCCCCGCGCCGGAGCGCGGCGACCCCCTCCCGCCGCTCCGCGGGGGAGAGCGACGAGTTGAGGAAGGCCGCGCGCAGGCCGGCGCGGCGCATCGCGTCGACCTGGTCCTTCATGAGCGCGACGAGCGGCGACACGACGAGCGTCGTCCCGCCGAGCATCCGCGCCGGGATCTGGTAGGTGATCGACTTGCCGGCGCCGGTCGGCATGACGCCGATGCAGTCCCGGCCGGCGAGCACCCCCTCCACGATCTCCCGCTGCCCGGGCCGGAACGACGGGTGGCCGAAGACCTCGCGCAGGACCTCGCCCGGATCGCCGCGCGCCGGGCGCGCGTCCACTGTCTCGTCCGGCGGCGGGGGCGGCCGCGCGAGCGCGGCGGCGACCGCCCGGAGCCGCTCCACCGCGCCGGGCGGGAACCCGGCCGGATCCTCGCGCCAGCGCTCGCGGAGGGCATCGAGCCGGACCGCGGCGTCCCGGAGCCGCGGCGCCGCAGGCTCCGCGTCCGCCGCG
>DASVZX010000167.1:0-4734 GCA_036391435.1 Anaeromyxobacter sp. | reverse complement strand
CCGCGACGCGGCGGCGAGCCCCCGGTGGGACGTCCGCCAGGCGGCGGCGCGCGCGATCGCCGCGCGCGGCGACCGCGCCCTGGCCGCCGACGCCGCGCGCGCGGCGTCGAGCGACCCCGATCCGCTCGTGGCGCGCGCCTTCGCCGACGCGGCGCGGTCGCTGGGGGCGAGCTAGCCCATGGGGCGCCCGGAGGTCGAGGGCCCCGGCATGTCCGAGGAGGAGTTCCGGCTCCTGCGCGAGCTCGTCCAGGCGCACTGCGGGGTCTTCTTCCGCGACGACACGAGGTACCTCCTCGAGCGGCGCCTCGCGCCGCGCCTGCAGGCGCTCGGGCTCGCGAGCTTCCGCGAGTACCACCGGTTCCTGCGCTACGATCCGGCGCGCGCGGCGGAGCTCGAGGAGGCCGTCGACGCCATCACCACGAACGAGACCTACTTCCACCGCGAGCCGCTGCAGCTCGGCGCCTTCTCGGCGGAGGTGCTGCCGGAGCTCGCGCGCACGCTCGCGCCGCAGCGGCGCCTGCGGATCCTCTCCGCGGGGTGCTCCACGGGCGAGGAGGCGTACACGCTCGCCGTGCTCGTGCGGGAGTCCGGGCGCTTCGAGGGCTGGGACGTCGAGATCTTCGGCGCCGACATCTCGCGGCGCTGCCTCGCCGCCGCGCGCGCCGGCGCGTACGGCGACCACGCGTTCCGCTCCCCCGAGGCCGAGCGCATGCGGCGCTGGTTCCGGCTGCGGGGCGGGAAGTGGGTCGTCGACGACGCGATCCGGCGGATGGTCCGCTTCGGGCGCGAGAACCTGCTCGATCCGGACGCGCTCGCGTCGGTGGCGCGGCTCGACGCCGTGTTCTGCCGGAACGTGATGATCTACTTCGACCTCGCGTCGCGACGGCGCGTGCTCGCGAAGCTGCACGACAGGCTGCGCGAGGGCGGCTGGCTCCTCCTCGGGCACTCCGAGTCGCTCCTCAACGTGACGGCGGACTTCGAGATCGTGCACCTCACGCGCGACCTCGTGTACCGAAAGCCGCTCCGGGCCGGCGAGGGGGCGCCGTGACCCGCTCGCGGGCCGCGATCCGCGTCCTCCTCGTGGACGACTCCGGCGCGGCGCGGGCCGAGCTCGGCCGGATCCTCGAGAGCGACTGCGGCGCCGAGGTCGTGGGCGCCGCCGCGGACGGCGAGCAGGCGCTGCGGGAGGCGCAGCGGCTGCGGCCGGACCTCGTCCTGCTCGACCTGCAGATGCCGCGGATGGACGGGTTCACGTTCCTGCGCCTCCTCATGGCGCGGCAGCCGACGCCCGTGGTCGTCCTCTCCGCCCGGTCCCGGCGGACCGACGTGTTCAAGGCCCTCGAGCTCGGCGCGCTCGACTTCGTGCCGAAGCCCGAGGGGGACGCGCCGCTCGACGCGCTGCGCGAGGCCCTCGTCGAGAAGTGCCAGCTCGTCCGGGCGCTCCGGATCGAGAACCTCGCGCCGCGCACCGCGCCGGCGGCGGCGCCCGGGGCCGGGCCGGCCGGGATCGTCGCCCTCGGGGCGTCCACCGGTGGCCCCACCGCCATCCAGCGGCTCCTCTCCATGCTCGCCGGCGACCTGCCGCTCGGGTTCGTCGTCGCGCAGCACATGCCCGAGCGGTTCACCGGCGCCTTCGCGGACCGGCTCGCGCGCACCACCTCCTTCGTCGCGTCGGAGGCGGCCGAGGGCGACGTCGTCGCGGCCGGGCGCGTGCTCGTCGCCCCCGGTGGCCGGCACCTCGAGGTGCGGCGCGGGAGCGACGGGGTGCTGCGCGCCGCGATCCTGCCGCGGGCCGCGGCGCCGGGCGCGAGGTACTGCCCGTCCGCCGACGTCCTCTTCGCCTCGGTCGCCCGCGCCGCGGGGAGCCGCGCCTGCGCGATCGTCCTCACCGGGATGGGCCAGGACGGCCGGGCCGGCGTGGGCGCGGTGAAGAGGGCCGGCGGGCTCACGCTCGCCGAGTCCGAGGACACCGCCGTGGTATACGGGATGCCCCAGGCGGCGGCGGACAGCGGCGCGGTGGACGAGGTGCTCGCGCTCCCGGGAATCGCGGCGCGGATCCGACGGTTCGGAGGCGGACACTGACCCATGGCGCACCTCCACGCACTCGTGGTGGACGACAGCTCGGCGATGCGCAAGCAGCTCTGCTACGCGCTCCGCCGGGTGGTCGGCATGGAGGCGGTGGAGTCCGCCGACGGCGCCGACGCCTGGCGGAAGCTCACGACCGCCACCTTCGACATCGTGATCACCGACATCAACATGCCGCTCCTCGACGGGCTGAAGCTCGTCGCGCTCGTCCGCGCCGGCGGCCCCCACCAGCACGTGCCGCTCGTCGTGATCACGACCGAGGGGGCCGAGGCCGACCGCAAGCGGGCGATGAGCCTCGGCGCGAGCGCCTACCTCGTGAAGCCGGTGCGGGCGAACCAGGTCGTGGACGTCGTGCGGGCGCTGCTGCGGCTGTCCTGAGGGCGCCGGGAGGACGCACATGGAGGCGGAGGCGCTCGCGAAGGTGAAGGCAGCGTACGACGCCGTCGCTCCGAGGTACGCCGAGCAGCTCCTCCACGAGCTCGACGCGAAGCCGTTCGACCGGGCGCTGCTGGTCGGGTTCGCGGAGCTCGTCCGGGGGCAGGGGCCGGTCGCCGATCTCGGGACGGGCTGCGGGCACGTGGCGCGGCTGCTCAAGGAGCGGGGCGTGGACGCGTTCGGCGTCGACTTCTCGCCCGCGACGGTGGCTCACGCGCGCGCGCTCCACCGCGACGTCGGGCTCGACTTCCGCGAGGACGACTACTTCGCGCTGCACCTCGCGGACGGCGCCCTCGCGGGCGCGACCGCGTTCTACGCCTACGTCCACCTCGAGCCGGCGGACCTGCCGGGCGCGTTCCGCGAGGTCGCGCGGGTGCTCCGGCCCGGCGCGCCGTTCCTCGTCGGCTTCCACCTCGGGGACGAGCGGCTCCACGTCGAGGAGTGGCTGGGCGCCCGGGTCGGGCTCGACTGGCGCTTCGTCCCGATGGCGACGGTGGCAGGGGCGCTCGGGGAGGCCGGGCTCGAGGTCGAGGCGCGCGTCGAGCGGGCGCCGTACGCGGGCGAGTACCCGACGAACAGGGGGTACGTGCTCGCGCGGAGGAAGGCGTAGTCGCGCCCAGCGACCCCGACCCCGACCTCGGAAGCGCCGTTCACCCGGGATACCTCCTCGTCCCCGGCCCTCTCCCCCAGGCGCTGCCCCCATGATCTGGCGACCTTTCTGCGGGCGAGCGCCTCACCGCGGAGGAAGCGGGCGAGCACGGCGGCGGGGCCGGCATCGAGAGTGCCGCCGGGCGTGGCGCCGCCGCGGCGGACGCGACGTCGCCGGCGTGATCGGCTCACCCGCGAGCGCACCCGGGCCCACGCGCACGCCCCAAATGATCTGTTGACCTGGGTTCACGGTGAGGCGACCCGCGCGCAGCGGGCCGCACGAGAACGCCGCTCCTGCGGCGCGGGAAGGGCGCTCCCGCGAGCCCGGATCGCTCGCGAGGGGTCGCGCCACCCCTACCGCGTTCTCGCGCCAGGACGCGATTGCGCGCGTCCCAGAGCGCTCCGAAAACGCATGCGATGCTTCGTCCATGACGAATGCGCAAGAGCTCACCCGCCGCCTTCAGGACCTCCTCGCCCGCGAGCGCGTGGCGATGGCCGACTTTCTCGTCGCCGTCGCGGACTTCGACCGCCGCGCCCTGTGGCTCGAGCTCGGCTACGCCTCGCTCTTCGAGTACCTCAACCGCGAGCTCGGCCTCTCGAAGGCGTCCACCTTCCTCCGCGTCCGGGCAGTCGGGCTCATCCAGAGGTTCCCCGACGTGCTCGAGGCCCTTCGCGACGGCCGCCTGTGCATCTCCAGCATGGGCGAGCTCTCGAAGGTCCTCACCCAGGAGACCAAGGACGAGGTGCTGCCGAGGTTCTTCCACCTCTCGAAGCGGGAGGCGAAGGCGGTCGCGGCGGAGCTCCGGCCCGACGAGGCGCCTCCGCGCCGGGACGTCGTGACCACGCTCCGCGCGGCCGTTGAGGTGCCCCGGCTCGAGCTCGCCGCCCCGAAGGAGGTACCCGCGCCAGCCCGGGAAGCCTCGTTTTCACTATGCGTGGTTCGCCCGGGCGAACCGGATCCCTCCGATGCCCCGCTCGCGCCCGTTCCGCCGCGATCTGCCCCGTCGGCCGCCCCGCCGGCCGGCCCGCCCCCCTCCACCATCGAGCCGCTCACCGCCGAGCTCATCCGGATCCACCTCACGGCCGACAAGCGCTTCGAGAAGAAGCTCGAGCAGGCGAGGGACGCGCTCTCCCACTCGCTTCCCACCGGGAGTATCGCGGAGATCCTCGAGGCGGGGCTCGACCTCGTCATCGCGCGGCACGCGAAGCGCCGCGGGCTCGTGGAGAAGCCCCGCGCCACGCCGCCTCCCTCCTCCCCCGACCCCGGCTACGTCCCGGCGCACGTGAAGCGCGCGGTCTGGAAGCGCGACGGCGGGCGGTGCCAGTTCCCACTCGCCTCGGGCGGCGTGTGCGGCTCGACGCGAAGGTGCCAGATCGATCACATCGTGCCGCGCGCCCTCGGCGGCGCGTCGACCGTCGAGAACTGCAGGGTGTGCTGCGACCGCCACAACGACCGCGCCGCGCGGGAGGTCTTCGGGGACGCCTGGATGGACCGGTTCACGGCGAACCCGCGCGCGGGCGCTCCTCCCGCAGGAGAGCGGCGGCGCGCTGGGCCCGCGCCGCCGC
>DASVZX010000166.1:0-4919 GCA_036391435.1 Anaeromyxobacter sp. | reverse complement strand
CCGCGCCCTCGACGAGCCCCGATCCCGCGGGCGTCCTCCGCGACGCGGCGGCGACCGTGCTCCGGCTCGTGCTCGCGCCGGGGCTCGCCGCGCTCGCCGCCGGCGCGCTCGCGGGCGCGCTCCAGGCGGGCGCCGGGGTGTTCCCCGCGGCGCTCGCGCCGCGGCTCGACCGGATCGACCCGATCCGCGGCCTGCGCCGCCTCTTCTCCTGGGCGCAGCTCCTCCAGGCGGCGCTCGGGCTCGCGAAGGCGGCGGTCCTCCTCGCCGTCGCCGCGGCGTGGCTCCGCGGCAGCCCCGGGATCGCCGAGCTGCCGCGCGCGTCGGCGGGCGGCGCGCTCCGGGCGATCCCGTCGCTCCTCGCGCTGGCGCTCCGGCTCGGCGCCGCGTTCGCGGCGTTCGGCGTCCTCGACTGGGCGCTCGCGCGACGGCGGCACCGGCGGGCGCTCATGATGACGCGGGACGAGGTCCGCCGGGAGCTGAAGGAGGACGAGGGCGATCCCGCGCACCGGACGGAGCGGCGCCGCCGCCACCGCGCGCTCCTCGAGGCGGGCCCGGTCGCGCGCGCCACGGTCGTCGTCGTGAACCCGACCCACGTCGCCGTCGCCCTCCGGCACGAGCGGGGCGGGGAGGACGCCCCGCGCGTCGTCGCGAAGGGGACCGGGCTCGCCGCGGCGCGGATCCGCTCGGCGGCGCGGCGCGCCGGGGTCCCGATCGTCCGCGACGTCCCGCTCGCGCGCGCGCTCCACCGGCTCGCGGAGGTCGGGGACGAGATCCCCGAGGAGCTGTACGAGGCCGCGGCCGCGGTCCTCGCCCACCTGTACGCCCCTCCGGAGGCGCCATGACGACGCCGTCGAGCCCGCCCCGTCCCCTGGCCGCGCTCTCGCGCGCGGCGGCCCCGATCGCGTGGCTCCTCTCGCGCGTCCGCGGGGCGAGCGACGCGCTCTTCGCGCTCGCGGTGCTCTCGCTCGTGCTCCTCCTCGTCGCGCCGCTCCCGCCCGCGGCGCTCGACGCGCTCCTCGCCCTGAACCTCGCCGGCGCCGCGGCGATCCTCGTCGTCACGCTCTTCGCCCGGACCGCGCTCGGCTTCGCGACCTTCCCCACCCTGCTCCTCCTCACGACGCTGTTCCGGCTCGCCCTGAACGTCTCCTCGACGCGCCTCGTCCTCTCGCGCGGCGACGCCGGGCGCGTCATCGAGGCGTTCGGCCGCGTCGTCGTCCAGGGGAACGCGGTGATCGGGGCCGTGGTGTTCGCCATCCTGACCCTCGTGCAGCTGCTCGTCGTCGCGAAGGGCGCCGAGCGCGTGGCCGAGGTCGCCGCGCGCTTCACGCTCGACGCCCTCCCCGGCAAGCAGATGGCGATCGACGCGGAGCTGCGCGCCGGCGCCCTCGACGAGGCCGGGGCGCGGCGGCGCCGCCGCGCGCTCGAGCGCGAGAGCCAGCTGTACGGCGCGATGGACGGCGCGCTCAAGTTCGTGAAGGGCGACGCCATCGCCGGGATCGCCATCGTCCTCGTGAACGTCACGGGGGGCCTCGTCGCCGGCGCCCTGCGCGGCATGGACCTCGCGGCCGCGGCGCGGCGGTACGCGCTCCTCGCCATCGGCGACGGCCTCGTCTCCCAGATCCCGGCGCTCCTCGTCGCGGTCTCGGCGGGCGTCGCCGTGACCCGCGTCGCGTCGGACGACGACGAGGCGTCGCTCGGCACGGACATCGGCCGGCAGCTCGCGGCGGAACCCGGCGCGCTCGGCGCGGTGGCGGCGCTCTGCGGGGGGCTCGCGCTCGCGCCGGGGTTGCCCGCCGCGCCGTTCCTCGTCCTCGCCGCGGCGGCGGCGGCGGGTGCGCACCGGCTCTCGCGCGGGCAGCGCGCGGGGGCGGAGGTTTCGCGCGGAGACGCGGCCGCCGGGGACCAGGCCGCGCCGTTCGCGCCCGCGTCGCCCGTCGCGCTCGAGCTCGCGGAGGACCTCCTCGCGCTCGCGCGGGCCGACGGCGGCCGTCCGGCGAAGGAGGGGCTCGCCGCCGTGCAGGAGCGCCTGTGGCGGGACCTCGGCGTGCGCGTCCCCGAGATCGCGATCGCGCCCGCGGCGCTCTCGCCCGGCGGCTGGCGGGTGCTCGTCGACGAGGGCCCGGCCGGCGCCGGCCGGGCGCCCTGCGGCGAGGCCGCGGCGCTCGCGCCGCCGGAGGAGCTCGCGCTCGTGGGGATCGCGTGCACGCCGGAGCGCGAGCCGCTCACGGGCCGGACGATCTCGCTCGTCGACGCCCGCGACGCCGCGCGCGCGGAGCGCCTCGGGCCGGTGCGCGGCCCGCTCGACCGCGTGCTCGCGGAGACCGCCTGGGCCCTCTCGCGCAGCGCGCACCAGCTCCTCGGCGTGCAGGAGGTGCAGGCGCTGCTCGACGTCCTCGAGGCGTCGGCGCCTGCGCTCGTCCGCGAGGCGACGCGCCAGCTCCCGCCGCCGCTCCTCGCCGACGTCCTGCGCCGGCTCGTCGAGGAGGGCGTCTCGATCCGCCCGCTCCGGACGATCCTCGAGGCGCTCCTCGAGGCCGGGCCGCAGCGCGGCTCCGCCGCGCTCGCCGAGGTCGCGCGCCGCGCGCTCGGCCGGCACATCGGCCACCGCTGCGCGGGCGACGGGCCGCTGCCCGCCCTCCTCCTCGATCCGGGCGCCGAGGCCGCCGTCCGGGACGGGCTCGCGGGCGACGCGCTCGCGCTCGACCCCGCTCTCGCCGCGAGGCTCCTCGACGCGCTCGCCGAGGAGCTGCGCCGCCACGACGCGCCGCCGGTGTTGCTCGCGAGCCCCGACGTCCGCCGCGCGCTCCGCGGGCTCCTCGCCCCGCGCTTCCCACGCGTCGCCGTGCTCGCGTACGAGGAGCTGCCGCCGGAGCTGCCGGTCCGCCCCATCGGCCGGCTCGGGTTCGGGCCGGACCCGGCGGCGTCCGCCTGAGATCCGCGCTCGCGCGCGAAGACGCGAGGGCCGCACACCCGCGAGGGGACGCGGCCCCTTCGCGTCGAGCGATCCCGCGAGCTTAGGCGCCGGCGGCGACGGGCGGCGTGCCCTGCCCCTGGCCCTCGCCCGGCGGCGAGTCCTCGGGGTGGTTCACGCGGTCGCGCAGCTCCTTGCCGGTGCGGAACAGGATCCCGCGCTTCGGCTTCACCGGAATCACCTCGCCGGTCTTGGGGTTGCGCCCCTGGTAACCGTCGTAGTGCTTCACGTGAAAGGCGCCGAGGCCGCGGATCTCGATGTTCTCGCCACGGCAGAGCGCGTCCTTCATCGAGTCGAAGATCGTCTCGATGGTCGCCTCCGCCTGCTTCTGCGTGACGCCGCGCTTCACCACGAGAATGTTGATCAAATCCGACTTCAGCATCGGGACTCCGAAGGCTGGGCGGCCCCTCACCGCTAGGAAAAGCCGCTCGGGACACGATGAGCCTAGCCGATGGATCCGAAATCAGCAAGGGATCCGGAGGCATGGAGCGATTCTGACCCGCCCGCCGGCGGATCAGCCGCCGGAAGCACGCCTGGGCGGCTCCGGGTCACCCACACCCGGGGCAGGCGGTGGGGCGGACGGCCGGCCGTTGCGCTCGCGATCGCACAGCTCCCGGAAGCTCACGGCGGCGAGACGCGCGGCGGCCTCGTCCTCCGCGGACGAGACGAGCTCGCCGACGGGCCCGCCGACCCGGCGCTCGGCCCCTTCCGCTCCCTCGATCGCCCGCCGGACGTCCGCGAGGGTGATCCGCTCGAGCGGGCGGGCGGGGACGAGGCCGCCGTCGGCGATCGCGACGACGAGCCCCCCCTGCCGGAGCGCCGCGATCGCCTCCCCGGCGTCCTCCGCGTCGAGCGCGAGCTGCGTCGCGAGCTCGCCGCCGTCCGGCGCCTCCCCGGTTCCGGCGTCGAACGCCCGCGCGATCGCGAGCATGACGCGCCCCGCGAGGATCTCGCGGCCCGTCTTCGAGCCGGGGTGCGGGGCGCCCTCGATGAGCACCGAGGCGTACTGCACGAGGTAGGAGAGCCGGGCGCCGAACAGCAGGATCGCCCACGACAGGTACAGCCACAGGAGGAAGGTCGGGACCGCCGCGACCGAGCCGTAGATGACCTGGTACCGGAAGATCCGCGCGACGGCGTAGGTGTACGCCCCCTTCGCGACCTCCCAGCCGAGCCCGGCGACGAGGCCGCCCACCGCGGCGGCGCGGACGCTCACCTTCGTGTTCGGGATGATGAGGTAGAGGAGGCCGAACGCGACACACGTCAGGATCGCGCTCGCGAGCCGCGCGAGGAACGCCACCCCCGTGCCCGCGAGGAACTCCCGGGCCGAACGCCCGGCCATCACCGACGCGGCGAGGAGGAGCGGGCCGAGCGTGAGCCCGACCCAGTAGATCACCGCCTGCTCCTTGAGGCTCCGGCGCCGGCGGATCGCCCAGATCTGGTTCACGGCGCCGTCGACGTTGGTGAAGAGGGTCACCGCCGACCAGACGAGGAGCGCGGCGCCCACGAGGCCGGCGCTCGTGACGTGCGCGTTCTGCACGAAGCGGCTGAGGTACGGCTCGATCGTGGCGCGCGCGCCGACGGCGAGGTTCTCGAACAGGAACTCGTTGACGCGCGCGCTGATCCGCTCCATCCCCGTGAACGCCTGCACGACCGAGAAGGCGACGACCAGCGCGGGGACGAGCGCGAAGAGCGAGATGTAGGTGAGGGCCATCGCCCGGAGGCGGACGTTCTCGCCCTCGAGGAAGCGGAGCGCCGTGCGCGCCGCGGAGACGGCCGTGCGCAGGGCGCGCTCGACGCGCCTCACGCCGCGCTCCGCGGCGGCGCGGTCGGTCACCGTCCGGGCTCCTCCGGTCCGCGGCCGGAGGTCGTGGCCTCGGCGGCCGCGGGCTCCTCGTCGCGCCGGGCCGCGCGGTCGCGCTCCCCGCCGCGATCGCGATCGCCGCCCCCG
>DASVZX010000165.1:0-2460 GCA_036391435.1 Anaeromyxobacter sp. | reverse complement strand
TTCCCGGCCGCGCGCTGGCGCAGCAGCACCTCGAGGTTCCAGCGCGCGTCCTCGTTCGAGGGGTCGCGGGAGAGCGCGTCGGCGAGCGCGCGCGCGGCGCCGTCGCGATCGCCCGCCGAGGCGAGCGCCGTGGCGAGGTTCTGCAGCGCGCGCGAGGCGAGCGCGGGGGAGGCTGCGTCCGCCGCGTCCGCCGCGCGGCGCCAGGCCAGGGCGGCGCCGGCGAGATCGCCTCCGGCGTACGCCGCGTGGCCGCGGTCGAAGTCGATCTCCGCGCGCGCGCCCGCCGACCGCTCGGCGTCGTCGTAGAGGCGGAGCGCCTCCGCCGGGGCGCCCGCCTCGAGGCGCGCGTTGGCGCGCCGGACGCGGGGCTCCTCGGTGCGGAACGGCGAGGCGAGGCCGAGGGCCGCGGCGAGGACGAGCAGGGCGGGGCGGGAGATCACCGGGCGGCCCCCTCTCCCTGGCCCTCTCCCCCTGGCGCTGCCAGGGGGAGAGGGGAGGCGGCGGGGCGACCCGACCGCGAGCCCGACACCCGCGGCCCCGACTCCGACACCGACCGGGACCGCGATCGCGACCGGCCCTCCGGGAGGAGCAACCCCGCGAGGAGCAGCAGGAACGCCGGGAACGCCGCGAGCGCGTAGCGGTCCTCGTACACGAGCGCGACGCGCCCCTCGAGCTCGGTGCGCTCCATCTTGTCGAGCTCGGCGCGGAACGGCGCGAGCCCGCCCCCCGCGCCGCCGGCGCCGTACAGCTCGCCGCGCCCGACGTCGGCGAGGAGCCGGAGCGTCACGGGATCGAGCCGGGTGACGGCCGTCTCGCGGCGCGCGCGGGCGCCCGGGCGCGGCGGGACGGGGGCGCCCTCGGCCGTGCCGACGCCGAGCGCGAAGATGCGAACGCCGGCGTCGGCGAGGGCGCGCGCCGCGCTCGCGACGTTCCCCTCGTGATCCTCGCCGTCCGACACGACGAGGACGACGCGGCTCCGTGCGGCGCGTCCGGAGGCGAGGAGGAGCGCCTCGCGCGCGCGGTCGAGCGCCTCGGCGAGCCCGGTCCCCTGGCGCGGCATCGCCTGCGGCTCGATCGACCGGAGGAACAGCTTCGCCGCGGCGTAGTCGGTCGTGAGCGGGCAGGCGACCCACGCCTCGCCCGCGAAGGGCACGAGCGCGACGCGATCGCCGGCGAGGCCGTCGAGGAGCGCGGAGAGCTCGAGCTTCGCGCGGCCGAGCCGGTCCGGCGCCACGTCCGCCGCGAGCATCGAGCGCGACGCGTCGAGGACGATCACGAGGTCGATCCCCGCGCGCCGCTCGATCTCGGCGCGCGTGCCGCACTGCGGCCGCGCGAGCGCGAGGGCGAGCAGGGCGAGGCCGAGCAGGGAGGAGGCGGCGCGCGCGGCCGGGCGGGCCCCGCCCGCGGCGGGCGCGACGACGGGCGCGAGCGTGCCCGCCGCGCGGACGAGCGCGCGCCGGCGGTGGGCGAGCGCGACCGCGGCGAGGACCGCGAGCGCGGCGACGACGGCGAGGAGCCGCAGCGCGCGCGGGTCCTCGAGCCGGAGGGCGTAGCCGAGGAGCGAGAAGGAGCGGGGGCCGGGGCCGGTCACGGGAAGGTCCTGAAGCGCGTGGCGAGGAGGAGGAGCGCGGCGGCCGCGAGCCAGAACGCGGGCGCGAGGAGGCGCGGGAACAGCTCCACCGTCCGGCTCGCCGTCCCGGCCTCGAGGATCCGGGTCTTCTCCAGCCGGTCGAGGACGCCCTGCAGGCCCTGCTCGAGCGAGGCGCGATCGGTCGCGTTCGCGTAGGTGCCGCCCGTCGCCCGCGCGAGCTCCTGGAGGAGCGCGGGGTTCACGTCGATGCGGCGCCGCTCGTAGCGCGGCCGGCCGAGCGCGTCGGTGCCGACGGGGAAGGGGACGAGGCCGCCCGCGCCGACCAGGATCGGGAACACCCGCACCCCGAGCGCGCGCGCCATCTCGGCCGCCTGGAGCGGCGACACCTGGCCGGCGTTGTCGTCGCCGTCGGTGAGGAGCACGACCGCCCTCGACTTCGCGTCCGACTCGCGCAGCCGGTTCACCGCGGTCGCGACGGCGTTCCCGATCGCCGTCCCGTCCTCGAGCACCCCGACGCGGAGGGGGTCCACGAGCGCGCGCAGGATGCCGCGATCGAGCGTGAGCGGGCACTGCGTGTATGCGTCGCGGGCGAAGACCACGAGGCCGATGCGATCGGTGGCGCGACGCGAGACGAAGTCCTTCAGCACCTCCTTCGCGACGTGGAGGCGATCGCGCGGCGCGAAGTCGGTGGCGGCCATCGAGCTGGAGAGGTCGAGGGCGATCACGATGTCGATCCCCTCGACGCTCGAGGTGGCGGCGGCGCGCTCCCGCGCCTGGGGGCGCGCGAGCGCGACGGCGACGAGCGCGAGGGCGGCGACGAGGGTGGCCGAGGGCAGCCAGCCGACCCGGGCGAGCGCGCCCGGGCCGGT
>DASVZX010000164.1:0-2683 GCA_036391435.1 Anaeromyxobacter sp. | reverse complement strand
ACGCCGCGCCCCGGGCTCGGCACCGAGTTCGGCGAGGAGCGAGCGTCCGCGGTCACGCGCGTGTCGTTCGAGCGCGCGAGCGGGTCGCCGGAGGCGGTGCTCACGCTCCGTTACGACGACCGGGCCGGGCTCGTGGCCCTCGGGATCGACCTCGACCGCGAAAGCTGGGCGAGCCGCGATGAGGCGTGGCGGCGCGCCCGCGCCGATCCGTTCCGCCGCGACGCGTCGTACTCGGCTCCTCCCCCCGGCTGGCGTCCCTGACCCGGGTCGGGATCGCACCCGCCGGGGGCTTCGCTGGGGTCCCGGTCCGCGGCCGCCGCGGGCCAATTGGGGGTACTCGACCGTACGGAGGGTTGGCCCTCGCGAGGGGCGTACATACCGATTGCCTGCTTGCCTGCCCCCCCGACCGGGACGCGAAGGACCCGCAGCGTCCGTTCGCTGCTCGCCGCGCTCGTCGCGGCCACGCTCCTGCCGTTCGTGGCCTTCGGCGCCACCGTGGTCGTGCGGACGGCGCGGGAGGAGCGCGCGGAGATCGAGCGGCGTCTCTCCGGGTCGGCCCGTGCGCTCGCGGACGTGGTCGATCGCGAGATGACCGCCACGGTGCGCGCGCTCGAGGCGCTCGGCGCGTCCAGCGCGCTCCAGCGCGGCGACCTGTCCGACTTCCGCGAGGAGGCGCTCCGGGCGGGCGCGTTGCAGCCGCGCTGGACCGCGGTCGTCCTGTTCGCGCCGGACGGCGCGCGCCTCGTCGACACGCGCCCGGGCGCGACGCCCGTGCCCTCGACGCTCGAGCCCACGAGCCTGCAGCGCGCCGTCGACACGCGGCGTCCGACCGTGAGCGACCTCATCCTCCGCCCGGACGGCTCGTACGCGTACGGCGTGCGGGTGCCCGTGATGGACGGCGCCCGCGTCCGCTGGGTGCTGAGCGCGGTGACCGCGACGGACGCGGTGGCGGACGTCGTCGCCCCCCGCGACGGCGACGAGGGGATCTGGACGCGCACCATCGTCGACCGCGCGGGCACCGTCGTCGCGAGGTCCCGCTCGCCGGAGCGGTTCGTCGGCCGGCGGGCGACGGCGTCCTTCCTGGCGCGGACCGGCGCCGCGCTGGACGGCGTCTACCGTGACGTGACGCTCGAGGGCGTGCGCGTGTACGTCGCCTTCAGCCACGCCGCGCTCTCGGGGTGGACCGCCGCCGTGGTGGTGCCGGTGGCGTTCCTCGACGGGCCGCTGCGGCGCTCGCTCCTCGCGACCGCCGGGTTCGCGCTCGGCCTCGTCGTGCTGGCCGCCGGCGGCGCCGTCCTCGGGTCGCGCCGGTTCGCGCGCGCGCTCGGGTCGGCCGAGGCCGGCGCCGCGGCGCTCGCGCGGGGCGAGCCTCCCGAGGTCGACGCGCGCGGGATCGCCGAGGTCGCGCGGCTCGGCGGGGCGCTCCAGCGATCGGCGGATCTCCTCGGCGCCCGCGCCCGCGAGCGGGACGAGCTCCTCGCGCGCGCGGAGGCGGCGCGCGCGGACGCCGTGGCCGCGAACCGCACCAAGGACGAGTTCCTCGCGATGCTCGGGCACGAGCTGCGCAACCCGCTCGCGCCCATCGCGACGGCCCTCCACCTGCTCGAGCAGCGCGGTGAGGGCGCGACGCGGGAGCACGCCATCGTCCGGCGACAGGTCGCCCACCTGCAGCGGCTCGTGGACGACCTCCTCGACGTCTCCCGGATCACGCGCGGCAAGGTCGCGCTGCACCGCGAGCGGGTCGAGGCCGCGCTCTTCGTCGCCAAGGCGGTCGAGATGGCGAGGAACCTCCTCGAGCAGCGGCGGCACCGCCTCACGGTGGACGTGCCGCCCGGCCTGTTCGTGGACGGGGATCCGGTGCGGCTCGCGCAGGTGGTGGCGAACCTCCTGACGAACGCCGCGCGCTACACCCCCCCCGGCGGCAACGTCCACGTCGGCGCGATCCGCGAGGGCGACGCCGTCCGCCTCTGGGTACGGGACGACGGCGCCGGGATCCCGCGGCACCTGCTCGGGACGATCTTCGATCCCTTCGTGCAGGGGCCGCGGGGGCCGGAGCCGCACCAGGGCGGGCTCGGGCTCGGGCTCGCTCTCGTCCGGAGCTTCGTCGAGCTGCACGGGGGGCGCGTCGAGGCCCGGAGCGACGGGCCGCGGACGGGCGCCACCTTCTCGCTCGAGCTCCCGGCGGCGGGGCCGGCGCGCCCCCAGCCGGTGCGCCCGGCCGCTGCGGAGAGGCGTCGGGTGGCGCGGCGCGGGCTCCGCGTGCTCGTCGTGGACGACAACGCGGACGCGGCCGAGATGCTGTCCGAGCTGCTCGCGCTCGCGGGGCACGACGTCCGGATGGCGCCGGACGGCCCGACCGCGCTCGACCTCGCGACCGCGTTCCGGCCGGAGGCGGCCGTGCTCGACATCGGGCTGCCGGTGATGGACGGGTACGAGCTCGGCCTGCGCCTGCGGGATCGCCTCGCCGGGGAGGCGCCCGCGCTCATCGCCGTGAGCGGCTACGGGCAGCCGGCGGACCGCGACCGCAGCCGCGCCGCCGGGTTCTCGAGCCACTTCGTGAAGCCCGCGGACGTGGACGGGATCCTCGGCGAGCTCGACCGGATCGCCGCCCGGCGCCGCTCGTCGGCCGCCGCGGCCGGAGGCCGCCGGGGGGGCGCGCGGTGAGCCCGGCGCCGCACGTCCC
>DASVZX010000163.1:0-7863 GCA_036391435.1 Anaeromyxobacter sp. | reverse complement strand
CGGGGCGGGTACCGGCCGCGGGTAGGCGTAGGGGGCGGGAGCGGGCGCCGGGGACGGACGGCCGTACTGCGCCGGGTACTCCGCCGGGTACGGCGCCGGGGCGGGAGCGGGCGCCGGGCGCTGGAACGCCGGCCGCGGCGCGGGCCGCGGCCAGTACGAGACCGGCGGCAGTCGGTTCGGCCGGTAGGGCCCGCGGTACGCGTAGCCGCGGTGGTCGCGCTGGTACTGCCACTCGGCGCCGCGCGGCGGGTAGAAGTCGTGCGTGTGGGCGCCGCGGATGAAGCACCACCCGCCGCCGGGCAGCGGGTGGCCGTCGACGTACACGAACGCCCACGGGCCCGTGTACGAGTAGTACCCGCCCTCGTACGCGTAGGCGTCCGGGCGATCCGGGTAGTACGGGTGGACGTGGGGGCCTTCCTCGTAGCACCACCCGCCGCCGTAGGCGTCGGGGATGAAGTGCGGCCCCGCGTACCAGACCTGCATCGCCGGGGCGGGGGCCGGCGCCGGGGGAGGCGCGACCACCACCGGCTGCGCCATCGGCTCCGGCGGCGGCGCGTAGCCGACGGGGACGGTGCGGATGACGCAGCCCGCGGCGAGGACCAGGAACGGAAGCGACAGGACGAGGCGCTTCATGAGTGCTCTCCTTCGCGGAAACCCGCCCCCCTCTCGACGCGGCGGCGGCCCTCGCGATTCAAACGGCCGGCCGCTCGGGCGGCCGGAGGCACATGTTAGCAGCGGGCGTGCCGGCGGCCCAAGACGCCGCCGCGTCGCGGGATCGCCCGGCGCGGCGGCGTGCGGCGGGGCGACAGCGTGACGGCGGGGAACGGTCAGTGAACTGTGCGGGCGGGTGGGATGCCGAGCTTCGCGGCGACGTAGCGCCGGAGCACGCCGCGGTACTCCTCCGCGCTCTTCGTGCCGACGACGAGCCACTCGTCGCCGATCACCAGGGCGGGCGCGTGCTCGATCCCCCGCTCGAGCGCCTCCTCGAACGCGCCGCGGACCCGCCGCTCCGTCGAGGGCGCGGAGAGCGCGGCCGCGAAGCGCCCGAGGTCGAGCCCGACGGCGTGCGCGAGCTCGAAGAGGACGTCGCGCCGCGCCGCGTTGATGCCGCGGACGAGCGCGGCCTCGCGCATGGCGGTGCGGAGCGCCTCCTCGTAGGCGGCCCCCTGGAGCCGGGCGGCGGCGAGCGCGGTGAGCGCCGGGATCGTGGTGGCCGGGGCGTCCTTCGAGAGCCACAGGTCGGGCTTCGTGTGCGCGGCCTCGGGCTCCATCGCCGCCCGCCGCGCGGTCCGCGCGAGCGCGCGCCGCTCGGCGGCCGTCGGGGCGCGCGGCTCGGCGCGCAGCGGGAACGGCTCGATCCGCAGCTCGTAGGCGAACCCGACCTCCTCGAGCGCGGCGCGGATCCGCTTCTCGGCGACGAAGCACCACGGCGACAGCGGATCCTCGTACAGGACGAGCGTCACGGGCTCTGCGGGGACGCTTCGCGGCGGCACGGTGCGCGGGATTCTACGTGCGGCCCCTGCGGGGCGGCGAGGGACGGGCGCCCGCTCGCCCGGCCGCTCTCCTCCGGCTGGCGCGCGCGAAGCGCGCGGGGATCGCGTGGGCGCCGCTTGGCCCCGTGAACGTGAACGCGCCCGAGCCCGAGCCCGGCATCTCCTCGGGCGCGTGCACGGGCGCGGGCTCGTTCACGGGATCGCTTCACCCGGGCGCCGCGGTCAGACCCCGTGCCCGCCCGCCGCCGGCGCGAGGCGGGCGCGCGCGAGCTCCGCCGCGTGCTCGACGTAGAGCGTCGCGATGTCGACGCCGGTCGCCTTCTCGAGCCCCTCGAACCCGGGCGACGAGTTCACCTCCATGATCTTGGGCCCGGTGCGCGCCTCGAGCATGTCGACGCCCGCGACCTCGAGCCCCATGACGCGCGTCGCCTTCACGGCGGCCTCCGCGTACTCGCGCTCGAGGGTCACCGCCTCGGCGACGCCGCCGCGGTGGATGTTGGAGCGGAAGTCGCCCGCGCGCGCGGTGCGCCGCATCGCGGCGACCACCCGGTCGCCCACGACGAGCGCGCGCACGTCGCGCCCGCGCGACTCGGCGACGAGCTCCTGCAGGAGGATCTCCTGGCCGAGCGTCCAGAGCGTGTCGAGCATCCCCTCGACCTCGTCGGCGGTGTTCGCGATCATGACGCCGACGCCCTGCGAGCCCTGGATGAGCTTGATGATGCAGGGGAGCCCGCCGACCATCCGGACGGCCTCCTCGACCTCGTCGCGGTAGCGGCACATCACGGTGCGCGGGATGTCGATCCCGAAGCGGGAGAGGAGCTGCAGCGCGCGCAGCTTGTCGCGGGAGCGGGCGATCGGGACCGCGTTGTTGAGGACCGGCACGCCCATCATGTCGAACTGGTTCACGACGGAGAGGCCGTACCCGGTGATCGACGCGCCGATGCGCGGGATCACGACGTGGACCTGCGTCGAGAGGATCTCCTCGCCCCGGTAGAAGATCCGGGCCCGGTCGCGGCCGAGCACCATGTTGCAGCGGAGCGTGTCGAGCACCCGCGGGGCGTGGCCGAGCGCCCTCGCCGCCTCGACCAGGCGGCGCGTCGAGTGGAGCTTCGGGTTGCGCGAGAGGACGACGATCCCGAGCCGGTCGCCGCGCGGCGGCCGGAGCGTCGTCCGCGCGCCCTTCCGGGATGCGGACCTCTTCCCCGCGGTCGCCATGGCGCCGCCAAGGTTATCGGCGGGCGACCGGGGCCGCAACGAACGCGCCGGAGGCCGCGCGCGAGAGACGCTCGTTGATCGCGCCCCCACCCGCTGCTAGAAACCAAGTCTTTCCGAAGGCCAAGGCCCCGTGGACTACAAATCGACCGTCAACCTGCCGAAGACCGACTTCCCGATGAAGGCGAACCTCCCCCAGCGGGAGCCGGAGATCCTGCGCCAGTGGGAGGAGCAGGCGATCTTCCAGCGCCTCGTCGCGCAGAACGCGGGGCGCGCCGGGGCGAAGCGGTTCGTCCTGCACGACGGGCCGCCGTACGCGAACGGCGACATCCACATCGGCCACGCCCTCAACAAGATCCTGAAGGACGTCGTCGTGAAGTACCGGAACCTGAAGGGCGAGGTGGCGGACTACATCCCGGGCTGGGACTGCCACGGCCTCCCCATCGAGCTCAAGGTCGACAAGGAGCTCGGCTCGAAGAAGCGCGAGATGGACCGGCCGGCGATCATCGAGGCCTGCCGCAGGTACGCGCTCAAGTGGATCGACCGGCAGCGCGAGTCCTTCAAGCGGCTCGGGGTGTTCGGCCGGTGGGCGACGCCGTACGTCACGATGGCGAAGGGGTACGAGGCCACCATCGTCCGGACGCTCGCGGCGGCGGCCGCGAAGGGCTTCCTCTACCGCGGGAAGAAGCCGGTCTACTGGTGCACGACCGATCGCACCGCGCTCGCCGAGGCCGAGGTCGAGTACGAGGACCACACCTCGCCGTCGATCTACGTCGCCTTCGACGTGGTGGGCGCCCTCCCCGACCCGAAGCTCGCGGGGAAGAAGGCGCGGCTCGTCATCTGGACCACGACGCCGTGGACGCTCCCGGCGAACCTCGCCGTCTCGGCGCACCCGGACTTCGCCTACGTCGCCTACGACCTCGACGGCCAGATCGTGGTGGTCGCGAAGGACCTCCTCGGGCGGTTCCTCGCCGACGTCGCGCCCGCGCACCTCGCCACGCCCACCGCCCCGACGCCCCACTCGCCGCAGGCGCACGAGGCCGCGACCGGCGGCGGCGGGCCGGGCCCGGTCGCGCACCTCGTCGATCCGAAGCGCGTCCTCGCGACGATCGAGGGGAAGGCGCTCGAGGGCGTGAAGTACCGCCACCCGTTCATGGACCGCGAGTGCCCGGTGATCCTGGGCGAGCACGTGACGCTCGAGGCCGGCACCGGCCTCGTCCACACCGCCCCCGGCCACGGCCAGGAGGACTACGAGGTCGGGCTCCGCTACGGCCTCGAGATCCTGAACCCGGTCGACGGCGCGGGCCGCTTCACCGCCGAGGCGGGCAAGTACGCGGGCAAGGAGATCTTCGCGACGAACGCGGAGATCGTGAAGGACCTCCACGCCTCGGGCCACCTGCTCTCGGACCCCTCCGCGAAGCTGAGGCACAGCTACCCGCACTGCTGGCGCTGCCACAACCCGGTCGTGTTCCGCGCGACCGACCAGTGGTTCCTCTCGCTCGAGCACGCGGACCTGCGCAAGAGGACGCTCGACCAGATCGACAAGGTGCGCTGGATCCCGCGCTGGGGACGCGAGCGCATCTACGGGATGATCGAGAACCGCCCGGACTGGTGCCTCTCGCGCCAGCGGACCTGGGGGGTCCCGATCCCGGTGTTCTACTGCGAGGCGTGCTCCGAGCCGCTCGTCTCGCCGGACGTGATGGAGAACGTCGCCCGCGCCTTCGAGGAGGACGGGATCGAGGCGTGGTACCGGCGCCCGCCGGCCTCGTTCACCGGGGGGGCGAAGTGCTCGAGGTGCGGCGAGACCGCGTTCCGCCGCGAGCAGGACATCCTCGACGTGTGGTGGGACTCCGGCGTCTCCTGGGCCGCCGTGGCGGAGAAGGAGGGGCTCGGGGTCCCGGTCGACCTCTACCTCGAGGGCTCCGACCAGCACCGCGGCTGGTTCCACTCGGCGCTCCTCACCGGCGTCGCGATCCGCGGCGCCGCGCCGTACCGCGGCGTGCTCACCCACGGCTTCGTGCTCGACGAGAACGGCCGGCCGATGTCGAAGAGCGCCGGGAACGGCACGACGCCGGAGGAGATCATCCAGAAGTACGGCGCGGACATCCTGCGCCTTTGGGTCTCCGCGTCCGACTACCGCGACGACGTCGCGCTCTCGCCGCAGATCCTCGGCGGCCTCGCCGAGGGCTACCGCAAGATCCGGAACACCATCCGCTACATGCTCGGCGCGCTCGACGGGTTCGACCCGGCGCGGGACGCCGTCCCGCTCGACGAGCTCGAGCCGCTCGACCGCT
Organism: Anaeromyxobacter sp.; assembly: GCA_036391435.1. GTDB lineage: Bacteria > Myxococcota > Myxococcia > Myxococcales > Anaeromyxobacteraceae > Anaeromyxobacter. The sequence goes on along the minus strand of DASVZX010000163.1, from coordinate 2,864 downwards.
GGGCGCTCGCGAAGCTCGCCGCCTGGGACGAGAAGGTGAAGGCGGCCTACGAGGAGTACGAGTTCCACGTCGCCTACCACGCGACGATGCAGCTCTGCGCGGTGGACCTCTCCGCCCTCTACTTCGACATCCTGAAGGACCGGCTCTACACCTGGCGGAAGGACGGGAAGCCGCGCCGCTCCGCCCAGACCGTCCTCTGGATCCTCGCGCAGGACGTGATCCGCCTGCTCGCGCCGATCCTCTCCTTCACCGCGAGCGAGGCGTGGGGCTACCTCCCCGGCCGGCCGGTCGAGAGCGTCTTCCTCGCCGGGCTCCCGGCCCGCGAGCGGCCGAGGGACGCGGACGCGCTCGAGGCGCGCTACGACCGGCTCTTCGAGGTCCGCGCGGTGGTGCAGGGGAAGCTCGAGGAGGCGCGGCGCGCGAAGCTCATCGGCTCCGGGCTCGAGGCGACCGTCACCGTGCGCGCCGAGGGCGACCAGCTGAGGCTCCTCGAGGAGGCGCGGGCCGAGCTGCCGACGCTCTTCATCGTCTCGAAGGTGGTCCTCGAGCGGGGGCCGCTCTCGGCGGAGGTGGCGCGCGCGTCCGGGGTGAAGTGCGAGCGCTGCTGGATCTTCCAGGACGACGTCGGCAAGGACCCGGGGCACCCCACGATCTGCGGGAAGTGCGCGAGCGCCCTCGCATGAGCGGCCGTCCGGGCAAGTGGGCGGTGCTCGCCGCCCTGTTCGTCGCGCTCGTCGTCGCCGACCAGGCGACGAAGTACCTCGCGGTCTCGCGGCTGACGCACGTCTTCGAGCGGTCGCGCGACGACGGGCTCGCCGCGCGCGTGCGCGGGTTCTACGCCTACCGGCACCTCGAGCCGCTCGCGACCGAGCCGCACTACGTGTGGCAGCCCGTCTGGCGGATGAACTACGTCGAGAACCCCGGCGCCGCCTGGGGGCTCTTCCGCGGGCTCTCCGACGGGTTCCGGAACGCGTTCTTCACCCTCATCTCGCTCGGCGCGGTCGCCTTCATCCTCCACTACTACCGCAAGCTCCGCGACGACCAGCGCTTCCTGCAGGTCGCGCTCGCGTTCGTGCTGGCGGGCGCGGTCGGGAACTTCGTCGACCGGATCGCGCGGCGCTACGTCATCGACTTCGTCGAGTGGTACTGGTGGAACCGGCCCGACATCCGCTGGCCGACCTTCAACGTCGCCGACTCCCTCATCGTCGTCGGGGTCGCGATGCTGGTGCTCCACCCCGGGTCGAAGACCGCGGCCGCCTCCGGGAGGGAGAAGGAGGCCGGGGCCGCCTGATCGCCCCGCCCGCCCATGCTCCCCGTCCTGTTCGACGTCGTCCTCCCCCTCGGCTGGGGGAAGCCCCTGCTCGCGATCGTGCTCGTCGCGATCGCGGCGCTGCGCGCGGTCGCGTACCTGCGCCGGGCGCGGCGCGAGGGCGAGCGGGCGAGCGTCGGCGAGGCGCTCGGCGCCGACACCTGGACGCTCGTGGCGCTCGCCGTCGTCGGCGGGATCCTCTGGCGCTCGGGCCTCCTCGACCGGGAGGTCCGGCTCCCGCTCCACACCTACGGCCTCCTCATCGCGGGCGCGTTCCTCGCCGGGATCTGGCTCGCGCAGCGCGAGGCGCGGCGGCGCGGCCAGGACCCGGAGCGCATCGCGGACCTCTCGTTCTGGATCCTCGTCGCCGCGCTCGTGGGGAGCCGCGTCTACTTCATCCTCGTGAACTGGGGCGACTACTTCGGGCCGGGCGCGCTCGTCTCCACGCCCTTCGGCCGGATCCCGCGCCTGCTCGCGTTCTGGGAGGGCGGCCTCGTCTTCTACGGCGGCTTCATCGCCGCGGCCCTCACCGCCGCGTGGTACATGCGGCGCCACGGGATGCGCTTCCTCCCGCACGCGGACACCCTCATCCCCTCCGTCGCGTTCGGCCACTTCATGGGGCGGCTCGGCTGCTTCTCGGCGGGGTGCTGCTGGGGCGAGGTCGCGCACGGCCACCTCCCCTGGGCGACCCGCTTCCCGAGGGCGTCGCTCGCCTACCAGACCTTCGTCACGCGGGCCGACCCGGCGGCCTACATCGCCCCCGATCGCCTGACGACGCTCCCGCTCCACCCGGTGCAGCTCTACGAGGCGTTCGGCGAGCTCGCGATCTTCCTCCTGCTCGTGCTCCTCGTCCGCCCCCGCAAGCGCTTCCACGGGCAGGTGCTCGCGACCTGGCTGCTGCTGTACGCCATCCTGCGCACGGTGGTTGAGGTCTTCCGCGGCGACGTCGAGCGCGGCGTGGTGGCGGGGCTCGGCGTCGGCCAGTGGACCTCGCTCGTCATCTTCGGCGCCGGCGTCGCGGTCTGGACGGCGGCCCGCGCGGCGCGCCCCGTGACCGCGGGACCCGCCGCGACCGCGCGTTGATCGACCCGGCGGGCGCCGATAGACTCGGCCGGTGGCGGCTCCCCCTCCCCGACCTCCGCAGAAGCCCGGCGCGCCGCAGCGGCCCGGCGGCGTCACGGCGCACGAGGCGGAGAAGGACGCGTTCGCGAAGGCGAAGCGCGAGAAGGACGAGCTCGAGGGCGAGGCGCAGGCCGTCGAGGAGGAGCTCGAGGAGCTCAAGGCGAAGTACGACCAGTACTTCCTCGGCATCGAGCGCCGGGCCCCGCACCGCACGCGCGAGGAGCTGAAGAAGCGCGTGCTCCGGCTGAAGAGCGCCTTCACGCGGAACGCCGCGCTCAGGTTCCGCATCCAGTCGCTCCACGCGCGCTACCTCTCCTACGAGCGGCTCTGGATGCGGAGCACGCGCGAGAAGGAGGAGGGGACGTACCGGCGCGACCTCTTCAAGGCGAAGCTGCGGGCGCACCAGGACGGGGAGGCGCCGCCGGCCGAGGAG
>DASVZX010000162.1:0-7420 GCA_036391435.1 Anaeromyxobacter sp. | reverse complement strand
CCCCGCCGTTCCCGCCGCCCGTGCCGGGCCACCGGGCGCAGACGCCGATCGCCCGCGTCCGGGTCGTCGCGCCCGGGAAGGATCCCTTCGAGTTCCTGTCGGAGTGGCCGCGCGATCCCGCGCCGCCCAAGGGCACGCCGGAGGACAAGCTCGAGTACTTCCGCGAGCGGCTGCGCGCGCGCGACACCTTCCTCGGCAAGGTGCGCGACGCGGTCGCGGAGGTGAAGGCCTACGCCGCCCAGCTCGCCGGCGAGCGCGACCTGCTGCAGGCCGACCTCGACCAGGAGCGGGCCCGCGCCGCCGAGCTCGAGCACCGCGTCCAGGAGGCGAGCCAGGACGCGGCGGCGCAGGCGGCCCGGATCGACGACCTGAAGCGGCAGCTCGAGGAGACCGACGCGACCCGCCAGTCCATCTCGGACGTGCTCTCGCAGGCGATGCAGGAGAAGGAGGCGGCGGACCAGGACGCCGCCGCCCGCGTCGCCTCCGCCGACGCGGAGCGGGCGCGGCTCGAGGGGGAGCTCGCGGAGCGCTCCGAGGCCCACGCGCGGGCGATCGCCGCGCTCGAGTCCGACCGCGCCGACGAGCGCGCGCGGCTCGAGGCGGCGCGCGCGGAGGCGGAGGAGCAGCACGCGAAGGCGCTCGAGGAGGCCCGCGCCGAGGTCGAGCGCGCGCGCGCGGACGCCGGCGCGAAGCTCGCGCTCGCCGAGGAGCGGATCACCGCGCTCGGCGTCGAGCGCGACGGGCTCGTCGCCGACGTGAAGCGGCTCGAGGAGGACGGCGCGGCGAGGGACGAGGCGCGGCGCCTTTCGGACGAGGAGCTCGCCGGGCTGCGCGCCAGGGTCGAGGAGGCGAACGGGCGCGCCGAGGCGATCGCCGGCGAGCTCGCGGACGGGCAGCGGCGGAGCGAGGCGCTCGAGGAGGAGCTCCGGCAGGCCGCCGAGCAGCGCGAGGCGCTCGCCGGCGAGCTGCGCGCCGCCCGCGGCGAGGCGAAGGCCTACGAGGAGAAGGCGCTCGCCGCCGAGCACGCGTGGCAGGCCAAGGCCGCCGAGCTCGCCGCGGCCGAGCAGCGCGTCCACGATCTCTCCGCGGCCCTCAACGAGGGGCGCGCCACGGCGGAGGGCGCGCGCGGCGAGCTCCAGCGCATCGACGCGCTCCGGGCCGACGCCGAGCGCCGGGCCGCCCAGGCGAACGCGGAGCGGGACCAGCTCGCGCGCGAGGTCGAGACGGCGCGCCGCGAGGCGGAGGCGGCGCGCGAGGAGGGGCACGGCGAGCGCGCCCGCCTGCAGAAGCTCGAGGCGGAGGTCTCGCGGCTCGCGCGGCTCGAGCCCGTGGCCGAGGAGGCGGCGCGCCTGCGCAAGGAGGTCGCCTCGCTCCGCGACATCATCCAGCAGCGCACGTCCTCCGCGGAGTCGTCCTCGCGCCAGGCGCAGACCGCGGCGGCCGAGCGGGCGCGCCTCGAGGAGCGGCTCGCCGTCGAGAGCGGGAAGCTCCAGGCGCAGGTCGCCCGGCTCGACTCGGAGCTCGGCGCGACGCGGCGCCGGGCGGACGAGCTCGACCGCGTGCTGCTCCAGCGGGACGCGGCCCTCAAGAAGGCGAGCGCCGAGCTGGAGGAGCGCCGGCGGGCGCAGGCGGGCGGCACGGCGGACGTCGAGAAGAAGCACGCCGGCGAGGTGGCGCGGCTCAGGGCGGCGATGGTCGAGCTCGAGAAGCACCTCGAGACGCGCGCGCGCGCGGAGCTGCAGCTCAAGAAGCGCGTCCAGGAGCTCGAGAAGGGCGGCCGGCCCGCGGCGCCGGCGGCGCCGGAGCCGGCCGACGTCGCGCGGATGCGCGCCCAGCTCGGGAAGCTCGCCGAGGAGATCGACGAGCTGAAGGGCGAGAACGACTTCCTGAACGGGGAGGTCGCCCGCTACGTCCAGAAGAACAAGGAGCTGGCGGCGCAGCTCGCCTCGCTGCGCGAGTCCTAGCGCCTACGGCGCCTTCGCCGCGGTCCCGCGCGCCGTCCGGAAGAGCAGCCACCCGAGCACCGCGAAGAACGCGACGCCGAGCACCTGGTACCAGCCGGCGCCGAGCGCGCGCTCGAGCGCCGACTGCGCGTTCAGCCGCTCCGCGAAGAACCGCTCGACCGTCGGGTTCACCTGGAGGAGCGCCACGATGACGCCCGTGAGGGCGCCGCCCGCGACGAGCCCCGTCGCGAAGAGCGCCCCGCCGCCGAGCTCGCCCTCCTCGACGGCCTCGCCGCGCCGGCGCGCGAGCCGGTCGACGAGCCCCTTGATCGCGCCGCCCACGAAGATGGGGAGCGTCGTCGAGAGGGGCAGGTAGGCGCCGACCGCGAAGGACAGCGAGGAGACGCCGCACAGCTCGACCGTGACCGCGAGGAAGACGCCCACGAGCACGAAGTGCCAGTCGAGGTTCTGCGAGAGGAGCCCCTTGATGAGCGTCGCCATGAGCGTCGCCTGCGGGGCGGGGAACTTGACCGAGCCGATCATGTGCTGCACCTGGCCGACGTACGCGCCGGTCGGGGTGTCGAGCAGCTTCACCGTGACGCCGATCACCGTGGCCGAGGCGATCGCGCCGACGAAGAGCGCGATCTGCTGCGCGCGGGGCGTGGCGCCGACGAGGAAGCCGGTCTTGAGGTCCTGGCTCGTCGCCCCCGCGTTCGCCGCGGCGATGCAGACCATCCCGCCCACGACGAGCGCCATCGGCTCGTAGGCGCTCCCGGTCCAGCCGATGCCGACGAACACCATCGCCGTCGCCATGAGCGTCGCGATGGTCATGCCGGAGATCGGGTTCGACGACGACCCGATGATGCCGACGATGCGCGACGACACGGTCACGAAGATGAAGCCGAAGACGACGATGAGGAGCGCGATGAGGAGCTTGTTGAGGACGCTCGTCCCGGGCACCTGCGGCAGGAGGACCAGGATCACGACGAGCGCGATCGAGCCGACGATCACCGTCATGAAGGAGAGGTCGCGCTCGGTGCGGGAGACGCCCGCGGCCCCGGTCTTGTCGCCGAGCGAGCGGATCGCGTCGCGGAACGACTTCGAGATGGTGGGGAAGGTCTTGAGGAGGGTGATGAAGCCGCCCGCCGCCACCGCGCCCGCGCCGATCTGCCGGACGTAGGCGCGGTAGATCGCACCCGGGAGGTCCGCGAACGTGTGGGCCACGGGGTCCCAGCCGGCCGCGCCGCCGGCGGTCGCGAGGTCCTGCATGAAGCCGAGCTTCACGAGCTGCGTCGCGATCGCGTCGGACGGGACGAGCACCGAGATGAGCGGGATGAGCCCGAGCCAGGCGAGGACGCCGCCCGCGACGAGGACGCCCGCGATGCGCGGCCCGATGATGTAGCCGACGCCGAGGTACTCCGGCGTGATCTCGCCGTTCACCGTGGCGGAGGGGAGGAACTTGTTCGTCCTCGCGGTGACCCAGGCCGGCACCTCCGAGATGACGTGGACGACCTTCTGGAGGATCGCGTAGGCGAGGGCGAACCCGACGCCCTGGAACGCGGTCTTCGCGAACTCGCCGCCCTTGTCGCCCGCGATGAGGACGTGCGCGCAGGCGGTGCCCTCCGGGTACTGGAGCTGCCCGTGCTCCTTCACGATGAGCGAGCGCCGGAGCGGGATCATCATGAGCACGCCGAGCACGCCGCCGACGAGCGACAGCGCGTAGAGCGTGACGTAGCTGAAGTAGCTCGTGCCGACCGACTGCCCGCTCCCCGGCGGGACCGTGAGGAACAGGAAGCCGGGCAGGGTGAAGACGACGCCCGCCGCGATCGACTCGCCCGCCGAGCCCGCGGTCTGGATGATGTTGTTCTCGAGGATCGTCGTGCGGAGGAACCTCCGCCCGAGCGAGATCGCGATCACCGCGATCGGGATCGAGGCGGAGACCGTGAGGCCCGCCTTGAGCGCCAGGTACACGGTCGCCGCGCCGAACAGGATCCCGAAGAGCGCGCCCGACACGACCGCCTTGGGCGTCAGCTCCGCCATCGTCGTCTCGGGCGCGACGTAGGGCTTGAACGCCTTCGTCGCGGTCGTCGTCGGCTGCTGCGGGGCGGCCTCGGCCATGGGGACCTCGCTCGTCGATGCGGAAATCGATCTCGCGGAAGAAACCACACACCCCCGGGGATGTCGACCTCCCGGCTCCCCGGGCGGCCCGTCCCGCGGCGCGCTACAAGGTAGGGCCGATGGCCCGGCCGTTCGGCGTCTACGTCCACTTCCCGTGGTGCACGCACCGGTGCCCCTACTGCGACTTCGCGGTGACGACCGGGCCGCAGCCGGGCGAGCGCCGCTACGCCCGCGCCGTTCTCGGCGAGCTCGCGCTCCGCGCCGAGGCGTTCGACGGCCTCGCCCCGGCGAGCCTGTACCTCGGCGGCGGGACGCCGTCGCTCTGGGACCCGGGCGACGTCCGCGAGGTGCTCGGGGCGATCCGCGAGCGCTTCCGGCTCCCGCCGGGCGCCGAGGTGACGATCGAGGCGAACCCGGACTCCTGCGACCGCGAGCGGCTCCGCGCCTGGCGCGCGGCCGGCGTGAACCGCGTGTCGATCGGCGCCCAGTCCTTCGACCGCGGCGTCCTCGCGAAGCTCGGGCGGCGCCACGGGCCCGAGGCGGCCGAGCGCGCGATCCGCGACGCCGCGGAGATCGTCGGGAACGTGAGCGTGGACCTCATCTACGGCGCGCGGCGCTCGACCGTCGAGACGGCCCGGGCCGACGCGGCCCGGGCGGTGGCCGCGGGCGCCGTCCACGTCTCGGCCTACGCGCTCACGCTCGACGCGGAGGTGCTCGCGGAGGAGGTCCCGCTCGCGCGGCTGCGCCGCGCCGGGCGCCTGCCGCTGCCCTCCGAGGACGAGACGCGCGCCCAGGCCGCCGCGATCCGATCCGCGCTCCGGCGGGCGGGGCTCGCGCGCTACGAGATCTCGAACTTCGCGCGACCGGGCCGCGCGTCCGTCCACAACCGGCTCTACTGGGACGGCGAGAGCTACCTCGGGCTCGGCGCCGGGGCGTACGGCTGCCTGCGCGGCCCGGAGGGCGGCGCGTCGGTCCGCTACGGCAACCTCCGCGACGCGGCCGCCTACGCCGGCGCGGCGCTCGCGGGGCGCCTCCCGACCGCCGAGGAGGACCGGATCGGCACCGCCGCCGACCGCAACGAGCGGCTCATGCTCGCGCTCCGCACGCGCGACGGCGCGCCGCTCTCGTCCCTCTCGCCGGCCCAGGCCCGCGAGGCGGCCGAGGCGGTCCGGCGGCGGCTCGCCGTTCGCCGCGCGGGACGGCTCGTGCTCACGAGCCGCGGCATGGACCTGCACAGCGCGCTCGCCGAGCGGCTGTTCGAGTAGGCCGCGGCGGCGCGGCATTCTGCCGCGGACATCGAATTCTCCGTCGTCGCCATCGAAGGTTTCGTTTTGACGATCGCGAGCCGAATTTGCGACTCCACGGTGGGTCACCGTACCGACATACACTGGGGGTCACACACATGAAGAAGATCGTCGTCGCGCTCGCCTGCCTCGCCTTCACCCTCCCCGCCGCCGCGCAGGACGTCGGCGACTACGGCGCCCAGATCGCGGCCGGCGCCCCGCTGGAGATCCCGCCGGGCATCTACGCCGCGACCGCGAACCGCCTCGCCGCCTTCTACGTCGGCATCTTCGATCCGGCGAAGGCGCGCACCGTGTTCGCCGACGCGCTCCTCGCGCGGATCGAGGCCGGGCAGAAGCCCTTCATCGTCGACATCCGGCCCGCGAAGGACTATGCCGCCGGGCACGTCCCGGGCGCGATCTCCATCCCGCTCGACGTCCTCTTCCTCGCCGAGAACCTGGCGCTCCTGCCGACGGACGGGACGCCGATCATCCTCGTCTGCCACACCGGCCACACCGCCTCGATGGCGATGGGGGGACTCGCCGCCCTCGGCTACAACCCCTACGTGCTGCGCTTCTCCATGATGGCCTGGTCCGCCCGGTCGAACCAGAAGATCTTCACGGGGAGCCAGACCCAGGAGATCTTCGGGCTGGGAGGACCGCTCGAGCGCTGAGCGGGCGCCGTCCGCGGCCGCCGGGGGCCCGCGAGGCTCCCGGCGCGCCGGGGCGCCGCCGCCGGCCGGCCCGGCCGGCCCACCCACACTCAGAGCATGAGGCTCGTCGCCGTTCCGCTGGCGCTTGCGCACACCCCTCGCATCCGGGCTCGCGAACGCGGCGTGCTTCATCGCCGGCGGCTTGTTCTCGCGGTGAGCTCACGTCGTTCGGGGGCCGGTGGGCGCGATCCGGCGCGGCGGGCGCGCCTGCGCCCCGTCTTCCCGCGGCCCGCCGCAGGCGGCTCGGGATACGAGAGGGACGAGGTGAGCGATGGCCGAGGCGCCCGGCGCGGGTCCGATCACGACGTACCTGTCCGGGGACCACGCGCGCCTCGAGGCGCTGCTCGACGCGTCCGCCCCGGACGCCGGCGGGTTCGTGCGGGAGCCGTTCGACGCCTTCCGGGCGGGGCTCCTGCGGCACATCGCGCTCGAGGAGAAGATCCTCTTCCGCGCCGTTCGCGAGGCGGGCGCCGGCGAGGCCGTGCTCGCGCTCCTCGCGCGGCTGCGCGTCGACCACGGCGCCCTCGCGTCGCTGCTCGTCCCCACCCCGTCCCGTGCGCTCGTCGTCGAGATCCGGTCGATCCTGCAGCCGCACGACGCGGTGGAGGACGGGCCGGACGGCGTGTACGAGCGCTGCGACGCGCTCCTCGGCGCGCGCGCGGACGAGCTCGTCGAGCGGATGCGGAGCCACCCGCCCGTGAAGGTCGCCGCGTACAGCGACGGCCCCCGCGTGCTCCGGACGGCGGCGGACGCCCTGCGCGCCTCGGCGAGGCAGCACGGCGCCCGCTAGCCGGCGCGCGCGATCCGCGCGCCGTGGGCCTCGAGGCCCCGGATCGGGGCTGCGCCACCCCACCGCCTGAGGCAGGAGCCGGAGACGTGCGAGGCCCCCGCGACGCACCTCGACGAGCACGTGCTCGCGCCGGGCCTGGCCCGGGTCCCGGCCGCGACGCATCGATCGCGGCGCGCCGCGCCCCGGCGCGCTATCTCCGGCGCGAGCGAGGTGACCCGTGGCCAACTCCCCCGACTTCGTCGCCCACGCCGTCGAGCTGCTCTCCGGCGTCGGCCCCGTGGAGGCGCGCGCGATGTTCGGCGGCCACGGCATGTACGCCCGCGGCGTCATGTTCGGCCTGCTCGACGGCGACGAGCTGTTCCTCAAGACGGACGGGGCCTCCCGGCCGCGCTTCGTGGAGGCCGGCTGCCGGCAGTGGGTGTACGTCTCGAGGACGCGGCGCATGGAGAACACGAGCTGGTTCCGGCCGCCCGACGACGCGCACGAGGATTCCGAGGCGATGGCCGTCTGGGCGGCGCTGGGGCTCGAGTCTGCGCTGCGCGCGCGGGCGGCCAGGGGCGCGCGCGGGAAGCGGGG
>DASVZX010000161.1:0-13609 GCA_036391435.1 Anaeromyxobacter sp. | reverse complement strand
CGCGCGACGCGCGCCCGGACGTCCGCGCCGCGCGCCGGCACGTCGAGACCGCCCGCGCCGCCCTGGCACTCGCCCGGGCGCAGGCGGCGCCGGATCTCGGCGTGGGCGTCGCCTGGACCCACTCCCGCGCGACCTACGTCGGGGACAACCCCGACGCGCTCGCGCTGACCCTCTCCCTGCCGCTGCCGCTCTTCCACCGCAACCAGGGCGAGATCGAGAAGGCGCGCGTCGCCGCCGAGCAGGCGGAGCGCGCCCGCGACGCCCTCGAGGCGACGGTGGGGCGCGAGGTCGCCGCCGCCTTCGCGCGCTACGCCGCCGCCGCCGAGAAGGTCGCGCGGTACGACGGCGGGGCCCTCCGGCGCGCCGACCACGCGCTCGAGGTCGCGGAGCGGACCTACCGCTCCGGCGACGCGAGCCTGCTCGAGTTCCTCGAGGCGGAGCGCACCTACGCGGCGCTCCGCGGCGACTACCTCGACACCCTGTTCGAGCTTCGCGAGGCCTCGCTCGGCCTCGAGCGCGCCGTCGGCGCGCCGCTCACGGAGGCCACGACATGAAGGCCACCCTCGCCGCCGTCCTCGCCGTCTCCCTCGCCGCCTGCGGCCGCGCCGTGGCGCCGGCCGCCGCGGCCGCCGAGCCGAGCCCTCCGGGTCAGGTCCGGCTCGACGAGCTGCCCGACTACGTCCGCGTCGCCCCGGTGGAGCGGGCGCCGGAGGGCGCCGTCACCGCCGCGACCGGGAAGGTCGCCTTCGACGAGGAGCGGGTGAGCCGGGTCGGCTCGCCCGTGTCGGGCCGGATCGTCGAGCTCCTCGTCCGCCCGGGCGACCGCGTGAAGCGCGGGCAGCCGCTCCTCGCCATCGCCTCCCCCGACGCGGAGAGCGCGGTCGCGGACCACGTCTCGGCCCTCGCCGACGCGGCCGTCGCGCAGAAGGCGCTGGAGCGGGCCCGCCGCCTCTCCGCCGAGCAGGCGGTGCCGTACAAGGAGGTGCTCCAGGCGGAGAGCGACGCGACCAAGGCCGCCGCGTCGGTCGCCCGCACGCGCGGCCGGCTCGACGTGCTCGGCATCGACCCGGCGGTGGCCCGGGCGGGATCGCCGCGCTTCCTCCTGCGCTCGCCCATCGAGGGCACCGTGGTGGATCGGCCGGCGTTCCCCGGGATGGAGGTCCGGGGCGACTCCGGTGCGCCCATCGTCACGGTCGCGGATCTCTCGCGCCTGTGGGTCCTCGCCGACGTGTACGAGCGGGACCTCGCCCTCGTCTCGGCCGGGCAGGCCGCGACGGTCCGCGTCCCGGCCTGGCCGGCCCGGGCGTTCCAGGGGAAGGTGACGCACGTCGGGGAGGTGGTGGACCCGGCCACGCGCACGGTCAAGGTGCGGGTCGAGGTCCCGAACCCCGATCTCCAGCTCAAGCCGGAGATGTTCGCGCGCGTGACCCTCGCCGGCGCCGCTCCCGGCGCGGCGTCGCTCACGGTGCCCTCCGAGGCGCTCCTCTCCGACGCGGGCGGCGGCAGCGCGGTCATCGTCGCGCTCGGCGGCAACCGGTTCGAGAAGCGCACGGTCGAGAGCGGGGCGGAGCAGGACGGCCGCGTGCGCGTCCTCTCCGGCCTCCACGCGGGCGAGCGCGTCGTCGTCGACGGCGCGATCTACCTGCGCTCGGCCATCGAGGGGATGTAGGCGTGCTGCGGCGCCTCGTCGACGCGGCGCTCGAGCACCGCGCGGTCGTGCTGCTCGTCACGGCGGCGTTCGTCGCCGCCGGGATCTGGGCGTTCCGCGCGCTGCCCGTCGAAGCGTTCCCCGACGTCACCGACACGCAGGTCCAGGTGATCACGCTCTTCCCCGGCCACGCGCCCGAGGAGGTCGAGCGGCAGGTGACGCTCCCCATCGAGAAGGAGCTGAACGGCACGCCCGGGATGAGCGCGCTCCGCTCGATCTCGATCTACGGGCTCTCCGTCGTGACGGTGACCTTCGACGACGGCGTCGAGAACTTCTTCGCGCGGAGCCAGGTCACCGAGCGGCTCCGGCAGGTCGAGGTCCCGGACGGCGTCACGCCGACGCTCGGCCCGCTGTACACGCCGATCGGCGAGATCTACCGCTACGTGCTCGAGGCCGATCCGCGCGCCGGCGCCTCGCCCATGGCGCTCCGCGAGATCCAGGACTGGGTCCTCGAGCGCCAGTTTCGCCAGGTCCCCGGCGTCGCCGACGTGGTCTCCTTCGGCGGGTTCCAGAAGCAGTTCCAGGTGGAGGTGGATCCCGCGCGCCTCAAGGGGCAGGGCGTGACGCTCCGGCAGGTGTTCGACGCGCTCTCGCGCTCGAACGCGAACGCCGGCGGCAACTACCTGCGCCGCGGCCCCGAGGAGCTCGTCATCCGGGGCATCGGCTACCTCGGCTCGGTCGACGACGTGCGGAACGTCGTCGTCGCCGCGAAGAACGGGACGCCGCTCACGGTCGGCGACCTCGCGCGGGTGTCGGTGGGCGCGGTCCCGCGCCGCGGGCAGGTGTCGAAGGACGGGGAGGACGAGGTCGTCGAGGGGATCGTCCTGCTGCGCAAGGGCGAGAACCCGGCCACCGTGCTCGACGCGGTCCACCGCAAGGTGGACGCGCTGAACGGCGGCGTGCTGCCGCGGGGCGTCCGGATCGTGCCCTACTACGACCGCACCACGCTCGTCCGGCACACGCTCCGCACCGTGCTCCGGAACCTCGTCGAGGGCGCGCTCCTCGTGACCGCCGTCGTGCTGCTGTTCCTCGTCTCCTGGCGCGGCGCGCTCGTGGTCGCGAGCGTGATCCCGCTCTCCCTGCTCGCCTCCTTCCTCTACCTGAAGCTCCGGGGGCTCTCGGCGAACCTGCTCAGCCTGGGCGCGGTGGACTTCGGGATCATCGTGGACGGCGCGGTGGTCATGGTCGAGAACGTCTTCCGGCGCCGCCACGAGGAGCCCGGCGCGCCGGTCGGCGGCGTGGTGCGGCGCGCGGTGCAGGAGGTGGCGCGGCCGACCCTGTTCTCGCTCGCCATCATCATCGTCGCGTACGTGCCGATCTTCACGCTCCAGCGGGTGGAGGGGCGGATCTTCGCGCCGATGGCGAACACCGTCGCGAGCGCGCTCGTCGGGGCGCTCGTCGCGTCGCTCACGCTCGTCCCGGTGCTCTCGGTCCTGGCGCTCGCGCGCGACAAGGAGCGCGTCTCGCCGGTCGTCGCCTGGGCGGAGCGGGTCTACGCGCCCGCGCTCCGCTGGACGCTGCGCCACCGCGCCCCGGTCCTCGCCGTCGCGGCGGCCGCGCTCGTCGGGGCGATCGCGCTCGCGACCGCGCTCGGCTCGGAGTTCCTGCCCGAGCTGGACGAGGGGGCGCTCTGGGTGACGGCGACCCTGCCCCCGTCGATCGCGCTCGAGGAGGCCGAACGGATGGTGCCGCGCGTGCGGGCCGCGCTGGCGTCGTTCCCGGAGGTCCGCACCGTGGTCGCCCAGCTCGGGCGCCCCGAGGACGGCACCGATCCGGCCCCGGTGAACAGCCTGCAGATGTTCGTGGACCTCGCCCCGGAGCGGGAGTGGAGGACCGCGCACACGAAGGAGGAGCTCGTCCGGAGGATGGACGAGCGGCTCGAGCGGTTCCCCGGGATCGACTGGAACTTCTCGCAGCCCATCAAGGACAACGTCGAGGAGGCGATCAGCGGCCTGAAGGGGCAGGTCGCCGTGAAGATCTTCGGCGAGGACCTCGCGACGCTCGACGATCTCGCCGCGCGCACCGCCCGCGCCATCGCCGGCGTGCGGGGCGCCGCCGACCTCGCGGTCGTCCAGGCCGGCCAGCTCCCGCAGGTGCAGATCGCGGTCGACCGCCGCAAGATCGCCCGCTACGGGATCGCGGTCGCCGACGTGGACGAGGCGATCGAGACCGCCCTGGGCGGCAAGGCGGCCACCCAGCTCTGGGAGGGGGAGCGGCGCTTCGACGTCACGGTGCGCTTCCCGCGCGCCGACCGCGGGCAGCTCTCCGCGATCCGCGACGTCTCGGTGCCGACGCCGGACGGGACGCCCATCCCGCTCTCCGAGCTCGCCGACGTCCGCGTGGGCGAGGGGCGCGCCGCGATCGACCGGGAGGCGAACCAGCGGTTCGTCGGGATCAAGATGAACGTCCGCGGCCGGGATCTGGGCGGGTTCGTGACCGAGGCGCGCGCCGCGGTCGCGCGCGCGGTCCAGGTCCCCCCGGGCTACCTCGTGACCTGGGGCGGCGAGTTCGAGAACCAGCAGCGCGCGATGGCGCGGCTCGCGATCGTGATCCCGCTCTCGATCCTGCTCATGCTGCTCCTCCTCCTCCAGGCGTTCCGCAACCTGCGCTCCGCGCTGCTCATCCTCGCGAACATCCCGTTCGCCCTCGTCGGCGGCGTGGTCGCGCTCTTCGCGACGCACACGAACCTGTCGGTGTCGGCCGCGGTCGGGTTCATCGCGCTCATCGGGCAGGCGGTGCTGAACGGCGTCCTGCTCCTCTCGGACTTCGACGCGCGCCGCAAGGCGGGGGCGGGCATCCTGGAGACGGTCGAGGCCGGCGCGCTGGCGCGGCTCCGCGCCGTGCTCATGACCGCGCTCCTCGCGGCGCTCGGGCTCCTCCCCGCCGCGCTGTCCCACGCCATCGGCTCCGAGACGCAGCGCCCGCTCGCGATCGTCGTCATCGGCGGCCTCGTCTCCGCGACGGTGCTCACGCTCTTCGTGCTCCCGGCGCTCTACGTCGTCGTCGAACGCCGGCGGGCGCAGGCGCGCGCGGCCGCGGGCGGCGCGCCGCTCCGGGCGGTGTAGCCGGCGCCGCGCCCGCTCGAAAGGTGCAGCGCGGCGGGCCGGCGTGCAGCATCATCCCGGGATGGACACGACCTCCCTGGGAAGGACGGGCCTGCGGGTGAGCCGCCTCTGCCTCGGCACGATGAACTTCGGCCCGGAGGCGAGCGAGCAGGACTCGCACCGCATGATGGACCGCGCGCTCGAGGCCGGGGTGTTCTTCTTCGACACCGCCGACATGTACGGCTACAAGTTCGGCCAGTGGGACACGCTCCCGCGCGAGGGCCCGACCGAGCAGATCGTCGGGCGCTGGCTCGCCCAGGGCGGCGGCCGGCGCGAGAAGATCGTCCTCGCGACCAAGGTCTACGGCCAGATGTGGGCGGGGCCGAACGGCCGCGGGCTCTCCGCGTACCACGTCCGCCGCGCCTGCGAGGACAGCCTGCGGCGCCTCCGGACCGACCACGTCGACCTCTACCAGATGCACCACGTCGACCGGGGCACCCCCTGGGACGAGATCTGGCAGGCCATGGAGCTCCTCGTCCAGCAGGGCAAGGTGCTGTACGTCGGCTCGTCCAACTTCGCCGGCTGGCACATCGCCCAGGCGAGCGAGGCCGCCGCGCGCCGCGGCTTCCTCGGGCTCGCGTCCGAGCAGAGCCTCTACAACCTCGCGGCCCGGACGGTCGAGCTCGAGGTCGTGCCCGCGTGCCGCGCGTACGGGGTCGGGATCCTCCCGTGGAGCCCGCTCGGCGGCGGGCTGCTCGGCGGCGCGCTCCGGAAGGCGTCGTCGGGCCGGCGCGCGACGCCCCGCATCCAGCAGCGGATCGACCAGCACCGGCCGGCCCTCGAGCGGTGGGAGAAGCTCTGCGCCGACCTCGGGCAGCGCCCCGCGGACGTGGCGCTCGCGTGGCTGCTCCACCGGCCGGGCGTCACCGCGCCCATCGTGGGGCCGCGCACGGTGGAGCAGCTCGAGGACGCGCTCCGGGCCGCGGAGCTGAAGCTCGACCCGAAGGCGCTCGAGGCCATCGAGCAGATCTGGCCCGGCCCCGGCGGCGAGGCGCCGGAGGCGTACGCCTGGTGAGCCCGCGCCGGGCGCGCCCCGGTGCGCCGGCCGCGCCCGTCACCGCCCGCCCGGCCAGCGCCAGGCCACGACCTCCGGCGGGTCGGTCCCGTGCTCGTGCGCGTAGGCGACGCACGCGAGCTGCCGGTTCCGGAACCGCTCCTTCGCGTGGGCGCCCACGTCGCGCAGGCGCGGCACGCGGTCGACGACGTCCATCGCCAGGCTGAAGCGGTCGATCTGGTTCTCGATCGCGAGCTCGAGCGGCGTGTCGATGCTCCCGCGCTCCTTGTAGCCGCGCACGTGCAGGTTCGGGTGGTTCCGGCGCCGGTAGGCGAGCCGGTGCACGAGCCAGGGGTAGCCGTGGAAGTTGAACATGATCGGCTTGTCGGCCGTGAAGAGGGAGTCGAAGTCGCGGTCGGAGAGGCCGTGCGGGTGCTCGGAGTCCGGCTGCAGCTTGAAGAGGTCCACCACGTTCACGAACCGGACGCGGAGGTCCGGGAAGGCCTCGCGGAGCATGGCGGTCGCCGCGAGCGCCTCCAGCGTCGTGACGTCGCCCGCGCAGGCCATGACGACGTCGGGCTCCTTCCCCTCGTCGCTCGACGCCCAGTCCCAGATGCCGATCCCCTTCGCGCAGTGGGCGACGGCCGCCTCCATCGGCAGGTACTGGAGGTGCAGCTGCTTGTCGGCCACGATGACGTTCACGTAGTTCTCGCTGCGCAGGCAGTGGTCCGCGACCGAGAGGAGGCAGTTCGCGTCCGGCGGCAGGTAGATGCGGGTCACCGCCGAGCTCTTGTTCACCACCACGTCGAGGAAGCCGGGATCCTGGTGGGTGAAGCCGTTGTGGTCCTGCCGCCACACCGTCGAGGTGACGAGGAGGTTCAGCGACGCGATCTCCTCGCGCCACGAGAGGTGGTTGCAGATCGAGAGCCACTTCGCGTGCTGGTTGAACATCGAGTCGATGACGTGGACGAACGACTCGTACGACGAGAGGAACCCGTGCCGCCCGGTGAGGAGGTACCCCTCGAGCATCCCCTCCAGCGTGTGCTCCGAGAGCATCTCGACGACGCGCCCGTCCGGCGCGAGCCGGCCGCCGTCCGCGTCCTCCGGGAACGTCTCCTCGAGCCAGAGCTTGCGCGAGGCCTCGTAGACGGCGTCGAGCCTGTTCGAGGTGGTCTCGTCCGGTCCGAACACCCGGAAGCGCTCCGCGTTCGCGCGCAGGACGTCGCGGAGGAGCGCGCCGAGCGGCCGGGTGTTCTCCGCCGCGGCGGCGCCGGGCGCCTCGACGGGGACGGCGTACGCGCGGAAGTCCGGGAGCTTCAGCGCCTTCTTCAGGATCCCGCCGTTCGCCCGCGGGTTCGCCCCCATGCGGCGCGGCCCGCGCGGCGCGGCCTCGCGCACGGCGGCGACCGGCGCGCCCGCCGCGTCGAACAGCTCCTCGGGCCGGTAGTTCCGCAGCCAGCGCTCGAGCACGGCGAGCCGCGCCGGGTCGGTCTTCACGCCCGAGATCGGCACCTGGTGCGCCCGCCAGGAGCCCTCGAGCCGGTGGCCGTCCAGCTCCGCCGGCGCGGTCCAGCCCTTCGGCGTCCGCAGCACGATCATGGGCCAGCGGGGGCGGGCGGCGACGCCGGTGCGCCGCGCCTCGGCCTGGGCGCCCCGGATGAGCTCGACGCAGCGATCGAGGGTCGCCGCCATCGCCTGGTGCATCGACGGCGGGTCGGACCCCTCGACGAAGAGCGGCGTCCACCCGCACCCGCGCAGCAAGCTCTCCAGCTCGTCGTGGCCGATGCGCGAGAGGAGCGTCGGGTTGTCGATCTTGTAGCCGTTGAGCGACAGGATCGGGAGCACCGCGCCGTCGCGGATCGGGTTCAGGAACTTGGAGACGTGCCAGGAGGTCGCGAGCGGGCCGGTCTCGGCCTCGCCGTCCCCGACCACCGCGGCGACGATGAGGTCCGGGTCGTCGAAGGCGGCGCCGCACGCGTGCGAGAGCACGTACCCGAGCTCGCCGCCCTCGTGGATGGAGCCGGGCAGCTCGGGCGTGCAGTGGCTCCCGACGCCCCCCGGGAAGGAGAACTCCTTGAAGAGCCGCTGGAGCCCGTCCTCGTCGAGGCTCTTCTCCGGGTAGACCTCGGAGTAGGTGCCCTCGAGGTAGACCGGGCCGAGCACGCCGGGCGCGCCGTGGCCGGGGCCCGCCAGGAACAGGACGTCCAGGCCGCGCGCGCGGATGACGCGGTTCAGGTGCGTGTAGACGAAGGACAGCGCCGGGCTCGCGCCCCAGTGGCCGAGCAGCCGGCTCTTCACGTGCTCGGGCCGGAGCGGCTCGCGGAGGAGCGGGTTTTCCCGCAGGTAGATCATCCCGAGCGCGAGGTAGTTGCAGGCCCGCCAGAAGGCGTCGATCCGGCTCGCCTCCTCGGGCGCGAGCGGCGCGCCCGCCACGCTCGCGCGCGCGGGTCCGTAGGCGGACAGCGAGGCGGTCCCCTCGAGGACCGGTGCAAGCGGCTTCATGGTCGCGCTCCCCTCCGCGGCGACGCGCGCGAGCACCCGGCGCGCGTGCCGCGCGATCGTCAGCTCCTCGTCCGTCGGGACCACCCACGCGGACGCCCGGCTCGCCGCCGTCGTGATCCGGGGCCCGCCCGCGGCGTTCGCCGCGGGGTCGAGCGCGACGCCGAGCCAGGCCGCGTCGCGGCAGACGCGCTCGCGGATCTCGACGGCGTGCTCGCCGATGCCGGCCGTGAAGGCGAGCGCGTCGAGGCCGCCGAGCGCCGACGCGAGCGACCCCAGCTCCCGCCCGATCCGGTACACGAAGAGGTCCACGGCGAGGCGCGCCCGCGGGTCGGGCGAGGCGAGCAGCGCGCGCATGTCGCTCGAGATCCCGGAGACGCCGAGCAGGCCGGAGCGGTCGTACAGGAGGCGCTCGAGCTCCCGCGCGTCCATGCCGCGCTCGTCGAGGAGCCACAGCAGCGCGCCGGGATCGATCGCGCCGGAGCGCGTGCCCATGCACAGGCCGTCGAGCACGCTGAAGCCCATCGTGGTGGCGACGCTCCGCCCGTCCAGGAGGGCGCACATGCTCGCGCCGTTGCCGAGGTGCAGGGCGACGGTGCGGCCGCGCGCGAGGGCGGGGTCGAGCGCGGCGAGCGCCGAGGCGACGTACTCGTAGGAGAGCCCGTGGAACCCGTAGCGCCGCAGGCCCGCTTCGTGGAGCGCCTCGGGCAGGGCGAAGCGCTCGGCGACCGGCGGCATCGACCGGTGGAAGGCGGTGTCGAAGCAGGCGACCTGCGGCAGCGCCGGGTCGAGCGCGCGGACGAGCCGGATGGGCGCGAGGGCGTGCGGCTGGTGGAGGGGGGCGAGCGGGACGAAGGTCTGGAGGCGCGCGAGCACCGCCTCGTCCACGAGCACGGGCTCCGCGAACGCCGTCCCGCCGTGCACCACCCGGTGCCCGACGCCGGCGAGCGTCGCCTCCCCGAGCGCCCCGCGGACGAGGGCGAGCAGGTGCCGCACCGCGCCGGCGTGGCCCAGGTACGAGCGCTCCGGCCAGGTGCGCTCCTCGACGACCGCGCCGTCCGCGCGGCGCGCGACGAGGTGCGGCGCGCCCCCGGCGTCGCCCTCGATCCGCTCGAAGAGGCCGCGGACGCGGAGCGCGAGGTCGCCGCCGGCCTCCTCGAAGAGCGAGAACTTGATCGAGGAGGAGCCGGCGTTCAGGACGAGGAAGGCGCGACGCATGGCGGGGTGGCCGCCGGGGATTCTCGGCCCGCGTTCGCCGCGCGGCAAAGGCGAAGATGACGCGCGCCCCGAAAGGTGACTCGGCCCGGTCAGCGGGCGTCCGGGGTCCCGCCGGACGGCTCGGGCCCCGCCCACCGCGTGTGCGCGATCGACGGCGCGGCCTCCTCGGGCTCCGGCCGGAGCCACGACTGGACGAGGGCGAACGCGGCGGCGGGGTCGTCGGCGAAGGTGAACAGGTCGAGGTCCTCGCGGGCGATCACGCCGTGGCGCACGAGGGCGTCGAAGTTCAGGATCTCCTTCCAGAAGCTCGAGCCGTAGAGGAGGATCGGGATCCGGCGCTCCAGCTTCCCGGTCTGCTGGAGGGTGAGCACCTCGGTCAGCTCGTCGAGCGTGCCGAACCCGCCGGGGAAGACCACGAGCGCGCGCGCCAGGTAGGCGAACCAGAGCTTGCGCATGAAGAAGTAGCGGAACTCGAACGACAGCTCGCGCGTGATCCACGGGTTCGGCCGCTGCTCGTGGGGGAGCCCGATGTTGAGGCCGATGGTCCTCCCGCCCGCCTCGGAGGCGCCGCGGTTCGCCGCCTCCATGATGCCGGGGCCGCCGCCGGAGCAGACGATGTAGCGGGCGGAGCCCGAGGGGAGCGCCTTCGACCACGCCGTGACGAGGCGCGCGAGCGTCCGCGCGTCCTCGTAGTAGCGGCCGAGGGGGCCGTCCGCGCGGATGCGCGCCGAGCCGAAGAAGACGACCGTGTCGCGGATGCGCTCGCGGCGGAACGCCTCGAGGGGCCCGAGGTACTCCGCGAGGATGCGCACCGGGCGCGCGCCCGCGGACTCCAGGAAGCGCGGGTCCTCGTAGGCGAGCGAGGTGCGGGGTCTCGAGTCGGCCGTCATGTCAGGTGCCCTCGCGCGCGCGGACGAAGTCGATGAAGCCGCGCTCGACGTCGGTGTGGACGAGCTGGACCCGGACGCGATCGCCGACGTCGAGCCCCTCGAAGCCGCGGACGACCTTCCCCTCGACGGGCGGCTGGACGATCCGGACCCAGGTCCCCTTGTCCGACGCGCCCGTCACGATCGCGTCGAACCGCTCGCCGGTGCGCGGGGCGAGCAGCAGGGCGGCCGCGGACTTCAGCACCTGCCGCTCGACCTTGGCCGCGTTCCCCTCCTGCTCGGTGCAGTGCCGGGCGAGCGCGGCGAGCTCGTCCTTCCCGTACGGCGGCGCGCCGCCGGAGAGCGCGGCCTTCAGCACCCGCTGGGTGAGGAGGTCCGGGAAGCGCCGGTTCGGCGCGGTCGAGTGGGTGTAGTCCCGCACCGCGAGGCCGAAGTGGCCGGTCGCGTCGCCGCCCGGCACCTCGAGCACGTACTCCCCCGCGCCGAGGAGCTTCACGACGGCGAGGGAGAGATCCGGGAACCGCGCCGGATCGGCGAGCCGGCGCCGTCGGAGGAAGGCGTCGAGGGCGACGGCGCTCGGCGCCGGCGGCAGGCGCTCGCCCACCCCGGCGGCGAGCTCCACGATGCGCCCCCAGCGCTCCGGGACGCGCAGCACGCGCCGGAACGAGGGGAACCCCTTCCGGTCGAGGTACCGCGCGGTCACGCCGTTCGCCGCGATCATGAAGTCCTCGATGAGCGCCTTCGCCCGGTTCTTCTCGTCGGGCCGCAGCGCCGTGAGGACGCCGTCGTCGAAGACCGCGCGCGCCTGCACCGTCTGGAGGTCGAGGGCGCCGTGCCGGGCGCGCAGCCGCTTCATCCGCTGCGCCACCTCGTCCTGGAGGCGGAGCTGCGCGTCCATCCCGGGCACCGCCGCGACCCGGGGCGGCACGGGCGCGGCGCCGTCGAGCCAGGCCGCCACGCCGTCGTAGGCGAGCTTCGCGCGGTTCACGACGGCCGCGCGGTACACGTCGGAGGCGGTCACCGCGCCGCCCGGGTCGATCGCCATCTCGACCACGATCGCGAGCCGCTCCTCGCCCTCGCCGAGCGAGGTGAGGTCCGTCGAGAGCCGCTCGGGCAGCATGGGGAAGATCTGGGCGGCCGTGTAGACCGAGGTCGTGTTGGTCCGGGCGTGGCCGTCGATGGCCGAGCCCTTCCGGACGGACGCGTCCACGTCGGCGACGGCGACGAGGATCTTCACGGCGCCGCCGCCGAGCGGCTCGGCGACCGAGAGCTGGTCGAGGTCGCGCGAGTCGTCGTTGTCGATCGACGCCCACAGGAGGCCGCGGAGGTCGCGGATCGAGGGGCCCGCCTCCCGCGCGGGCGCGCCGAGGGCGGCGGTCTCCGCGAGCGCCTCGGGCGAGAAGTCGGGCAGGAGCCCGCGCTGGGCCATCGCCCGGCGGGCGATGGCCCGCAGCTCGGTCCTTCCCGGCAGAGGAGGGTGGGCCATCGCGACATGATAAGGGCGCGCCGGGGGACCGACGAGCGGCCCGGTGAGCCGCGGTCACGCCGCCGCCCCCCGCGCGGGACGGAGCAGGGGACGAACGGTTCTCCCGCCGGGGCGGGGGCGGACGTGCTCAGATTCGAGGGACGGAGGACGCAGATGCCCAGCTTCGACGAGCTCCTCGCGTGGGTCCGGCGGTCCGAGATCGGCCGCTGCGCGCCGTTCGCCACGCCCGCCGGCGTCCGCCGGATGTTCTACGCCGACCTCACCGCCTCGGGCCGGGCGCTGTCGTTCGTCGAGGCGGCCGTCGCGAGCCTGCTCCCGATGTACGCGAACGTGCACAGCGCCCTCTCCACCGCGGGGCGCAGCACGACCGCCGTGCGCGAGGAGGCGCGCCGCGCCGTCGCCCGCGGGGTCGGCGCGGGGGAGCGCGACGTCGTGCTCTTCGTCGGGAGCGGCGCCACCGCCGCGGTCAACAAGCTCGTGGGCCTCCTCGGGCTGCGGATCCCCGAGCCGCTCGAGCGCGAGTTCGGGCTCTCCCGCGCGATCCCGCCCGGACGCCGGCCGGTCGTCCTCGCCGGGCCCTACGAGCACCACTCGAACGAGCTGCCCTGGCTCGAGTCGATCGCGGAGCTCGTCGAGGTGGAGCTGCGCGACGACGGCGCGATCGACCTCGAGGACCTGCGCCGCAAGGCGCGCGCCCACCGGGACCGGCCGCTGCGGATCGGCGCGGTTTCGGCTGCCTCGAACGTCACGGGCGTCCTCACCGACGTGCCCGCGGTCTGCCGGGTGCTCCACGAGGAGGGCGCGTTCGCCTGCATCGACTACGCGGCCGCCGGCCCGTACGTCCCGATCGACATGCACCCGCCCGACCCCGACGAGCGGATCGACGCCGTCTTCCTCTCGACGCACAAGTTCATGGGCGGCCCCGGCGCGTCCGGCGTGCTGGTCGCGAGCGCCGACCTCTTCCGCTCGCGGATCCCGGAGCGGCCGGGGGGCGGCACCGTCGAGTACGTCGGGCCGGGCGCCGGGGGCCCGCGCCCGTGCTGCGGCGAGGCCGAGGCGCGGCTCCTCGTGGACTACGCCCCCCGGCTCGAGGACCGCGAGGAGGGCGGGACGCCGAACATCCTCGGCGACGTCCGCGCCGGGCTCGCGTTCGCGCTCCGATCGCAGCTCGATCCGCGCCGGATCCTGGAGCACGAGCGCCGGCTCGCGGAGGCCGCGCTCGCGCGGCT
The DNA here is from genome assembly GCA_036391435.1 of Anaeromyxobacter sp. GTDB lineage: Bacteria > Myxococcota > Myxococcia > Myxococcales > Anaeromyxobacteraceae > Anaeromyxobacter. The sequence continues at coordinate 484 of DASVZX010000161.1, read as the reverse complement.
CTCGGCGCACCCGCGCCTGCGCGTCCTCGGCCCGCGGCACGGGCCGCGCCTGCCCATCCTGTCGTTCAACGTCGAGGGGCTCCACCACGACCTCGTGGCGACGCTGCTCGATCACCTGTTCGGGATCCAGGTGCGCGCCGGGTGCTCCTGCGCGGGCCCCTACGGGCACCGGCTCCTCGGGATCGACGCCGCGCGCTCCGCCCGCTACCGCGCGCTGATCCACGAGGGGCTGCTCGGGATGAAGCCGGGCTGGGTCCGCGCGTCGATCCCGTACTACGCGTCGGAGGCGGACGCCGACTACCTGCTCGCCGCGATCGAGGCGGTCGCCGATCACGGCGAGGCCTTCGTCCCCGAGTACCGCCTCTCCTGGCGCGCCGGCACCTGGCGGCCCGCCGGTCCGGCCGCGCCGGAGCCCGCCCCGCCGCGGCTCGAGGACCTGCTCCGGCTCGAGGCGCGCGACGGCCGCGGCGACCCCGCGCCCGAC
>DASVZX010000160.1:0-14361 GCA_036391435.1 Anaeromyxobacter sp. | reverse complement strand
ACATGGCATGGATGCTGGAGCGCCACCCGGGCGTGCGCTGCACCGTCAACTTCACCCCGGTGCTGCTCGAGCAGCTCGAGGAGTACGCCCGCGGGGCGGCCCGCGACCGCTTCCTCGACCTCTCCTCGCGCCCGGCGACGGAGCTCGGCCCCGAGGAGCGGCAGCAGCTCCTCAAGAGCTTCTTCATGGTGGACTGGGAGACGGTGATCCGCCCGCTGCCGCGCTACTGGGAGCTGCTCCACCAGCGCGGCCGCGACCTGCGCCACGTCGATCTCGCCGCCACCGCCGAGCGCTTCGACGCCGCCGCGCTCACCGACCTGCAGGTGCTCTTCAACCTGGGCTGGATGGGCTTCGGCGCGCTCGCCGACGACGAGGGGCTGCGGGCCCTCGCCGCCAAGGGGCGCGACTACTCGCGCGAGGACATCGAGTACGTCCTCGCCGCGCAGGCGCGGGTCCTCGCCGGCGTGGTCCCGCGCTGGCGCGCGCTCGCGCGGCGCGGCCAGGTGGAGCTCTCGACGACGCCGTACTACCACCCGATCCTGCCGCTCGTCTGCGACACCGACGCCGCGCGGCGCGCGCTCCCGGAGCTCGAGCTGCCGCCCCGCTTCTCGCGGCCGGAGGACGCCCGCTGGCACGTCCGGGAGGCGATGGCGTCGCACGCGCGCCGCTTCGGCGCGCCGCCCGCCGGCATGTGGCCGGCGGAGGGATCGGTGTCCCCCGAGGCGGTCGAGATCCTCGCGTCGGAGGGCGTCCGCTGGGCGGCGAGCGACGAGGGCGTCCTCCTCCACTCGCTCCCGCCGGAGGCGCCCAGGCTCGCCTCGCTCTACCGCCCGTGGCGGGTCGCCGCCGGGGCGGGCGGCGAGCTGTCGATGCTGTTCCGCGACCGCTCGCTCTCGGACGTCATCGGGTTCACGTACGCGCAGGTGCCGGCGCGCCAGGCCGTCTCGGACTTCCTCGCGCACGTGGGCGCGATCGGGGAGGCCTGGACGCGCGGCGGCCAGGCCGGCGCGCCGACCGTGGGCGTGTTCCTCGACGGGGAGAACGCCTGGGAGCACTACCCCGCCTCCGGGCAGGCGTTCCTCGACGGGCTCTACGGCGCGCTCGAGGCGAGCGACCGGATCCGGACCGTGACCCTGTCCGAGGCGACCCGCGACGCGCCCGGCCGCGCCATCCCGCGGATCCACTCCGGCTCGTGGATCGAGGCGTCCTACCGGATCTGGATCGGCCACTCCGAGGACCGCCGTGCCTGGACCGCCCTCGGCCGCGCGCGCGACGCGATCGCGGCCGCCGAGCGGTCGGGCGCCGTCGACCCGGCGACCGTCGCCCAGGCGAAGCGCCACGCCTACGCGGCCGAGGCGTCGGACTGGTACTGGTGGTACGGCGAGGACTTCACGACCGAGCTCGCGGCGGAGTTCGACGCGCTCTTCCGCGGCCACGTCATCCGGGCGGCGCTCCTCGCCGGCGCGCACCCGCCCGCCGAGGCGCTCGCGCCCATCAAGCGCGCGGGCGACGCGGCCGGGGGCGGCGTCGAGGCGAAGCCGCTCCGCGAGCCGACCCTGCTCCTCACCCCCGACCTCGACGGCCGCGAGACGACGTTCTTCGAGTGGCAGGGGTCGGGGCTCTACCGGCCGGGCCAGCACCGGGGCTCGATGTACGGCGGCGCCCAGGCGTTCCACGCCCTCCACTACGGGTTCGACCTCGCCGCGCTCTACCTCCGGCTCGATCCGGCGGAGTCGGCGCAGCGCGCCGCCGAGGTCGCGACGCGGGTCCGGGTGACGGTGCTCGCGGCCGACCGCCAGGTCGCGATCGACTTCCCCGTCGTCCCGGACGGCGTCCCCCACCCGGGCCGGCGCGGCGCGGAGGAGATCGGACGGGCGGCCTTCGCCCAGGTGCTCGAGATCGCGCTCCCGTTCGAGGCGCTCGGGCTCGCCGCGGGGGTGCGGCTCGCCCTCTCGGTCCACACGCTTCGCGGCGACGTCCAGGTGGAGCGGCTGCCGCGCTACGGCTTCCTCGCGTTCACCGTGCCGGACGAGAGCTTCGAGCACGTGAACTGGAGGGTGTGATGGGCGAGGACGCGACCCGCGTCCGGCCCCCGGGCGGCGGCGCGCCGGGCGCCGGCGAGGCGAGCCTCGTGTTCGTCGAGGGCGGGACCCTCCTCGGCGTGCGCGTGGCGCTCGGCGGCGAGGTCGTGCTCGGGCGGGACCCCGGCTGCACCGTCCCGCTCCCGGCGGACGACGTCTCGCGGCGTCACGCCCGCGTCGTCGCGCAGGACGGCGGCCACGAGGTCGTCGACCTCGGCTCGACGAACGGCACGTGGGTGAACGGCGCCCGGGTGGAGCGGCACCGGCTCGCCCCGGGCGACCGGATCCGGGTGGGGGCGTACGTCGCCGCGTACGTCGCCGCCGGCGACCTGGAAGGACGCCACCTCGAGGAGCTCGCGCGGCTCGCCCGGGAGGACGCGCTCACCGGGCTCCCGAACCGGCGCGCCTTCGACGAGGCGCTCGCGCGCGAGGTCGCGCGCGCGGAGCGCTCCGGCGCCCCGCTCGCCGCCGTCGCGATCGACGTCGATCGCTTCAAGCGGGTGAACGACGAGCACGGCCACGCCGCGGGGGACGCCGTGCTCGCCGCGGTCGCCGGGCGCGCCGCCTCGGCCCTGCGCGCGGGCGACCTCCTCGCGCGGACCGGGGGCGAGGAGTTCGCCGCGCTGCTGCCCGGGGCGGACCTCGCGGCGGCGGCGGAGGCGGCGGAGCGGATCCGCGCGGCGGTGGCCGCCGCCGACGTCGAGGCGGGCGGCGTGGCGCTCCCGGTCACGGTGTCCCTCGGGTGCGCGGCGCGCGAGGCCGGGGAGACCGGGCCGGCGCTCCTCGCCCGCGCCGACGCGAGGCTGTACGCCGCGAAGGCGGGCGGGAGGAACCGGGTCGAGATCTAGGCTCGTCCACCTTCCGGGCGCTCGGCCGCCCGGGTTTTCGACTGCGGAGCGGGGTGCGACGGGTTATCCTCGCGCACCCGTGAGGAACCGCTCCGCTCTCCTGATCCTCTTCATCATCGTCTTCGTCGACCTGCTGGGGTTCGGGATGGTCATCCCGGTGATGCCCCTCTACGCGAAGCAGCTGGGGGCGTCCGAGGCGTGGACCGGTCTCCTCTCCACCGGCTACTCGGCGATGCAGTTCGTCTTCGCGCCGATCTGGGGGCGGCTGTCCGACCGCGTGGGCCGCCGCCCGGTGCTGCTCGTCTCGATCCTGATGACCGCCGCCGCGTTCCTCCTCTACGGGCTCGCCGGGAGCTTCGCGGTGCTGCTCGCCTCCAGGCTCTTCGCGGGCGCGGCGACCGCGAACATCGCCATCGCGCGCGCCTTCGTGGCGGACGTGACGCCGCCCGAGGGGCGCGCCCGCGGGATGGGCATGATCGGCGCCGCGTTCGGCCTCGGCTTCGTGCTCGGCCCCCCCATCGGGAGCGCGCTCTCCCACTTCTCCCTCGCCTGGCCGGGGTTCGCCGCGGCGGCGCTCGCCCTGGCGAACGGCGTCGCCGCGTTCCTCGTCCTCCCCGAGCCCGAGCACCGCGCGGCGCGCGAGGCGGCGGCGCGGAACCGGTTCACCGCGTTCTTCCGCGAGATGGGCCGGCCCGGGATCCGCCGCGTCATCCTCATCTACTTCCTCACCGTCCTCGCCTTCAGCGCGATGGAGTTCACCTACGCGTTCCTCGTGACGGAGCGCTACGGGCTCACCGAGCGCTCCGTGGGCCTCCTCTTCGGCTACATCGGCGTCATCGTGGTGCTGGTCCAGGGCGGCCTCATCGGCAGGCTCACGCACCGCTACGGGGAGAAGTCGCTCCTCGTCGCGGGGGTGGCGCTGCAGGCGGTCGCGCTCGCCGCGCTGCCGTTCGCCGGGAGCCTCGCGGGGCTCCTCGTCGCGACGGCGCCCCTCGCCCTCGGCTCGGGGCTCTCCCAGCCGTCGCTCTCGTCCCTGCTCTCCCGCTTCGCCCGCGCCGACGAGCAGGGCGGCACGCTCGGGATCGGCGAGTCCGCGGCCGCGTTCGGCCGGATCATCGGCCCCGAGGCCGGGACCTTCACCTACGGCCGGTGGTCCCCGGCCTTCCCGTACGTCGCCGGCGGCGCGCTCATGGCGATCGCCGCGATCGTGGGCGCGACGGTGCGGCCGGCGCGCGACGAGGCGGAGGCGCTCGCCGTCGCCGCCGCCCGCGAGCGGGCCTAGAGGAGGACGGGATGCCCGAGCTTCGCAGGGACCCCATCGTCGGCCGCTGGGTGATCATCGCGACGGAGCGGGCGCGCCGCCCCTCGGACCTCCAGCGCTGCCCGCCCGCGCCCCAGCCGTCGGTGTGCCCGTTCTGCGCGGGGCACGAGGAGAAGACGCCGCCCGAGGTGTACGTCTCGGGCCGGTCTCCGTCCGCGCCGCCGAACTCGCCCGGCTGGAAGGTGCGCGTCGTCCCGAACCGCTTCCCCGCCCTCAAGATCGAGGGCGACCTCGATCGCCAGGCCGAGGGGATCTACGACCGCATGAACGGCATCGGCGCGCACGAGGTGATCATCGAGACGCCCGACCACGGGCGGCAGATGAAGGACCTCTCGGACGCCGAGCTGACCGACGTCCTGTTCGCGTTCAAGGCCCGCATCCTCGACCTCCGCAACGACCTGCGCTTCCGCTACCTCCTGCTCTTCAAGAACCACGGCCACCTCGCGGGCGCGTCGCTCGACCACACCCACTCGCAGCTCATCGCGCTGCCGGTCCTGCCGCGGCAGGTCGCCGAGGAGATCGAGGGCGCGCGGCGCCATTACGAGCTGAAGGAGCGCTGCATCTTCTGCGACGTGGTCGGCCAGGAGCGGCGCGACCGGTCGCGCCTCATCTACGAGAACGACGAGTTCGTCGTGTTCGCGCCGTACGCGCCGCGCAGCCCGTTCGAGACCTGGATCGTCCCGAAGCGGCACGAGTCGAACGTCGAGGCCGAGCCCAAGGAGCGGCTCTCGCTCTGCGCGCAGGCCCTCGGCACGACGCTGCGGCGGCTCGCGTCCGCCCTGGGCGACCCGGCGTACAACTTCATCGTGCACACGAACCCGATCCGCGACGCGTCGTCGCCGAGCTACCACTGGCACGTCGAGGTCATGCCCGCGCTCTCGCAGGTCGCCGGCTTCGAGTGGGGCTCCGGCTTCCACATCAACCCGGTGCCCCCCGAGGAGGCGGCCGAGTTCCTGCGGAAGGTCCCCGGCTAGCGAAGCCCGGGCGGCCGGGCGGCGTCGCGAGGGGTTCGGATGCAGATCCTGTTCGTCGCGTCGGAGGTGGCGCCCTGGTCGAAGACCGGGGGGCTCGGCGACGTGGCCGGGGCGCTGCCGCGCGCGCTCGCCGCGCGCGGGCACTCGGTCCACGTCGTCGCCCCGCGGTACGGGTTCGTCGACGCGGAGGCGGCGGGGTTCGAGCGGCGCGACGCGGCGGTGCGCGTGCGGGGGGAGGCGACGACGCTGTGGGTGAAGGAGGGGCGCCCGACCGTCTCCCTCGTCGAGCACGAGCGGTTCTTCGGCGCCCGGCGCGGGCTGTACGGCGAGGCCGGCCACGACTACGGCGACAACGCCGAGCGCTTCGCGTGGTTCGCGCGCGCCGCGCTCGCGGTCCCCTCCGCGTCCCGGCTCCGCCCGCGCGTCGTCCACGCGAACGACTGGCAGGCGGGGCTCTGCCCGTGGCTCCTGCGCCACGAGCACGCCCAGGACCCGGCGCTCTCGGGCGCCCGGGCCGTCTTCACGATCCACAACCTCGCCTACCAGGGCGTGTTCCCGAAGCAGGTGGTGCCGTTCCTCGGGCTCCCCTGGGACGCCTTCCGGCTCGACGCGCTCGAGTTCCACGACCAGCTCTCCTTCATGAAGGCCGGGCTCTCCTTCGCCGACGCGCTCACGACCGTGTCGCCGACCTACGCGCGGGAGATCCTGACGCCGGAGGGCGGGCAGGGGCTCGATCCGGTCCTGCGCCACCGGCGCGCGGACCTCCACGGGATCCTGAACGGCATCGACGCCGACGCGTGGGATCCGGCGGCCGACCCGCACCTGCCCGCGTCCTACACGGCCCGCGACCTCGGGGGGAAGGGAGCGTGCAAGGCGGCGCTGCAGCGCGAGCTCGGGCTCCCCGCTCGCCCGGACGTCCCGCTCGTCGGCATGGTGTCGCGGCTCGTCGATCAGAAGGGGATCGACCTCGTCGTCGCGTCGCTCGAGGGGCTCCTCGCGCGCGACGTCCAGCTCGCGGTCCTCGGGTCCGGCAGCCGCGCGTACGAGGAGGCGTTCGCCCGCGTCGCGCGCGCGCGGCCCTCGCAGGTCGCGGCGCGGATCGGGTTCGACGAGGGGCTCGCGCACCGGATCGAGGCGGGGGCGGACACGTTCCTCATGCCGAGCCGGTTCGAGCCGTGCGGCCTGAACCAGATGTACTCCCTCCGCTACGGGACGCCCCCGATCGTCCGGGCGGTCGGCGGGCTCGACGACACGGTGGAGGACTTCGACGGCTGGACCCGCGGCACCGGGTTCAAGTTCCGGGACTACACGCCGCAGGCGCTCCTCCTCGCCGTGCGCCGCGCCCTCGACGCCTGGCGCGACCGGCGGGCGTGGCGCGGGCTCGTGGTCCGCGGCATGGCGCAGGACTTCAGCTGGGACCGGAGCGCGCGGAGCTACGAGGCGCTCTACGAGGCGCTCGTGAGGTAGGCGCCCCGGGCCGGTCTTCCTCCGGCTGCCCCTCCCGCTCGCCGGTCCCTAGGTTCGAGGCATGCCGCGCCGCGATCCCTTCGAAGACGAGGCGCCCGACGAGCCGGAGCCGACCGCCCGGCCGTCCGAGCGCGAGACCCGCGAGCTCGAGGAGGAGCAGGACGAGAAGCTCGTGCCGCTCGGGAACGTGGGCGGCGCGGCGCCCACGCCGCTCGGCCTCGACTCCGGCGGCGACCTCCCCGGCGGCGACGACGATCTCGCGAGCCTCTCCGAGCCGGAGCCGCCCGAGCCGCCGGAGGTGGGCGCCGTGCACGTCCGGGAGGACGAGGAGAGCGGCGCCCCGAAGCGTCGCTGAGCGACGCCCTCGCCGCCCCGCTACTCGAGGCCGCGCGCGCGCAGGTCCTCGTCGTTCTCGCCGTGCAGGTGCCCGAGCTCGTGGAGGAGGGTGACCCGCACCTGCTCCGACAGCTCCTTCGAGTCGCGCGCGAAGCGGAGCAGGTTCTTGCGGTAGAGCACGATGGAGCGGCAGCGCGGCCCGTCCGACGGGAGGCACGGCTCGCCCTCCGACGGGCCCCGGAACAGCCCCAGGATCGAGGGCGAGAGCGGCGGCTCGACGGCGAGGAGGTCGGCGGAGTCCGGGAGGTCCTGGATCTCCAGCGGGACCGAGCGGAGGGCGGCGCGCTCCTCCTCGGGGAGCGCCGCGACGGCGGCGGCGACCTCGGCGCGGAAGGCGTCGGCGCCGACGTCGAGCTCCGGCCGGAAGTCGCGCGGCGCGAGCCGCCTCGCCTGGGCGAGCAGCGCCTCGGCGCGCTTCGGCGCGCCCCGGCGCTCCGCGAGGAGCCCGAGCTGGTGCAGCGCCCACGGGTCGTTCGGCGCGATCGCGAGGGTCCGCTCGAACGCGCGCTGCGCCTCGGCGAAGCGGCAGAGCTCGAAGAGCGCCACGCCGCGCTCGTAGATCGCGTCGGGATCGTCGGCGAGGGTCGCGGCTGCGCGGTCGAGGTGCGGCAGCGCGAGGTGGCTGCGGCCGAGGTCGTTCTCGGCCATCCCGGCGACGAGCTCGAGCCGGGCCGCGAGCTTCCGGTCGGCCCGCGCCCGCGCCGCGCGCGCGCCCCGCAGCGCGTACTCGAGCCCGGTTTCGAGCGCGTCGCGCGCCGGGGCGAGCTTCCGGACGTGGAGCTCCGCCGCGCCGAGGAGCGCGCGCGGATCCTGCGGGTCGACGGCGAGCGCGCGCGACCAGGCGAGCCGGGCTTCGTCGACGCGGTCGAGCGCCGCGAGCGCCTCCGCGCGCGCGGCGAGCGCCCGCACGAGGCGGGGCAGGATCCGGATGGCCTCGTCCGCGCAGGCGAGCGCGCGCTCGTCGTCGCCGCGATCGAGCGCGTCCTCGGCCTCCTCGGCGAGGTGGCGGGGCGTCGCCTGCGGATCGTCGGCGAGGCAGCGCGCCGGAAGCGCCGGCCCCGGAGGGAGGGCGTCTCCGTGCGCGCGGGAGCACGCGGCCGCACCGAGGAGCAGCGCGACGGCGGCGATCTGGCGAGGCGTCGGGCGCTTCATGCTGCTGCGGGAGAGGGACCTCGCGCGAGCTTGCCACACGAGGGGCCCGGAGACCAGCCGGGGGCCTCCGGGGCAGGAGCCGGGGCGTGGGGTGAGGGGTCGAGCCGGGAGCCGGGCGGGTCGTGCCCCAACGGGATGGCGGCCGCCGGGCGGGGCGCGGGCGAGCATCCCGCCATGCGCTCCCTCGCCCTCGTCCTCCTCGCCGCGGCCTGCGCGCGTCCCGCGGCGGGCCCGGCGTCCGCCGCGCCTCCGGCGGCGGACCTCGCGCTCCCCGGGGAGCGTCACCTGCGGAACGTCCGCCAGCTCACGTTCGGGGGAGAGAACGCCGAGGCGTACTTCAGCTTCGACGGCAAGGAGCTCGTGTTCCAGGCCGCGCCGCGGGGGCAGCCGTGCGACCAGGAGTACGTGATGCGGACCGACGGGTCCGGCGTGCGGCAGGTCTCGTCCGGCGGCGGCCGCGTCACCTGCGGCTACTTCTTCCCGGACGGCTCCCGGATCCTCTGGTCGTCGACCCGCGGGAGCGGTCCGGAGTGCCCGCCCCGCCCCGACATGACGGAGGGGTACGTCTGGGCGCTCTACGACTACCAGATCTACACGTCGCGCCCGGACGGCTCCGACGTCCGGCCGCTCGCGCCGGCGCCGGGGAGCTACAACGCGGAGGCGACGATCTCGGCGGACGGGTGGATCGTCTTCACGTCCACCCGCGACGGCGATCTCGACCTCTACAAGATGCGGCTCGACGGCTCGGGCCTCGTCCGCCTCACGTCGACGGAGGGCTACGACGGCGGGGCGTTCTTCTCCGCGGACGGCAAGCGCATCGTCTATCGCGCGAGCCGGCCCGCGACGGACGCGGAGCGCGCGGACTACCGGAGCCTGCTCGCCCGCAGGCTGGTCCGCCCGGGCCGGCTGGAGATTTACACGATGGACGCGGACGGCTCGAACGTGCGGCAGGTGACGAGGCTCGGCGCCGCGAGCTTCGCGCCGTTCTTCCACCCGGACGGGCGGCGCATCGTGTTCGCGTCCAACGTGGGCGATCCCGCGGGCCGGAACTTCGACCTCTACCTCGTGAACGACGACGGGACCGGTCTCGAGCGGATCACGACGAGCGACACCTTCGAGGGGTTCCCGATGTTCTCGCCGGACGGGAGGCAGCTCGTCTTCGCGTCGAACCGCAACGGCGGACGGCCGCACGAGACGAACGTCTTCATCGCGGACTGGGTCGAGTAGCGCGGCCGCCGCGCGCCGGCCCTCCCGCCGCGCCTTGGTCGAGCGTCGCGCGGTCGCCGAGCTCGAGGAACCACCCCACCGGCGGGACCTCGAGGTCCCGGAGCTTCGCCCAGATCCAGCGCATGTTCGGGTCGTTGAAGCCGTAGCCGACGAGGAGGAGCTCCCGCCCCATCACGTCGGAGCAGAAGCGCAGGTCGATCGGGTTCGCCGCGAGATCGGAGCGGCGCAGGAAGTCGGACTCCGACACGACGAGCGACCCGGGGCGTCGAACAGCTCCGAGAGCCGCGCGACGAGCCGCGCCTCCCCGCAGAGGCGCCGGTGCGCCTCCGGGATGCGGAGCAGGGTCTCGACGGGCACGCGCTCGCCGGGGCGGGGCGGCTCGAAGCGCTGGCGGGCGTCCGGGAAGCGCGCCCGCAGCGCGGGGACGAGGTCCTCCGCGAGCGCGCAGACCGCGTCGCGCCACGACGGGAGCCCGGCCCAGCGCGACGCCCCGGCGCCCACGAGCAGGAGCAGCTGCCCCCGCTGCAGGCTGGAGAACAGGCGATCCAGGCTCGCGGAGAGATCGGGGCCGCGCATCGACCCCGGAAACGTGGGGGCGCCGTCGCGGGCGCACAGGGACGGGCGGCGGCGCCGGGGTCGGCCGGCGGGGCCGGATCCCGCGGCGGGCCGCTGCGCGCAGCCCGTCCCGATGACACAATCGGCCCCCATGCTCGCCGCCTACGTCTCCGGCCACGGCTTCGGGCACGCGATCCGCCTGTTCGCCGTGCTCCGCGCCGTGCGCGCGCGCTCGCCCGGCCTCGCCATCGCGATCACCGGCGGGGCGCCCGGATGGCTCGTGCGGCGCGACGTGCCCGGGCCGGTCGAGCTCCGCCCGCACGCCTGCGACGTGGGGCTCGCGCAGCGGGACGCGCTCCACGTCGACGAGGCCGAGACGGCGGCGCGCTGCCGGGCGTTCGAGGCGGACTGGGACGCCCGCGTCGCGCGCGAGGCCGGGTTCCTCCGCCGCGCCGGGGCGCGCGCCGTCCTCGCGGACGTCCCGGCGCTCGCCTTCGCCGCGGCGGCGCGCGCGGGGGTGCCGGCCCTCGGGCTCGCGAACTTCTCCTGGGACTGGATCTACGCCCACCTGTCGCGCCGCCAGCCGTCCCTGGCGGCGTCGGCGGCGCGCGCGGCGGAGGCGTACGGCACCGCCGCGCTCCTGCTCGAGCTCCCCTTCGCGGCCGGCCTGTCCGCGTTCCCGCGGCGCGCGGCGGTGGGGCTCGTCGCCCGCCGGCCCCGGCTGGCGCGGGACGAGGCGCGGCGCCGGCTCGGGCTCGACGGGCGGAGGACGGTCCTCGTGTCGTTCGGCGGGATCGGGCTCCCCGGGCTCCGGCCCGAGGCGCTGCGAGCCGGGGCCGGCCCGGGCTACCGGTTCGTCTTCCCGGAGGAGGTCGCGGAGGAGCGGCTCGCGTCCCTCGGGCTCGAGTACCCGGACGTCATCGGCGCGGTGGACGCGATCGTGACGAAGCCCGGCTACGGGATCGTCTCCGACGCGATCGGGGCGGGGACGCGGCTCGTCTACACGGAGCGCGGCGACTTCCCCGAGTACGACGTCCTCGTCGCCGGGATGCCGCGCCACCTCGCCTGCGTGCACGTCTCGAACGCCGACCTCGCGGCGGGCAGGCTCGCCGAGCCGCTCGCCCGCGTCCTCGCCATGCCCGTGCCGCCCCCGCCGGACCTCGGCGGCGCGGCGCGGGCCGCCGAGCGGATCCTCGCGGCGATCGGGTGACGGGCTCAGCGGCGCGGGCCGAGGATCCCGGCGAGCCGCGCCGGCGAGAACGGCGCGAGGTCGACCGGCGGCGCGCGCCCGAGGACGAGCGCCGCGATCGCGTCGGCCGTCACCGGGGTGAGCAGGATGCCGTTCCGCGTGTGGCCCGTCGCGTAGAGGAGACCCGAGGAGGGCCCCTCGCCCAGGATCGGCTCGCCGTCCGGGCTCGACGGGCGGAAGTTCGACCAGGTGTCGACGACCGGCGCCTGCGCGAGCGCGGGGGCGATGCCCATCGCCACGTCGAGCACGTGGCGGAGGCCGCCCGCGGTGACCGCCTTCTCGAACCCGACCTCCTCCATCGTCGAGCCGACGAGGATCCGGCCGTCGGGGCGGGGCACGACGTAGCCGTGCCCCGAGAAGACGACGCGCGACAGGAGCGGCGGCCGGGTGTCGAGCAGCGCGATCTGCCCGCGCACCGGCCGAACCGAGCCGGGCGGGAGCCCGTTCCCCTCGACGCGCTGGCTCCAGGCGCCGGCGGCGAGCACGACGCGCTCCGCGTCGATGCGCCCCGCGTCGTGCTCGACGCCCACGGCGCGGCCGCCCTCGAGGACGATCCGGCGGACCTGCCCGGTGACGAACGAGGCGCCCGCGCGCGCGGCGGCGACGTACACGGCGCGGGCGAGCAGGCGCGGATCGAGCGACGACTCGTCGGCGAAGTAGAGCGCGCCGCGCGCCTCCCTCGAGATCCCCGGCTCGAGCCGCCGGACCGCCTCGGGATCGAGGACCTCGACGGGGAGCCGGTGGCGCTGGAGCTTCTCGGCGCGCGCGGCGAGCACCTTCGCGTGGTCGTCGTCGAGCGCGATCTCGAGGGTGCCGAGCGTCCGGAACGCGACCGACATGCCCGAGAGCGCCTCGACGTCGCGGACGAACCCGGGGTAGCGCTCGAGCGACGCGCGGCAGAGCGCGTGGAACGGGCCGGGCTCGGTCGCCTCGACGCCGGGCGAGAGGATCCCGCCCGCGGCGCCGGAGGCCTCGGCGCCGGGGATGGCGCGCTCGAGGACGACCACCTTCTTGCCCGCCTGCGCGAGCCGGAACGCCACCGACGAGCCCTGGACTCCGGCCCCCACCACCACGACGTCTGCGGACATGGGCGGAGACTAGCGCGCGCCCGCCGGCCGGGCCAGACGACCGGTCAGACCACCCGGCCGTCCGCGGGCGAGCCGCTCGCGGCGGGCGCGGGGCGGCCGGACGCGACGCCGTTCACGAGGATGTGGAACGCGTGGCGCCGCCACGCCTCGGGCGCGACGCGGACGTCCACGAACGGGCGCGCGGCCTCGCGCGCCGACGCGATGAGCGCCGCGAGCCCGCCCACGGTGACGGCGGACAGCACCGGGTCCATCCCGTCCTCGCCGCCGATCGCGAGCGCCGCGGCCGCGCGGCGCACGGGCTCGAAGATGCCCGGGTCGGCCTGCGCGAGCTGCGCGAGGTGCGGGGCGCCGTCGAGGTACTCGCGGATCAGGATCTGGGCGCCCATCGGGTCCCGCATCATCGCGTCGAGGTAGGCGCCGACGACGGCGCTCGGCGCGGCGGGCCCGCTCTCGAGCACGCGGACGATCTCGCTCGCGGCGGCGACCCAGACCGAGCGCAGGATGTCGAGGTACAGGGCGCGCTTCGACGCCCAGTGCCGGTACATGAGCGCGACGTTGCACGACGCGCCCCGCGCGATCCCCTGCACCCGCGCGCCGTGGTAGCCGCGCCTCGAGAACTCGCCGCGGGCGGCGTCCCAGATCCGCTCCGCGATCCCGGGTCGCGGCGCATCGGGGCGAGACGGATGGAGCGCCGACGCCATGCAAAGACGTACTTACCGGGCGAGTTGACCCAGGTCAAGGCGCCGCACGTCCCGGATGGGCCCTGAACGTGGGCGCCCCCATGTAAAGAGGTGGGCATGGCCGTGCCGCGCACGATCCTCCACCTCGACCTGGACGCGTTCTACGCGTCGGTCGAGCAGCTCGACGACCCCGCGCTGCGCGGCCGGCCGGTGATCGTCGGCGGCCCGTCGCGCCGGGGGGTCGTGTGCGCCGCGAGCTACGAGGCGCGCCGCTTCGGCGTCCGCTCCGCGATGCCGACGGCGCGCGCGCGGCGGCTCTGCCCGGACGGCGTGTTCCTCCCGCCGCGCTTCGATCGGTACGCCGGCCTCTCCGAGCGGATCTTCGAGCTCTACCGGCGCTACACGCCGCTCGTCGAGCCGCTCTCGCTCGACGAGGCGTTCCTCGACGTGACCGCGAGCCGGGCGCTCCACGGCGCCGGGGCGGACATCGCGCGGGCCATCAAGGCGGAGGTCCGCGCGAGCTGCGGGCTCGCGGTCTCGGCCGGGATCGCCGAGGTGAAGCTCGCCGCGAAGATCGCGACCGACCTCGGCAAGCCGGACGGCCTCGTCGAGGTGCCGGCGGGAGGCGTCGAAGCCTTCCTCGCGCCGCTGCCGGTGTCGCGGCTCTGGGGGGTCGGGCACGTCACGGAGGAGGCGCTGGGCCGGATCGGCATCGGCACGATCGGCGACCTCGCCCGGACGCCGGAGATGGCGCTCGCCGGCGCGATCGGAGCGTCGCACGCGCGGGCGCTCCGCGCGCTCGCGCAGGGGGACGATCCGCGCGAGGTGGTGCCGGACGAGGCGGCGAGGTCGATCGGCGCGGAGGACACCTTCGGGGAGGACCTGCGCGATCGCGCCGACCTCGAGCGCGAGCTGCTCGCGCAGGCGGTGCGCGTCGGTCGGCGCCTGCGCGCCGCCGGGCTCGCCGGCCACGTCGTCACCCTGAAGGTGAAGTACTCCGACTTCAGCGCGGTCACGCGCCGCACCACGCTCGAGCGGCCCACCGACGACGGCCACGCGATCGTGGACGCGGCGCGGCGGCTGCTCGATCGCGTGGACCTCGCCCGGCCCGTGCGGCTCACCGGCATCTCGGTCTCCGGCTTCGCGGGCGAGGCGGAGCGGGGCCAGCTGGATCTCTTCGGCGCGCCGGCGGCGGCCGCCGCCGAGGGCGACCGCCGCAGGGCCCTGAACGCAGCGATCGACCGGCTCGCCGACCGGTTCGGGGACGGCGCCGTGCGCCCGGCGGATCTCGCCCGCCGGCGGCGGGACGGCGGCTCGTAGGGG
>DASVZX010000159.1:0-28190 GCA_036391435.1 Anaeromyxobacter sp. | reverse complement strand
CCGGGCGCGGCCTGCGCGGCGACGAGGGGCTTGCCGCAGACGCCGCAGAAGCGGAACCCGGGCTGGACCGGCGCGCCGCACGCTCCGCAGGACGCCCCGCCCGGCGCGGCCGGCGCGCGGAGCGACTGTCCGCAGCCGAGGCAGTACGCGAAGCTGGGATCGTTCTCGCGCCCGCACCGCGGGCACCGGCTGGGCCTCGACATGCGCCTCGCATCGTAGCACCGTCGGTCCCGGCGCTCCCGGGGCCGGTCGTCGTATCATGCGCGGATGCGCGAGTGCCCCGAGTGCCACGCCGCGACCGAGGACGCCGCCCGGTTCTGCACGTCGTGCGGGGCGGCGATGCCTCCCCCGGGCGAGGTCCGGGATCCGTGGCTCGGCCGGATCGTCGGCGGGAAGTTCTGGATCGAGGCGCTCGTCGGCCAGGGGGGGATGGGGCGCGTCTACCGCGCGCGCCACCTCGCGCTCGACCGCCCCGTCGTCCTGAAGATGCTCCACCGGGCGTACTCGAGCGACCCGCAGATCGTGCAGCGGTTCCAGCGCGAGGCGCGGGCCGCCTCGCGCCTCGACCACCCCAACTCGATCGCCGTCCTCGACTTCGGCGAGGCGGAGGGCGGGACCCTCTTCATGGCGATGGAGTACCTCGCCGGGAAGGACCTCGGGCGCGTGCTCGCCGAGGAGTTCCCGCTCGGCGAGCCCCGCGTCGTCCGGATCGGCGCGCAGATCCTCTCCGCGCTCGCCGAGGCCCACGCGCAGGGGATCGTGCACCGGGATCTGAAGCCCGAGAACGTGATGGTCGAGCCGCGCCGCGGCGAGCCCGACTTCGTGAAGGTGCTCGACTTCGGGATCGCGAAGATCACGGCGCCCGGGGCGGACGAGCCGAAGCTCACGCAGGCCGGGCTCGTCTGCGGGACGCCCGAGTACATGAGCCCGGAGCAGGCGCGCGGCGCCGAGATCGACCACCGGTCGGACCTCTACTCGATGGGCGTCATCCTCTACCAGCTCACGACGGGCGCGCTGCCGTTCGCGTCGGACACGCCCGTCGGGTTCCTCACCCAGCATCTCTCCGAGGCGCCCGTCCCGGCGCGGCAGAGGAACCCCGAGGTCGAGGTCTCCCCCGCGCTCGACGCGGTCATCGCGAAGGCGCTCGAGAAGGACCCGGCCGCCCGGTTCCAGTCCGCGGACGAGATGCGCGCCGCCCTCCTCGCCTGCCTCGAGCCCGCCGCCGCGGCTCCCCGCCGTCCCGCCCCGGCGCCGGCGCGCGCGGCGCTGGCCGCTGCCGGGAGGCCGCGGCGCTCCCGGGCGGCCTTCTGGGCTTTCGGGCTCGTGATGGCCGCCGCGGTCGCGGGGGGCGGCGCGATCGCGATCCTCGGCCGCGAGCGCGTCGCCGATCGGAAGGGGGAGCCCGACACCATCGCGCCCTCCGCCGCCGGGGCGACGGCGACGGCGACGCCGCCCCCGCCCCCGACCCCGATCCCGACGCCGACGCCGACGCCGGCCCCGACGGCCCCGACGCCGGCCCCGGGCGCGAAGGTCTCCCGCCGCGACCGCGATCGGGCGCAGGCGCTCTACCGGAAGGCGGAGGCGCGCCGCGCGGCCCAGGACGTGGAGGGCGCGATCAGGCTCTACCTCGCGGCGGAGGCCGCGGACCCGGGCCTCGCGCAGCTCCAGAAGAGGCTCGCGCTCTGCTACCAGCTGAAGGGGGATCGCCGGCGCGCGGCGGAGCGGTACCGGAGATACCTCGCCACCGGCCCCGACGACGCCGACCGCGTGCGCGCGATCCTCGCGACGCTCGAGTAGGGGCCTACCGGAGCTCCTCCTCGACCGAGCGCATCTTGCCGGCCCTCGTGCGGCTAGACCACCGCGACCCGCAGGACCTCGCGCCCGATCCGGACGCGGTCCCCGTCGCGGAGCTCGCGCTCCGCGCGCGGCGGCACCTTGAGGTACGTGCCGTTCGACGACCCGAGGTCCCGGAGCCGCACGTTCCCCCCGGCGTCGACGAGCAGCTCGGCGTGCGACTGCGACACCGTGGGATCGTCGCCGAGGCTCACGGCGCAGCCGGCGCGGCCGATGGTCACGGTCGGACCGCCGCGGACGAACACGCGGCCGGCGGCGCCGCCCTCGAGCCACTCCTCGACGACGAGCGCGGGCGCCGGCGGACGCGGCGAGCCGAGCCGCCGCGTGCCGTCGGGCGGGGGCGCCGGCGCGGGCGGCAGCGGGCCCGCGTAGCGCAGGAGCCGGTCGCCCACGGCGAAGTGATCGCCGGCCCGGAGCGGCACGGGCGCGCCGCGGAGCTGCAGGAAGACGCCGCCGGGCGCGCCCTCGTCGCGGACGTGCAGCGCGCCGGCCCGGTAGCGGAACGTCGCGTGGTGCGGCGCGAGGCACGCGTCCTCGGGGAAGACGACCGTGCCCCTCGAGCGCCCCGCCTCGACCGACTCGGCGTCGAGCGGGAAGGTCGCGCCCTCCGGCCCCTCGCCCGCGTCGAGGACGAGCCGCGCGCGCCCGGGCGCGAGCGCGCCGAACGCCTGCGTCGCGCTCCTCGCCGCGGACGGGATCGGCTTCATCACGACGTGCGTGCCGCGGGCGCCCAGCGCCTGGCCGCACCGCGCGCAGAAGCGGCCCGTGCCCGCGTCCGCGCCGCAGCGCTGGCAGGTGGCGACGAGCGGGATGGGCGTCGTCGCGGGCGGGCCCGGGGACGGCTTCGCGGGGGAGGGGCGAAGGATCGCCGGGACGACGCGCGTGGCCGCGCCGGCGCCCGGCCTCGGGAAGGCGCGGACGACCGGCGCCCCGGGAGTCGGGGGAGCGGCGGCGGCCGCGGCGGCGGCCGGGACGGAGGTCGGCGTCGCCTCGGCCGCGTCGCCGAGCGGCCTTCCGCAGCCCGCGCAGGTCCTCGCGCGCGGCTCGTTGTACGCGTCGCAGGCCCGGCAGACGATCCCGAGGATCCCGGTGAGCCGCCCGAGCTCCACCTCCGCCCCGCAGGCGGGGCAGGCGCTCATGGTGAGCTCGACGTTCGCGTCGCACCGGCTGCACTTCAATCGGCACCTCCGTCGGACGCGGAAGGATACCACCGGCCGGGGCCGTTCCTGGCGCAGCCTGCCGCGTTGCGTTACGGATGTGGGTGGCGGACTTGCCCGGGCGCCACCGCGCCCGATACGCTCGACGGTTCGAGATTGCTGCGACTCAACGACATCCTGGATCGGGTGGCCACGTACCACCCGAACCCCGACCTGGACCTCATCAAGAAGGCGTACGTCTACAGCGCCAAGGTCCACCAGGGGCAGATCCGCAAGTCGGGCGAGCCCTACCTCGTTCACCCCCTCGAGGTGGCCGGCCTCCTCGCCGAGCTGAAGCTCGACGAGTCGTCGATCGTCACCGGCCTCCTCCACGACACGATCGAGGACACCCTCGCGACCAAGGAGGACGTCGCGGAGCTCTTCGGCAAGGAGATCGCCGAGCTCGTCGACGGCGTGACGAAGCTCTCGCAGTTCACCGCCGCGAACACGCAGGAGGAGAAGCAGGCCGAGAACTTCCGGAAGATGGTCGTCGCGATGGCGAAGGACATCCGCGTCCTCCTCGTCAAGCTCGCCGACCGGACCCACAACATGCGGACGCTCGACGCGATGAAGCCGGAGTCGCAGGAGCGGATCGCCCGGGAGACGCTCGACATCTACGCGCCGCTCGCGAACCGGCTCGGGATCCAGTGGATCAAGAGCGAGCTCGAGGACCTCTCGTTCCGGTACCTGAAGCCGCAGGAGTGGACCGAGCTCGAGGCCAAGGTCGCGAACACCGCGCGCGAGAAGGAGCGGTTCGTCCAGGAGGTCGTCGACATCATCCGGGCGAAGCTCGCCGAGTCCGGGCTCCAGGGCGCCGACATCTCCGGGCGCGTGAAGCACGTCTACTCGATCTTCCGGAAGATGCGCGAGCTCGACGTCGAGTTCGAGCAGATCCAGGACGTGGTCGGGTTCCGCGTCCTCGTGGACACCGTCGCCGAGTGCTACGAGTCGCTCGGCGTCATCCACTCCCTGTGGAAGCCGATCCCGGGCCGGTTCAAGGACTACATCGCGATCCCGAAGCCGAACCTCTACCAGTCGCTCCACACCACGGTGGTCGGCCCGAGGGGCGAGCGGATCGAGGTGCAGATCCGGACCCGGGAGATGCACAAGATCGCCGAGCAGGGCGTCGCGGCGCACTGGGCCTACAAGGAGGTCGGGCGGGACGGGAAGGGGCAGGAGCTCTCGAAGAAGGACGCCGCGTCCTTCGGGTGGCTGCGCCAGCTCGTGGAGTTCCAGAAGGAGCTCGACGATCCGCGCGAGTTCCTCGAGACGGTGAAGGTCGACCTCTTCTCCGACGAGGTCTTCGTCTTCACGCCGAAGGGGGCGGTGAAGAGCCTCCCGCGCGGCGCGACGCCGGTGGACTTCGCCTACACCATCCACTCGGAGATCGGCGAGCACTGCGTCGGCGCGAAGGTGAACGGGAAGCTCGTCCCGCTGCGCTACAAGCTCAAGAACGGCGACACCATCGAGATCCTCACCTCGCCGCACTCGCACCCGTCGAAGGACTGGCTCACCTTCGTCAAGACGAGCCGCGCCCAGGCGCGGATCCGCCAGTTCATCCGGCAGGCCGAGCACCGCCGCTCGATCGAGATCGGCCACGAGGTCGCCGAGCGCGAGTTCCGCCGCTTCGGCGTCACGCTCAACAAGGTCCTGAAGGACGGGGAGCTCGCGAAGGCGGCGAACGCGCTCGGCTACCGGATCGCCGACGACCTGCTCGCCGCCATCGGCTACGGCAAGGTCGCGCCGGCCGAGGTGCTGCGGCAGATCCTCCCCGCCGAGAAGCTCGCCCAGCCCCAGCCCGCCGACGGCGCGCCCACCTCGCGCATCACCGAGATCTTCCGCAAGGTGGCCCGCCGCCAGTCGGGCGGCGTCCGCATCAGCGGGATCGACGACATCCTCGTGCGCTACGGCCGGTGCTGCAACCCGGTGCCGGGCGACGCCATCGTCGGCTTCATCACCCGCGGCCGCGGCGTCACCGTCCACACCGTCTCCTGCGAGAAGATCATCGGCGTCGACCCGGAGCGGCGCGTCGACGTCGCCTGGGACGTGAAGGGCGACTTCAAGCGGCCGGTGGCGCTCCGCGTGATCACGACGGACCGCCCGGGGATCCTCGCCAAGATCTCGCAGACGTTCAGCGAGGCGGGCGTGAACATCTCGCAGGCGACCTGCCGGTCGACGACCCCCGGCGAGCGCGCCGTGAACGACTTCGAGGTCACCATCGGCGACCTCAAGCAGCTCAACCAGGTCATGCGCAGCATCGAGCGGATCGACGGGGTCCAGTCGGTGAAGCGCGTCCAGGAGCAGACGTCGTGAGGCGAACGATCGAGAGCGCCGCCGCCCCGAAGGCGATCGGGCCGTACAGCCAGGCGGTCGAGGCGCGCGGCGGGCGGACCCTCTGGCTCTCCGGCCAGATCCCGCTCGACCCGGCCACCGGCGAGCTCGTCCCGGGGGACGTCGCCGCCCAGGCGGCGCGCGTGATGGAGAACCTGCGCGCGGTGCTCGCCGCGGCGGGCGCGGGGTTCGAGCACGTCGTGCGGTGCACGATCTACCTCGCCGACCTCGCCGACTTCGCGAGGGTGAACGAGGTGTACGGGCGGGCGTTCCCGGAAGCTCCGCCCGCGCGCGCCACCGTGCAGGTCGCGGGGCTGCCGCGGGGGGCGCGGGTCGAGATCGACGCCGTCGCGGTCCTCGACTAGGGACGGCCGGGAGCGGGGCGGGGCGCTCACGGCTCCAGGTACTCGTACTCCTTCCCCGCGAAGTTCCGGAGCACCCAGCGCTTGCCGTCCCTCCGGACGACGTAGTTCGGGTTGATCGGGATCTTGCCGCCGCCCTGGGGCGCGTCGATGACGAACTGCGGGACGGCGAGCCCCGAGGTGTGGCCGCGCAGGCTCTCGATGATCCGGATCCCGGCTTCGACCGGCGTGCGGAAGTGGCTGATGCCCTTCGCGAGGTCGCACTGGTAGATGTAGTAGGGCCGGATCCGCATGAGGAGGAGCCGGTGGTTCAGCTCCTTCACGATCGCCGGGTCGTCGTTCACGCCCTTGAGCAGCACCATCTGGTTGCCGATGGGGCAGCCCGCGTCGGCGATCCGGCGCGCCGCCTCGAACGCCTCGGCGGTGCACTCCTTCGGATGGTTGAAGTGCGTGTTCACGTAGACGGGGTGGTGCTCGCGCAGCATCCGCACGAAGTCGTCGGTGACGCGCTGCGGGAGCGTGACGAGGTTCCGCGTGCCGAGCCGGAAGATCTCGACGTGCGGGATCGCCCGGAGCCGGCCGAGGATGTAGTCGAGCCGGTCGTCGGAGAGCGAGAGCGGGTCGCCGCCGGAGATGACGACGTCGCGGATCTCCGCGTGCTTCTCGATGTAGGCGAGCGAGTCCTCGATCTGCCGCTTGGCGGCGGCGCTCGTCGGGTCCGCCACCTTGCGCTTGCGCGTGCAGTGGCGGCAGTACACCGGGCAGTTGTGGGTCGTGTAGAAGAGGACGCGGTCCGGGTAGCGGTGCGTGATCCCCGGCGTCGGCATGTCCCGCTCCTCCGCGAGCGGGTCCTCGAGGTCCACGGCGGAGACGAACGCCTCCTCCATCTTCGGCACGGACTGGAGCCGGATCGGGCAGCGCGGGTCCTCCGGGTCCATGAGCGCCGCGTAGTACGGCGTGATGCCCATCTGGAACTCGCCCTCGGTCTCGATCGCGGCGCGCCGCTCGTCGTCGGTCACGCGGACGACCTGCTCGAGCTGCGCGAGCCGCGTCACGCGCTCGCGCTGCTGCCAGTGCCAGTCGTTCCAGAGCGCGTCCGGGACGTCCTTCCAGATCCCGCGCGGGCCGGGCCTGAAGCGCGCGCGGACGTTCGGGCTCACCATGCCCCTTCCTTAACACCGGGGCGCCCCGGTGACACGTTCCGCGCCCGGCCCGGCCCGCCCGGCCGGTTTGACTTCGCGGGAGCGGGCCCGCTAGCGTGCGCGGCCGCGGCGATGGGCACCCCCTGGCACACCTTCGGCGCCACCGAGGCGGAGTGGCGCGACTGGCGCTGGCAGCAGCGGCACGCGCTCACGAGCGCCGAGGCGCTCGCCCGCGCCGTGGACCTCTCGCCGGACGAGCGCCGCGGGCTCGCCGCCGCGGCGGGGACGTCCCGCGTCTCCGTCACGCCGTACTACGCGTCGCTCATGGACCCGCGGCACCCGTCGTGCCCGATCCGGCTCCAAGCGATCCCGTCCCCCGCCGAGGCCGCCGCCGCGCCCGGCGACCGGCGCGACCCGCTCGGCGAGGACGCCCACCGCCCGGCGCCCGCGATCGTGCACCGCTACCCGGATCGCGCCCTGCTCCTCGCCGTCGATCGCTGCCCGGTCTACTGCCGGCACTGCACGCGCCGGCGGATCACGCTCGGCGAGGGGGCCGGCCTCGACCGCGCCGCGCTCGAGGAGTCGGTCGCGTACGTCCGGGACCACCCGGCGATCCGCGACGTCATCGTGTCGGGCGGCGATCCGCTCGTCCTCGCCGACGACCGGCTCGACGAGATCCTCGGCGCGCTCCGCGCCGTCCCCCACGTCCAGATCCTCCGGGTCGCGACGCGCGCGCCGGTGGTGAACCCCATGCGCGTCGACGCGGCCCTCGCGCGCATGCTGCGCCGCCACGCCCCGCTCTTCGCCCTGACGCACTTCAACCATCCGAAGGAGTGCACCGCCGACGCGCGGGCCGCGTGCGAGACGCTCGTCGACCACGGCGTGCCGGTCGAGAACCAGACCGTGCTCCTGCGCGGCGTGAACTCGTCCGCGCGGATCCTGCAGGACCTCTTCGAGCGGCTCCTCACGTTCCGGGTGCGCCCGTACTACCTGCACCAGGGAGACCCCGCCGAGGGGACCGCGCACCTCCGCACGCCGCTCGAGGCGGGCGTCTCCATATTGGAGGCGCTGCGCGGGAGGACGAGCGGGCTCGCCATCCCCCACCTCGCGGTGGACCTCCCGGGGGGAGGAGGGAAGGTGACGCTGCAGCCCTCGTACCTCGCGCAAGGCGACGGCGCGGACGGCGCCGGCGGGACGTGGCTGAGGAACGGGGCGGGGGAGCGGTTCCTCTACCCGGCGCCGCCGGGGCGGGATTGCACCTGCCCGTACGAGGCGGTTTACTACGGCACCCGCGAGGGCGGGCAGGCGGGCGGGCGCTCCGCCGGGGAGAGCGGGAACGCATGATCGCGAAGGTGATCGAGGCGCTCGCCGTGTTCACGACCGGCGTCATCTCCGCGATGGGCTACGGCGGCGTCGTCCTGCTCATGGCGATCGAGAGCGCCTGCATCCCGCTGCCGTCCGAGATCATCATGCCGTTCGCCGGGTACCTCGTCTGGCGCGGCCAGTTCACGCTCCAGGGCGCGGCGATCGCCGGGGCGCTGGGGTGCGTCGCCGGCTCGATCCCGGCCTACTACCTCGGCAAGTACGGCGGGCGCCCCGTCATCGAGCGCTGGGGGCGGTACGTCCTCCTCTCGCGCCGGGAGCTCGACCTCGCCGACCGGCTCTTCCAGCGGCACGGCCACTGGGTCGTGCTCGGCGCGCGGCTCCTCCCGGTCGTCCGCACGTTCATCGCCTTCCCGGCCGGCGTCGCGCGGATGCCGATGGGGAAGTTCGTCGTCTACACGCTCGTCGGCTCCTACCCGTGGTGCCTCGGCCTCGCCTGGGTCGGCGCGAAGCTCGGCGAGCGGTGGAACACCGACCCGCGCCTCGCGGCGGCGTTCCACCGGTTCGACGCGCTCATCGGCGTCGCCCTGGCCCTCGCGGTCGGCGGGTTCGTCTGGCACAAGCTGCGCGAGGCGCGTCGAGAACGGTCCAGCCGTTCGTCGGCGGCGGCGAAGCTCCCCGCCGGCGCCGCCGACGAGGCCTGAGCGGCCCGTGCCGGGGAGCGTGGCGGCCGGGTGGGGGGTCGCGCTCGCCGCCGCGGCGCTCGCCCTCGCGCCGGCGGCGTCCGCCGAGGAGCGCGTCCGGGTCCACGCCGGGAGCGAGGTGAGGGAGCTCTCGCTCGAGGAGTACGTCGCCGGCGTGGTCTCCGGCGAGATGCCGGCGAGCTTCCCGCCCGAGGCGCTGAAGGCCCAGGCCGTCGCGGCCCGGAGCTACGCGCTCACCCGCAAGATCGAGGCGCAGGCCGCGGACCGCGCCTTCGACGTCGGGACGGGCGTGCTCCACCAGGTCTGGTCGGAGCGGCCGCGCGCGGCGGCGCGCGCCGCGGCGCAGGCCACGGCCGGCGAGGTGCTCGTCTTCGGCCGGGAGCCGGTGGAGGCGTACTTCCACGCGGCGTGCGGCGGGCGGACCGAGGGCGGCCTCGCCGCGCTCGGCCGCGACCTGCCGTACCTCGCGTCGGTCGAGTGCGGGAAGTGCGGCGGCGCCCCGGGCGTCGCCTGGACCGTGCGCGTCCCCGCGGCGGAGCTGGCGCGGGCGGCCGGCCTCCCCGGGAAGGCCACCGCGGCGCGGGTCTCCGCCCGCACCGCGACCGGACGCGCCGAGCGCGTCGAGGTGGTGGCGGGCGGCCGCACCGCCTCGGTCGCCGCGGTGGAGCTGCGCCAGCGGCTCGGCTTCGAGCGCCTCCCCTCGCTCGCGTTCGACCTCCGCGCCGGCCGCGGCGGCTTCGTCCTCGACGGCCGCGGCCGCGGCCACGGCGCGGGGATGTGCCAGTGGGGCGCGGCGCAGCTCGCGCGCGAGGGGATGGGGTACCGCGAGATCCTCGCGCGCTACTACCCGGGGACCGAGGTCGTGCGGATGTACTGACCATGCGGCTCTCCGACTTCGACTACGCGCTCCCCGAGGAGCTCGTCGCGCAGGAGCCGGTCTCGCCGCGCGACGCCTCGCGCCTGCTCGTGCTCCGGCCCGGGGGGAACCCGGAGCACCGCCGCTTCGCCGAGCTCGACCGGCTCCTCGCGCCCGGCGACCTCCTCGTCTTCAACGACACGAAGGTGATCCCGGCCCGCCTCGTCGGGCGCAAGGAGAGCGGCGGCAGGGTCGAGATCCTCCTCTGCGAGCCGCTCGCCGGCGGCCTCGGCCGCCGCTGGCGCGCGATGGGCCAGGCGTCGAAGCCCATCCGCGCCGGGGCGGCGCTCGCCTTCGACGGCCTCGGGGCGCGCGTGCTGGAGGCGGAGGGGGAGGGCTTCTACGTCGTCGAGCTGGATCGCGAGGGCGCGGCGCTCGAGGAGGCGCTCGCGCGCGCCGGGCGGATCCCGCTGCCGCCGTACATCCGCCGCGAGCCCGACGCGCGCGACCGCGAGCGTTACCAGACGATCTGGGCCCGCGCGCCGGGGAGCGCCGCGGCGCCCACCGCCGGGCTCCACTTCACCGGGGACCTCCTCGCCCGCCTCGACGCGCGCGGCGTGCGGCGGACCGCGGTCACGCTGCACGTGGGCCCGGGGACGTTCCTGCCGATCCGCGGCGACGATCTCGACGCTCATCGGATGCACGCGGAGCGGTACGAGGTCCCGGAGGCGGCCGCCGGGGAGATCGCCGCGTGCCGCGCGCGCGGCGGCCGCGTCGTCGCCGTCGGCACCACCTCGGTGCGCACGCTCGAGAGCGCGTTCGACGGCGCGCGCGTCGCGCCGGGCGCCGGCCGCACCGCCCTCTTCGTGCGGCCCGGGCACGCGTTCCGGGCGGTCGACGCGCTCGTCACGAACTTCCACCTGCCGCGCTCGACCCTGCTCGTGCTCGTCTGCGCGCTCGGCGGCACGGATCGCGTGCTCGCCGCCTACCGCGAGGCCGTGGCCGCGCGCTACCGCTTCTTCAGCTACGGCGACGCGATGCTTTTGATAAAGTGATCCCGGGGGATGTCCGGTGCACAGCGTCGCGGTGAACCTCGAGGCTCCGCAGTACCTCGCCGGCTGGCGCCCGGAGGCGGGGACGCTGTTCCTGCCCACGCTCTCCGACTCGCGCGTCGGCGCGGCCGTCGCCGTGCGCGTCGGCATCTACGGGCAGGCGATCCGGGCCACGCTCTTCGGGAAGATCGCGCTGGTGCGCCGCGTCGGTCGGCCCGCCCTGCCGCCCGGCGTGGAGCTGCACCTCGACAGGATCAGCCTCGCCGCGGCGGGGTTCCTCGCGATGGCGGCGCGCGGCGAGCCGGTCACGTTCCGAGAGCGGAAGCCGCGCTGGTCGCACGAGCGGCAGCTCGCCGTGGAGCACGCGGGCGTCTCGCACGTGGCGACGACGCTGAACGTCTCCGAGGGGGGCTGCGCCGTCCGCTGGAGGGGCCAGCTCCCGCTCGTCGGCGACGTCGTCCGGATCCGGCTCGGCGACGGCTTCTTCGCCGCCACCGCGGAGGCGATCGTCTGCTGGAACCACCCGGGCGGCGCGGCCGACCGCTCGGTGGGCCTCCGCATCGTCTCGTCCGGGCGCGCCGGCCGCGCGTGGCGCGGGCTCGTCGAGAAGGTGTCGAGGTCCGGGGCGCGGGCGGCGTAGGGGCTCGTCCAGGGGCTCGGGGTCGCTGCCCCCCGCTTGACACCGGCGGCCCCCGCACGCGACACCCCCGGGCGTGATCGCGTTCGAGGTCCTCGCCACGGACGGCGCCGCGCGCCGCGGCCGGCTCACGACCGCGCGCGGCGCCTTCGAGACGCCGGTCTTCATGCCGGTCGGCACGGCCGGCACCGTGAAGACGCTCGAGCCCCGCGACCTCGAGGCGCTCGGCGTCGGCATCCTGCTCGCGAACACCTACCACCTGTTCCTGCGCCCGGGGCACGAGCGGGTGGCGCGGCTCGGCGGGCTCCACCGGTTCATGGCCTGGCCGCGCGCGATCCTCACCGACTCCGGCGGCTTCCAGGTCTTCAGCCTCGGCGAGCGCGCCGCCGGCCGCGAGCGCGCCGGGCCGGGGCTCGTCGAGATCGCCGAGGAGGGCGTCACCTTCCGGTCGCACCTCGACGGCGCGCGCCACTTCCTCTCGCCGGAGCGGGCGATCGAGGTGCAGGAGGCGCTCGGGGCGGACGTGATCATGGCGTTCGACGAGTGCCCGCCCTCGCTCGCGGATCGCGCCTACCACGAGGCGTCGCTCGCGCGGACGCAGCGCTGGCTCGTCCGCTGCCGCGACGCGTGGCGGCGCGCGGAGGACGCGAAGGCGGGGGCGGGCGCGGCCTCCTCCCCGTCCGACCTCTTCGGCATCGCGCAGGGCGGCCTCTTCCCGGACCTGCGGGCGCGCGCGATCGCGGACGCCGCGGCGCTCGACCTCCCCGGCTACGCGCTCGGCGGCTACGCGGTGGGCGAGGCGCCGGAGGCGATGTGGGAGGGGGTCGCGCGCGACGCGCCGCTCCTCCCGGCGGACAAGCCTCGCTACCTCATGGGCGTCGGCACGCCCGAGGATCTCCTCGCCGGCATCGCCGGGGGGATCGACATGTTCGACTGCGTCCTGCCGACCCGGACGGCCCGCAACGGGCTGCTCTTCACGAGCCGCGGCAAGCTCGTCATCCGGAACGCGGCCCACGCGGACGACGAGGGGCCGATCGACCCCGCCTGCGGATGCTACGCCTGCCGGACGTTCAGCCGGGCGTACCTCCGGCACCTCTTCAAGTCCGGCGAGATCCTGGGCCTGCGCCTGAACACCCTGCACAACCTCACGTTCTACCTGTCGCTCATGGACGGGGCGCGGCGCGCCATCGCGGAGGGCCGCTTCGAGGCCTTCCGCCGGGAGCGGCTGGCCGCGTGGGCGGCGGGTGGCACGACCGTCCCGCTGGACACCCCCGGGAAATCGGGCTAGAAAACAGCGCTTTTCGCCACCATCCCCGGATCCCACCGGAGCCCTCGATGCCCTCCGTCCTCCACGCCTTTCTCGCCCAGACCGCACCCGACGGCGGCGGGGCCTCGCCGAGCCTGTTCGCCAGCCCGCTGTTCATGATGGTGGCGATCGGCGCCGTCTTCTACTTCATCATCTTCCGCCCCCAGCAGAAGCAGGCGAAGCAGCACACGTCCTTCATCGGCGGGCTGAAGAAGGGCGACGAGGTGGTGACGCAGGGCGGGATCGTCGGGACGGTCTTCCTCGTCGAGGACCGCACGGTCACCGTGGACGTCGGGGGCGGCACCAAGATCCGCGTCGTCAAGAACCAGATCGCCGGTCAGTGGAAGCCGGTCGAGACCCAGCCGTCCAAGGCGGAGGCGAAGAAGTAGATGGAACGCTCCTGGTACTGGCGCGTCGCGCTCGTCGTCGGCGTCGCCCTGTTCTCGCTCTACCAGCTCGTTCCGAGCTGGTTCTACTTCAAGCTCCCGCCCGACCAGCGCAACGGCGACGCCTACGACCAGTCGGTCCCGAAGTGGGCGCCGACGTCGAAGAACCACCTCAACCTGGGCCTCGACCTGCAGGGCGGGATCCACCTCGCCATGGGCGTCGACGTCGACCGGGCCGTGAAGGCGAAGGTCGCGCGCCGGGCCGACGAGATCGCGGACTTCCTGAAGTCGAAGGACGTCGCCTTCACGGGGACCAGGACGATCGACGGCGGGAAGCGCGTCGAGGTGACCGGCCCCGACGCCGGCAAGATCCGCTCCACCGTGCTCGACGGCTACGGCGAGATGTACGCGCCGGGCGGCGCGCCCGACGGCGCGGTCGTCTTCGCGTTCAAGGACCAGACCCTGCGCGACTTCCAGTCCAAGGCGGTCGAGCAGGCGGAGAAGGTCATCCGCAACCGCATCGACAAGTGGGGCGTCACCGAGCCCGACATCAAGCGCAAGGCCAACTCGCAGATCCAGATCCAGCTCCCCGGGTTCAAGGACCCGCAGAAGGCGAAGGAGCTGCTCGGCCGCACCGCCCAGCTCGAGTTCAAGATCGCCGACGACGAGAACCCCGTCCTGGACCAGCTCCGGACCCAGGTCGCGCAGTGCCCGGCGGACCGCGGCGGCCCGAAGCTCCCGCTCCCCGAGGGCGGCTGCTGGATCCCCGACACGGTGAGCCCGCCGAGCGGCTCGCGCGTCGCGACCGAGCTCGCCGCGAACACCCGCACCGAGCTCGAGAAGCTCATCCAGACGAAGGCCGACCCGCTGCTCGATCCGCAGAAGGACGCCATGGGGATCGGCGAGCACGTCCTCACCCAGGGCGAGGGCGCGTTCCAGGCCCGCTACTACGTCTCGTACCTGCTCCGGGCGAAGACGGAGCTCACCGGCGACTACATCGCCGACGCGTTCGTGAGCCAGGACTCCGACCCGATGCGCTCCGGCATGCCGCTCGTCGCCTTCCGGATGACCCCGGAGGGCGGGCGGCTCATGGAGAAGCTCACGAGCGAGAACATGGGCCGGCGCATGGCGACCGTGCTCGACGACAAGGTCGAGACCGCCCCCTACATCCGCGGCCGGATCTCGACGAACGGCCAGATCACGCTCGGGAGCGGCACCGACCGGCAGCGCATGTTCCAGGAGGCGAACGACATCGCCCTCGTGCTCAAGGCGGGCGCGCTCCCCGCGCCGGTCACCATCTCCGAGGAGCGCACCGTCGGCGCGACCCTCGGGCCCGAGCTCGTCCGCAAGGGCACCGTCGCCGCGCTCGTCGGGCTCGCCGCGGTGCTCCTCTTCATGATCCTGTACTACCGCGCGTCCGGCCTCATCGCGGACATGGCGCTCGTGCTGAACGGGTTCCTGGTCCTCGCCATCATGGCGATGATCGGCTCGACGCTCACGCTGCCCGGCATCGCGGGCTTCGTGCTGACGCTCGGCATGGCGGTCGACGCCAACGTCCTCATCAACGAGCGCATCCGCGAGGAGATGCGCGCCGGGCAACCCGTGAAGCGCGCGGTCCAGCAGGGCTACGACCGGGTCTTCTGGACCATCGTCGACGCGCACGTGACGACGCTCGTCGCCGGCATCGTCCTCATGCAGTACGGCTCCGGTCCCGTCCGCGGCTTCGCGGTCACGCTGATCATCGGGCTCCTGGCCTCGATGTTCACCTCGATCGTGGTGACCCGCGTCATCATGGAGTACTTCACGCGCCACGACACGGCGCGCCTGAGCGTCTGATGCAATTCAAGACCTTCGACATCGTCCCCCACGGAACGAAGATCGACTTCGTCGGGAAGCGCCACATCGCGGTGGTGCTCTCGCTCATCGTCAACCTCGCCGTCATCATCTGGGCCATCCCCGCGATCCACGGCCTCAACTTCGGCGTGGACTTCGCGGGCGGCACCGAGATGGAGGTGAAGTTCTCGAAGGCCGTCGATCCCGGCGCCATCCGCAAGGGCGTCGAGGACCTCGGCTTCAAGGACGCGTCGGTCCAGACCTACGGCCCGGAGGACGAGCACACCTTCCTCATCCGCGTCGGCCGCATCGCCCTCATGACCGAGGCCGACGTGCGGAAGGTCGCCGACGCCGTCTCCGCGAAGTTCCCCGTGCAGGGCTGGACGTTCAACTCGGAGGCGGGCGACAAGATCGACTTCGAGTTCAAGACGCCCCCGACCCCCGAGGAGGTCCGGGCCGCCGTCGAGGCCGCGGGCGTGAAGGTGCGCGAGGTGCGCGAGGAGGCGGGCCTGACCGCCGGCACGAAGTCCTTCGCGGTCATCACCCAGGGGATCCAGGACAAGGTCGACCGCGACCTCGCCGCCCGGTTCGGCGACGCCCACCCCGAGGTCCGGCGCGTCGAGTACGTCGGCCCGGCGGTCGGCCGCGAGCTCCGCAACCAGGGGTTCAAGGCGATCCTCTACGCGATGGCCCTCATCGTGGTGTACGTGGGCCTGCGCTTCGACTTCCGCTTCAGCCCGGGCGTCATCATCGCCCTCATCCACGACTCGATCGTCACGCTCGGCTACTTCGCCTTCTCCGGCCGCGAGTTCAACCTCACCTCCATCGCGGTCATCCTGACCGTCGTCGGCTACTCGGTGAACGACACCGTCGTCGTCTACGACCGGATCCGGGAGAACCAGGGCAAGTACAAGGGGAAGGGGCTCGCCGAGATCGTGAACCTCTCGGTGAACGAGGTCCTCGGCCGGACCTTCCTCACCTCCTTCGCGACCGCGCTCTCCCTCGTCGGCCTCCTCGTCTACGGCGTCGGGACCATCTTCGACTTCTCGTTCGCGATGCTCATCGGCATCGTCTCCGGGACGTACTCGACCTGGTTCATCGCCGCCCCGATGACGATCTGGCTCGAGGAGCGGGCCGCGCGGAAGCGGCTCGCGGGGCAGCACCCCGCCGCGGCCGCGGCGCGCGCCGGCACCAAGTAGCGACGGCGGTTTTGGGCGGCGGCGCCGCCGCGCCTTGCGTAGACTGCGGGCCACCCTCCGGCCCGGAGCCTCCGCATGATCCGCCGTGTCGTCACGCTCGCCGCCGCCGCGGCGCTCGCCTCCGCGCCCGCCGCCGCGCGCGAGCGCGCCGAGATCCCCGAGAAGGACCGCTGGAACCTCGCGGACCTCTACCCGTCCGACGCCGCCTGGAAGGCGGCGCGCGACGCGCTCGCGGCGCGCCTGCCCGAGCTCGCGGGCCGGCGCGGGAAGGTCGGCGAGTCCGCCGGGTCGCTCCGGGCGACGCTCGACGCGGTGTTCGGCGCGAACCGCGAGCTCGAGCGCCTCTCCGTCTACGCGATGGCGCGCTCGGACGAGGACACGCGCGTCGCGGCGACCCGGGAGCTGCGACAGTCGGCCCGGCAGCTCTCGGTCGAGCTCGACGCCGCGACCTCGTGGCTGCGTCCCGAGCTCGTCGCGCTCGACGCGGCGAAGGTCCGGACGTTCCTCGCGCAGGACCCGGGGCTCGCCGAGTACCGGTTCTTCGTCGAGGACGCGCTCCGCTGGAAGCCGCACACGCTCGGGCCGGGCGAGGAGCGGATCGTCGCCGAGGCCGGGAGCCTCACCGGCGCCGGCGGCGAGATCTCGGGCGTGCTGCGCGACGCGGACCTTCCCTGGCCGACGGTGAAGCTCTCGACCGGTGAGGAGGCCCGGCTCGATCCTTCCGGGTACGCGCTCCACCGGGCGAGCGTCGTGAAGGAGGACCGCGACCGCGTGTTCGACGCGTTCTTCGGCACGCTCCGCGGGTACGAGCGGACGCTCGGCGCGGCCCTGTACGCGACGGTCCGCGCGAGCGCGTTCGAGGAGAAGGCGCGCGGGTTCGGGTCGGACCTCGAGGCGTCGCTCTTCCGCGACGCGATCCCGCCCGCCGTGTACCGCCAGCTCGTCGCGGACGTGCGCCGGAGCCTCCCCACCTTCCACCGCTACCTCGCGCTCCGCCGGCGCATGCTCGGCCTCGCGAAGCTCCGCTACCAGGACCTGTACGTCCCGATCGTGCCGGGCGCGGACCTCCGCTTCCGGCCGGAGGAGGCGCGCGCGATCGTGCTCGCCGCGGTCGCGCCGCTCGGGCCCGAGTACCAGGCCGTCCTCCGGAAGGGGTTCGAGAGCGGCTGGACCGACTACCTGCCCTCGACCGGCAAGCGCGCCGGCGCGTACTCGACCGGCGTCTGGGGCGTGCACCCCTACCAGCTCCTCAACTTCAACGGCCGCTACGACGACCTCTCGACGCTCGCGCACGAGTCCGGCCACTCGATCCACACGTACCTCGCGAACGGGGCCCAGCCGTTCGCGACGCACGACTACTCGATCTTCGTCGCGGAGGTGGCGTCCACGCTGAACGAGAACCTGCTCGTCCACCACCTGCTCGCGAAGGCGAAGGACGACGCGACGCGGCTCTTCCTGCTCGGCAGCTACCTGGACGGTTTGCGCGGGACGCTCTTCCGCCAGACGCAGTTCGCCGACTTCGAGCTCGCCTTCCACGAGCAGGCGGCGCGGGGCGAGACGCTCACCGGGGAGAACCTCTCCGCGCTCTACCTGCGGACGGCGCGCGCCTACTACGGCCACGACGCGGGCGTGTGCGAGGTGCCGGACCTCGTCGCGGCGGAGTGGGCGTTCATCCCGCACTTCCACCGGCCGTTCTACGTGTACCAGTACGCGACGAGCATCGTGGCGGCCACCTCCATCGCGAAGGCGATCCGCGAGGAGGCGGCGCGGAAGCGCGGCGGGACGAGGGCGCGGGACGCGTACCTCGCGATGCTGAAGAAGGGCGGCTCCGGGTACCCGATCGACCTGCTCCGCGAGGCCGGGGTGGACATGACCACGTCCCGGCCGTTCGACGCCGCCATGGCCGAGATGAACGGGGTCATGGACGAGATGGAGAAGATCCTCGCCCGCTAGACGCCCCGGAGGAGCGGGGTGGCGCCCGCCGGGCTGTCAGCCCGGCGTGCGATCGTGCCGGCGTGCAGGGCGGGGGACGGCGGCGATGGGTGGAGGTGGTGAGCGACGGCGACGCCGCCGCGGGCCTCGCCGGCGCGCTCGGGCTCCACCCGCTCGCGGCGCGCGTCCTCGCGGCGCGCGGGTACGCGGCGGCCTCCGACGCGCAGGCGTTCCTGGCGGCGCGGCTCGAGGACCTGCCGGATCCCTCGACGATGAAGGGCATG
Organism: Anaeromyxobacter sp.; assembly: GCA_036391435.1. GTDB lineage: Bacteria > Myxococcota > Myxococcia > Myxococcales > Anaeromyxobacteraceae > Anaeromyxobacter. The sequence continues at coordinate 9,793 of DASVZX010000159.1, read as the reverse complement.
GCGGCGGCCGTCGCGCGGCTCGCGCGGGCGGTCGAGGCGGGCGAGCGGATCGCCTGCTACGGCGACTACGACGTGGACGGCGTCACCTCCACCGCGCTGCTCGCCGGCTTCCTCCGCGCGGCGGGCGCGGACGTCGTCACGTACGTCCCGCACCGGCTCGTCGAGGGCTACGGCCTCAACGTCGCGGCGGTCGAGAAGCTCGCGGCGGACGGCGTGCGGCTGCTCGTGACGCTCGACTGCGGGATCACCGCGGCGTCGGAGGTGCGCGCGGCCTCGGCGCTCGGCGTCGACGCGATCGTCGTCGATCACCACACCGTGCCGGTCGAGCTGCCGGCGGCGGCGGCGATCCTGAACCCGCACCAGGCGGGCTGCGCCTATCCGACGAAGGACCTCGCCGCCGTCGGCGTCACGTTCGCGCTCGTCATGTCGCTCCGGCGCGCGCTCCGCGAGCGGGGCCGCTTCGGGCCGGCGCGGCCGGAGCCGAACCTGAAGGAGGCGCTCGACCTCGTCGCGCTCGGGACCGTGGCCGACGTCGTGCCGCTCGTGGGCGCGAACCGGATCCTCGTGCGCTGGGGGCTCGAGGCGCTCTCCCGCGGCCGGCGGCCCGGCGTGCGCGCGCTGAAGAAGGTGTCGGGGATCGCGGAGGGGACGGCGGTCGGCGCGGGTCAGGTCGGGTTCCGGCTCGGCCCGCGCATCAACGCCGCCGGGCGGCTCGACGACGCGGGGCGCGGGGTCCGCCTCCTCCTCACCGCGGACGCCGCCGAGGCGGACGCGCTCGCGGCCGAGCTCGACCGCGAGAACCAGGCGCGGCAGGAGCTCGAGCGGCGGATCCTCGAGGAGGCGACGAAGGACGCGGCGGCGCGCGTCCGGGACGGCGCGCGCGGGCTCGTGCTCGCGCGCGACGGGTGGCACGCCGGGGTCGTCGGGATCGTGGCGTCCCGGATCGCGGAGCGGTTCCACCGGCCCGCGGTGCTCGTCGCGCTGGGCGGCGACGAGGGGAAGGGGAGCGGGCGGTCCGTGGAGGGCTTCCACCTCCACGACGCGCTCGCGGCGTGCGCGGCCCACCTCGTCCGCTTCGGAGGGCATCGCCACGCGGCGGGCGTCACGATCGAGCGCGCGCGGCTCGACGCGTTCCGCGACGCGTTCGAGGCGCACGCGCGCGAGCGGCTCCAGGAGGAGGACCTCGTCCCGCGGTGCCGGATCGACGGCTGGGTCGCCGAGGCGGACGTCACCGATCGCGCCGCCGAGGACCTCGCCCGGCTCGGGCCGTTCGGCGCCGGCCACCCGGAGCCGGTGTTCGCGCTCCGCGGCGCCGCGACGCGCGCGCGGACGGTCGGCGCGGCGGGCGCGCACCTCAAGCTCGCGCTCGGCCGGCTCGACGCCATCGGGTTCGGGATGGGCGATCGCCTGCCGGCGTGCGCGGGGCCGCTCGACGCGGCCTTCTCGATCGGCTTCGACGAGTGGGACGGCGCCCGGCGGCTGCAGCTCAAGCTGCGCGACGTGCGGCCGGCCGCGTCGTGAGCGGCCGCCTCAGGCGATTCCCCAGTGGGCCCTCGCCTCGGAGAAGAGCCGGCCCATCTTCGCGAGCTCGCCGACGTGGATCCGCTCCGCCTGCCGCTCGAAGCGGCCCCGGCAGCGCTCCGAGCAGAAGTGGTAGGTGCGGTGCTTGTACTCGATCGAGGGGCCGTCCTCCTCGATCACGGGCTTGCCGCACACCGGATCGATCGAGACGCCGCCCTGCCCGTCGTTCGCCATGGCGCTCCTCCTGCCGAGACCGGGTGCAACCGCGGGGCCACGCCGGTGGGGCGGCCAGGGGTCGGAAAATCCGCCCGGGATCGGCGGGCCGGGCACCGGGCGGGGCGCGCACCGTGTGCCGGGTGCGCCCGGGCGCTGTCGGAATTCCAGCCCGGGCACTGAAGATCCGCGCGCGACGGACGGGGCGCGCGGGCGTGCGCCGGCGCGCGCGGGGCACGGACCTGGGGTGGATCCCCAGCCTTGACGCCTGAGGTTTCGGAGTGTTAGCTGCCTCTTCCCCATCCCCGGAGGGACGCACTTGGCCCGCTTCATCCAGGACATCAAGCGCACGCATTCGTGCGGCGAGCTCGCGACGGGCGACATCGGCAAGGAGGTCGTGCTGTTCGGATGGGTGAACAACCGGCGCGACCACGGGGGCGCCGTCTTCATCGACCTGCGCGACCGGGCGGGCGTCACCCAGGTCGTCTTCGAGGAGGACGTGCGGCCCGAGGTCCACGACCTCGCGGGCCAGCTCCGGCTCGAGTACTGCGTCGGCGTCCGCGGCAAGGTCGTCTCGCGCGGCGGCAACGTGAACCCGAAGCTCCGGACCGGCGAGATCGAGATCCACGCGACCGAGCTCGAGATCTTCAACCGCTCCGAGCCGACGCCGTTCCAGATCGAGGACCGGATCGACACCGCCGAGGAGAAGCGGCTCCAGTACCGCTACCTCGACCTGCGCCGCGCGCCGCTCCAGAAGACGCTCATGACGCGCGCGAAGGTGAACCACGTCACGCGCAACTACTTCACCGACGCGGGCTTCCTCGAGCTCGAGACGCCGTTCATGGGGAAGTACACGCCCGGCGGCGCCCGGAACTTCCTCGTCCCCTCGCGCCTCAACCCCGGCAAGTTCTACGCGCTCGCCGAGAGCCCGCAGCTCTACAAGCAGCTCTACATGGTCGCCGGCTTCGACCGGTACTTCCAGATCGTCCGCTGCTTCCGCGACGAGGACCTCCGGCTCGACCGCCAGCCCGAGTTCACCCAGATCGACGTCGAGATGAGCTTCGTCGAGCAGAGCGACGTGTTCGACGTCATCGAGGGGCTCGTCGTCCGGCTCTGGAAGGAGCTGCTCGGCGTCGAGCTCGCCCGGCCGTTCCGCCGCATGCCGTTCGACGAGTCGATGGCGAGGTACGGCAACGACAAGCCGGACCTCCGCTTCGACATGCCGCACGTCGTCCTCACCGACCTCGTGAAGCAGCACCAGGGCGGCGGCGTGCCGCTCCTCGACGAGGCGGTGAAGGCGAAGGGCATCGTGAAGGCGATGCGCGTCCCCGCCTCGGCCGGCCTGTCGCGCACCGAGATCGACAAGCTCGAGGAGTACGTCCGCGGCATGGGCGCGAAGGGGCTCGCGCGCGCCAAGGTCGCGGACGGCGGCGAGTGGACCCAGTCGCCGTTCGCCAAGTCCATCACGCCCGAGCTCCGCAAGGCGATCAACGCCGCGACCGAGGCCCAGGCCGGCGACCTCCTGCTGTTCCAGTTCGGGAAGGAGTCGGTCGTCCACACCGTGATGGCGAACCTCCGCGTCCACATCGCGAAGCGGATGGGGCTCATCCCCGAGTACGGCTCGGGCGGGAAGTGGAACTTCCTGTGGGTCGTCGACCCGCCGCTCTTCGAGTACGACGAGGAGTCCGGCCAGTGGGCCGCCGCGCACCACGCCTTCACGCGCCCGCGGGACCAGGACCTCCCGTACCTCGAGAGCGACCCGGGGCGCGTCTACTGCTGGCGCTACGACCTCGTGCTGAACGGGTTCGAGATCGGCGGCGGCTCGATCCGGCTCCACGACCCCGAGGTGCAGGCCCGCGTCTTCAAGGCGATGGGGATCTCGGCCGAGGACGCGCGGAGCAAGTTCGGCTTCCTCCTCGACGCCCTCAAGATGGGCGCGCCCCCGCACGGCGGGATCGCGCTCGGCATGGACCGCCTCGTCATGCTCCTCACCGGCGCCGAGTCGCTCCGCGACGTCGTCGCCTGGCCGAAGACGCAGAAGGGCACCGACCTCATGACCGGCGCCCCCGGCGACGTGGACGCGAAGCAGCTCCGGGACCTGTACGTGAAGTCGACGTACGAGCCGGGGAAGTAGCGCGGGATCGAGGCGAGGACGATGCCGGAGGACCCGGCGGCGGAGCGCGGTCTCGACGGCCTCACCGCCGCCGAGCTCCGCGCGTCGCGCCGCGGCTTCTGGGACGAGGCGTTCACGGCCGTCCTCCTCGGGCTCGTGCCGCCGGGCGCGGCGCGGCTCCTCGACGTGGGCTGCGGCCTCGCGTCCGCGGCGCACGCGCTCCTCCCGGCGCTCCCCGCGGTCGCCTACCTCGGGGTGGACGCCGACGAGGGCCGACTGGCGAGCGCACGCGTGGCGATCGCGGCGGAGCCCTGGGCAACGCGGGCGGAGCTCCGCGCCGGACGCGCCGCGCGGCTGCCGTGCGCGGACGCCGCGGTCGACGTCGCCCTCGTCGCGATGACGCTGCAGCACCCCCCCGATCCGCTCGCCGCGCTCCTGGAGATCGCGCGCGTGCTCCGCCCTAGCGGACGTCTCGTCGCGGTCGAGCCCGACAACCTGAGCAACCTCTTTTACTTCGACGGGCCGCTCGAAGAGGTGACCGCGGCATTCCGCGGCGTCGCCACGGAGCTGCGGCGGGCCCGCCACCCGGCCGATCCGGCGATCGGCCCGGGTCTGGCGAGTCTCGTCGAGCGGGCGGGGTTCACGATCCGGGCGCTCTTCCCCCATCTCGTGGGCGGGTCGCGCCGCGACACGGCGAAGGCGTTCCTGGACCGCGTTCGGCAGGTGCTCGCGGTGATGGCGTCGGGCCGGCCTGGGAACGGCACGCTGGTCGCCGCGTGCCGCGCGGCGATCGATCGCACCGAGGCGGCGCTCGGGCCCGGGCGCGTCGGCTACGGCTCGCAGCTCGTCACGCTGTTCGTCTGCGCCGCGGATCGGCCGTAGGCCCAGCGCGACGGGCGCGACGCTAGACGACGGACGGCGCGCGCTTCCGCTTCCTGCGCGTGAACCCGTCCATCCACGCGTCTCCGAAGACGCGGCGCGCCGCCTCGTCGTTGTGAGGCCTGCAGACGAGCCTCGTGTTCTCGACGGTCGACTCGCCGCCGAGCGCCACCGGCAGGATGTGGTCGATCTCGCACTGCCGCGTCGAGCCGCAGATGCCGCCTCCGGGCATGGGCCACTGGCACCGGCCCTCGTCTCGCCTCCACACGGCGCGACGCACCTCCGCGGGGACGTACCTGGGGCTCGACGCGGCGCTCGCTGTGCGCTCCCGCGGCTTCTCGACGAGCCCCTTCCGCTTCGCGGCGCGCGCGAGGAGCACGTCGAGCGCGGCCTCGAGGACCTCCGCCTCGCTCGCGCCGGGGTGCGAATGGGAGAGGGCGTCGCGCGCGGCGGCGAGCTTCTCCACGAATCGCTTCGAGACCGTGACGTTCAGCCGGCGCAGCTCGGCCGTGAGCGGGACGACCGCGTCGCGCGGCGCAGGTGGACCCGGAGCGGCCTCCGGCTTGACCGGCGACAACCCCATTCCACCCGGGTGAAATGCCGGCGCAGGGCTCGGCGCGAGCAGGCCGGCCTGGACCGAGCTCGCGGCGGAAGAGGCCGGCGGCGGCAGCCGCAGGGTCGTCACGACCGTGCGCAGCGGCACGACCTCGGCCGGGCGCAGCTCGGCGACGAGCGCCTCGGCCTCGCGGCGGGAGAGGTGGAAGAACCGGGGGAGGACGTCGTGCCGGTTCTCGGCCGTGAGGACCTTCTGGACCTCGCAGACGACGGACAGGCACAGGCGGCCGTCCCGGAGCGGCTCGACGATCTCCGGGAAGGCATGGAGGAGCTCGACCGCAGTCTTCCGGTGCTGCGCGGCGCCGAGCGACAGCCCGAGCTCGCGGTGGAGGTAGTAGAAGAGCGAGGTGTAGCCGAGCTCGCGCCATCGCTCCTCGCGGTCGAAGGCGGAGAGGGCGAGGAGGAACTCCGAGAGCGCCGCGCGCTCCGTGGAGAGCAGCTCGGCGAGGCGGTTCGAGAGGTCGCGTGCGGTCGTCATGTTCCGCAGCATCGCATGCGTCTTCGACGTGCTCTGGAACGCGCGCACTTGCGATCTGACGCGAGCGCGCCGAGGGGGTGGCGGGAGGCCTCGCGGAGGAACCCGGAGCGCGGGAGAGGCGATTCCGCGCGCGAGGAGCAGCGCTCTCGCAGGACCTCGCTCGCGCAAGTCATCTCACAGTGAAACACCGTCAAGCGGCCATTTGGGGCGTGTCCGCGCTGCCATGTTCACTCATGGGCCGATCTTGCCGGCAACCCCTCGTGCACCGCGGCGACGCCCCGGCCGCCGGTCCACTTCGTTGCCCATCCCGAAGCTCCAGCGGACCCGCCACACACGCCGCGGCGCCCGCCCCGCCGAGCCTCGCTCACCCCCGCCGCGGCAGCTCCGGCAGGTACGGATCGAGCACCGCCGCGAGCCGGTCCAGGATCGGCCGGATCTCCGCCTTCTCCGGCGACGCGAGCGCCTCGCCCGCGTCGGACACCGCCCGCGCGAGGTCCGGCGGCAGCAGGTACAGGCTCGCCGAGAACGCGGCCACCGCCTCGATCGCCGCCTTCTCGAGCGCCTCCGTGGACTCGGCGACCGCGGCCGTCGTCTCCGTCGTCGGCGCCCTGTCGTGCTCCGCGCGATCCGCGAGCCAGTCGTGGCGCGAGCTCGAGCCGCCCGAGCTGCTCGACGAAGCGGACGACCGCGCCCGGGCGGACCTTCGCGAGGTCGCCCTGGAGCGCCTCCTGCCAGCGGACTCGCTCCTGCCGCCGGAAGAGCCACCAGCCGATCGCCGCGACCGGGAGCGCGGCGCCGAGCCCGCCCGCGGCCGCGGCCCGCTGCCGGAGCGCGAGCCCGGTCACTCGCGGAGCCCGGGGATGGCGGGGAACAGCGGCGAGCCGTCCTGGAGCACGCGGACGATGGTGTCGCCCGCGATCTCGTAGCGGACGCGGGTCTCGACGGGCGGGCCGCCGCGGCAGCGGACGCGCTCGAGGTCCGCGACGATCCGCGCCTGCTCGGCGTAGGCCCGGTCGAGGATGTCGACGTGCGCGTCCGGGCAGGCCGCGAGGAACCGCGCGTGCGCCCGCCGGATCTCCTCCCGCCCGCGCAGCACGACGAGCCCGCTCCCGGCGTCGATCACCTCGGCGCGGTCGGCGTACGCGCTCGCGGCGGTGGCGACGTCGTGCGCGTTCAGGGCCGAGTCGCGGAGGTCCATGACCGAGAACGCGAACGTGGCGGCGCCCGGGTTCGGGGGCGGACCGTGCCTCCCGGCGCAGGCGAGGAGCGCGGCGGCGCCCGCGATCGCTGCGGCGGTCCCCCTGGCGCTCGCGCGTCCCGGCATCGACCCGATCGTATACACCACCCCCTCTCCCCCGGGCAGCGCCCCGGGGAGAGGGCCGGGGAGAGGCGTGGATCACCGGAAACTACGCGTGAACGCCCGCGCCGACCGGACAGGACACGCCCGTCCCGCCGAGCCCGCAGTAGCCGTCCGGGTTCTTCGCGAGGTACTGCTGGTGGTCCTCCTCCGCGTAGTAGAACGGCGGCGCGTCCCGGATCTCCGTCGTGATCGGCCCGAAGCCGCGCGCCCGCAGCGCCCGGGCGTAGGCCTCGCGCGACGCCTCGGCGGCCCGGCGCTGCGCCTCCGAGTGAACGTAGATCGCCGAGCGGTACTGCGTCCCGACGGCGTTCCCCTGGCGCATCCCCTGGGTCGGGTCGTGGGCCTCCCAGAACGCGCGGAGGAGGTCGTCGTACGACAGGCGGCGCGGGTCGAACACGACGCGCACGACCTCCGCGTGCCCGGTGCGCCCGGTGCACACCTCGCGGTAGGTCGGGTTCGGCGTGAGCCCGCCCTGGTACCCGACCGCCGTCGCGTACACGCCGGGCAGCGTCCAGAAGGCCTTCTCCGCGCCCCAGAAGCAGCCGAGGGCGAGGTCGGCGACCTCGTGCCCGTCCGGCCACGGCGGCACGACCCGCGCGCCGGACACGAAGTGGCGCTCCGGCGCGGGCACCGGGTCGGGCCGGCCGGGGAGGGCCTCGGCGGGCGAGGGCATCGCGAGCGGCTTGCGGGGCATCGGCGGACCTCCGGGCGCTCCTCTAATCCGGCGCGGGCCCCGGCGCCGCCCGGGGCGGAGGCCGCTTTTCGTGCGGGCCCTCCGCCGGTCCGCGATACGCTGCCCGGGTGGCGTACGACGTCATCGTGCTCGGCGGGGGCGTGAACGGGACCGGCGTCGCCCGCGACTGCGCGCTGCGCGGCCTGCGGGTGCTCCTCCTCGAGAAGGCCGACTTCGGCGTGGGCGCCTCCGGGAACTCCTCCGGGATGATCCACGGCGGCATCCGCTACATGCTGACCGACCGCAAGGTCACCGCGCTCGCCTGCCGCGACTCCGGGTACATCCAGCGGATCGCCCCGCACCTCCTCTTCCGGATCCCGTTCCTCATGCCGTTCGTCTCGCGCGGCGAGGAGGCGACGCTCCGCGATCGCGCCGAGTGGTACGCGACGGAGGTCTACGTCGGCACCTACGACCTCTTCCAGCCGCTCAAGCGCGGGAAGCCCTCGGCGCGGCTCTCCGCGGAGGAGCTCTACGCGCTCGAGCCGGGCCTGCGCCCCGGGCTGCGGGGCGCGGTGACGATGGACGAGTGGGGCATCGACGCGTTCCGGCTCTGCGCGCTGAACGCGCTCGACGCGCGGGCGCGCGGCGCGGACGTGCGGACCTGGACCGAGGCGCGCGAGGTGCTCCGCGAGGCCGGCCGCGTGCGCGGCGTCCGGTTCCGCGACGTCCTCACCGGCGAGGAGGGCGAGGCGCTCGCGCCGGTGGTCTTCAACGCGGCGGGCGCCTGGTCGCCGGCGCTCGCGCGCCGCAGCGGCGTGCCGGTCCCGATGCGGCCGGGGAAGGGGGTCCACCTCACCCTCGACCGCCGCCTCTCGAACTACGGCGTCATCTGCGCGGCCGTGGACGGCCGGCAGATGTTCACGATGCCGCACGAGAACGAGACCATCATCGGGACGACGGACGACGACTACTACGGCGACCCGGACGACCTCGAGGCGACGAACGACGAGGTGGAGTACCTGCTCGAGGGCGCGGCCTCGCTCGTCCCGGACGTCCGCCGCGCTCGGATCAGCCGCGCCTGGTGCGGGCTGCGCACGACGATCTACGCGTACGGCCCGAACGAGGACGCGCTGTCGCGCGAGCACCAGCTCCACGACGGGGCGGCGCACGGCGCGGCGGGGCTCCTCTCGATCGTGGGCGGCAAGCTCGCCTCCTACCGCGCGCAGGCGGAGGAGGCGACGGACCGGATCCTCGAGCTGCTCGGCCGCCCGCCCGTCCCGTGCCGAACGCACGAGGAGCCGCTCCCGGGCGGCGACGAGGTCCCCGATCCCGAGGTGCTCGCGCGGGAGTGGCCGGTGGCGGCGCCGGTGGCGGCGCGGCTCGTGTACCGGCACGGCAGCCGCGCGCGCCGGGTGCTCGAGCTGCTCGAGGAGGACCCGCGGCTCGGCCTCGTGCTGTGCCGGGACGAGGGGATCCTCGCGGCCGAGGTCGTCCACTGCGTCCGCCACGAGCTCGTCCGGCGCCTGCAGGACCTGCGGCGGCGCTGCCGGCTCGGCGTCGGCGCGTGCGCCGGGGTCGACTGCGCGCGGACGGCCGCGCAGCTCGCCGGCCGCGAGCTCGGCTGGGGCGCGGACCGGACCCGCGCGGAGCTCGCCGACCTCCTCGACCAGGGCTGGCGCGAGCGGCGGGCCATCCTCGACGGCGCGCAGCTCGCGCAGGAGGAGCTCGTCCGCGGCGCGACGGGCCTGTTCGAGGTGCCGGGATGAGCGCCCCGCCGGCGGCGACCGCGCTCGAGGCCGACGTGCTCGTGATCGGCGGGGGCATGGCCGGGACGATCGCCGCGCTCGCCGCCCGCGCCGCGGGCGCCCGCGTGGTCGTGGTCCGCCGCGCGCCCGGCGCGACGGCGCTGTCCTCGGGCGCCGTGTCGGTCGCGCCGCACCG
>DASVZX010000158.1:0-24669 GCA_036391435.1 Anaeromyxobacter sp. | reverse complement strand
CCGGCGCACCCGCGCGATGGCCGCCCTTCACGAGCACCGCGCGCGCCGGGAGCCGGCGCGCGGCCCGGACCGCGGCCTCGTCGGTGGAGACGTCGTCGCCCGTCAGGAGGGCGAGCTCGGGGAGGTTCGGCGTCGCGAGCGCCGCGCGCGCGAGGAGCGGCGCGAGCGCGTCGCCCGGGGAGCCCCCGCCCGCGTCGAGGAGCGGCGCGCCCGACGAGGCGGCGAGGACCGGGTCCACGACGAGGGGGACGCGCGCGAGCGGCGCGCGCGCGAGCCGCTCGGCGAGCGCCCGCGCGAGCGCGGCCGTCCCGAGCATGCCGGTCTTCGCCGCCCGCGGTCGCTCCGGCCCGTCGAGGAGCGCGTCGAGCTGCGCGAGCAGCATCGCCTCGCTCGCGGGCTCGAACCCGCGCGCGCCGCGGGGGCCCTGCGCGGTGAGCGCCGCCGCGACCGCCCAGCCGCGGGCGCCCGCCGCCGAGAGGGCCTCGAGGTCGGCGAGGAGCCCGGCGCCGCCCGTCGGGTCGAGCCCGGCGACGACGAGGACCCTCGGCGCGGCCGCCGCCCGTCGGCGCGGCGCGCTCACCGGCGCGCGTCCCGGGCCGCGCGCACGAGGCCCCGGTAGATCGCCGCGTGGCGCTCCTCGTGCCGAAGGGCCGCCTCGGGGTGCCACTGCACGCCCAGGGCGAAGGGGAGGTCGGGGAGCTCGATCCCCTCGACGACCCCGTCGGCGGCGCGCGCCGACACGAGCACCCCCTGCCCCGGATCGCGCACCGCCTGGTGGTGCGTCGAGTTCACCCGGAGCGGCCCGGCACCGACGAGATCGGCGAGGAGCGTCCCCGGCGCGACCGCGACCTCGTGCGAGGGGACGTCCTTGGGGGCCGGCTGCTCGTGGCCCCTGACGTCGGCGTCGGCGGCGAGGTCCTGGTGGAGCGTGCCGCCCCGCACGACGTTGAGCAGCTGCATCCCGCCGCAGACGCCGAGCACGGGCAGGCGCGCGGCGAGCGCGGCCTCGAGGAGGTCCTTCTCGAACGCCGTCCGCTCCGGCCGCGTCGGCCCGCAGACGGCGCGCCGGGGCTCCCCGTAGAGCTCGGGGGGCACGTCGAACGCGCCCCCGGTCACGACGAGCCCGTCGAGGAGCGCGAGGTACGCCGCCGCCGCGTCCTTCGCGTGCGGCAGCAGGATCGGCAGGCCGCCCGCCGCGATCACCGCGTCGACGTAGGGCGTCCCGAGCCCGTACCGGGTGCGCGCGTCGTCGACGTCGAGGGTCAGGCCGATCCGGGGGCGCGTCGTCATCGTCCGCTCCTCCCCGCCTCGAACGCCGCGGCGAGCCGCGCCGCGTTGTCCGCCGGATCGCCCGCGCCGAAGACCGCCTCGATCACCGCGGCGCAGGCGGCGCCCGCGCGCGCGACGTCGCCGACGTTCGAGAGCTCGATCCCGCTGATCGCGACGACCGGCGCGCCGAGCCCGGCGACGACCGCGCGCAGGCCGTCGAGCCCGCGCGGCGGGACGGGGAGCGGCTTCGTGCGGGACGGGAAGACGGGCCCGTAGCCCACGTGATCGGCGCCGTCGCGCAGGGCGGCCCGGGCCTCCTCGAGGGTGCGGGTCGTGCGCCCCACGAGGAGGTCGGGGCCGAGGAGCCGGCGGGCCTCCGCGACCGGGAGGTCCTCGTCCCCGAGGTGCACGCCGTCGGCGCCCGAGAGGAGCGCGAGGTCGGCGCGATCGTTCACGAGCACGAGCGCCCGCGCGGCCGAGAGCGCGACGATGCGCCGGCTCGCCTCGAGCACCTCGCCGGCCGGCGCGCCCTTCATGCGCACCTGCACGACCCGGGCGCCGCCCGACACCGCGGCGCGGGCCTCCTCCGGGGACCGGACGAGCACGTAGAGCCCGGCGAGGCGCGCCCGGCGCGCGGCGCCGTCGGTGGTGCGCATGCCGCGTCCGGTAGCACGCGCTTGACGCCCCCGCAAGGCGCCGCATATTTTCCCGGCTCCCCGAGGGACCCCATGGCCGACCAGCCGGACAACAGGAACATCGACAAGCGGGTGGCGCATCGCTACCTGCGCAAGGGCATCGTCGACGAGAAGGAGTACGAGAGGTACGTGAAGTCCCTGCCCGACCTCGCCGAGCAGGCGATGCCGGTGGAGGCGTCGATCGAGCACGACGAGGTCGACGGCGAGGACGGTGGCGCCGCCTAGCGTCCTCCGGCGGCGGCCGATCCGGGCGCTCGCCCTCGCCGTCGCGCTCGCCGTCCCCGCCGCGCCGTCGGGCGCGGTCCTGCCGAGACCCGACGACCGTCCCTCCGCCGCGCGCCGCACGCCGGTCGTGGCGGCGGTGGAGCGCGTCCGCGGCGCCGTCGTGAACGTCGCCGCGGAGGAGCTCGTCCGCTACCGGGAGCCGTCGCGCGGCGGATCCATCGGCGACCTCTTCGGCGAGCTCTTCGAGCGGCCCCGCTACCGCAAGGGCTACGCGGTCACCTCGCTCGGCTCGGGGGTGATCGTCGCGCCCGAGGGCTGGGTCCTCACGAACAACCACGTCGTCGAGCGCGGCGCCCGGTTCCGGGTCGGCCTCCTCGACGGCCGCGAGCTCCTCGCGAAGGTGGTCGGCACGGATCCCTCGTCCGACCTCGCGGTGCTGAAGCTCGACACGAGGGAGAAGCTCCCGTTCGCGACCATGGGGCGGTCGGACGACCTCCTCATCGGGGAGACGGTGATCGCGATCGGGAACCCGTTCGGCCTCTCGCACACGGTCACGACGGGGGTCGTCTCGGCGGTGCACCGGAACTTCAAGGCCGGGGACCGGACCCTCTTCGACTTCGTCCAGACCGACGCGTCGATCAACCCGGGCAACTCCGGCGGCGCGCTCCTCGACATCGAGGGGCGGCTCATCGGCGTGAACACCGCGATCCTCGGCGACCGGAGCGCGGGCATCGGCTTCGCCATCCCGATCGACCGCGCGCGCCGGGTCGCGGAGGACCTCATCGCGCACGGCGAGGTGCGGGAGGGCTACCTCGGGCTCACCGTCGACGATCTGCCCGCGCGGGACGGGAACGGCCCGGGCGCGAAGCGCGGCGTCGTGGTGACGGCGGTCGACCCGGGCTCGCCGGGCGAGCGCGCCGGGGTGCGCAAGGGCGACGTCGTCGAGGCGGTCCAGGGCTTCTCGCCCGAGAGCGCCGAGGAGTTCCGCTTCCGGGTCCGCGATCTCGCGATCGGGGCGATCGCGCGCCTGGAGCTCCTCCGCGGCGGCGGGCGCCAGAGCGTGCAGCTCACGGCGGTCGAGCTCTCCGCGGCCGGCGTCTCCGACCTCGTCGCCCGGCGCACCGGGCTCACGCTCGGCGAGGAGCGGGTCCAGGGCGGCCTGCTCGTCGTCGTGCGGAAGGTGGCGCGGGCCTCGCCCGCCGGCCGCCTCGGCCTCCAGCCGGGGGACCTCGTCCGGGAGGTGAACTCGACCGAGGTCCAGACCCTCGCCGAGTTCCGCAAGGCCGCGGCGCGCGCGCGGCGCTCCGGGCAGATGGTGCTCCTCGTCCAGCGCGGCTTCGCGGCCGAGCGCATCCCCTTCGACCTCGACTAGAGTGAGGGAGGAGGCCCCGATGGCAGACGAGAGGAAGCCCGGCCCGATCGACTTCTACACGTTCGTGCTCTCGCTCGCGTCGTCCGCGTTCGTGCACCTCGGCGACGCGCCGCACCCGGAGACGGGCGAGCCGGGGCCGCCGAACTTCCCGCTCGCGCAGCAGGCCATCGACATCCTCGCCATGCTCCGCGAGAAGACGAAGGGCAACCTGACGCCCGAGGAGGAGAAGTTCATGGAGAACCTCCTCACCGATCTGCGGCTGCGCTTCGTGCAGCGCTCGACGGGGAAGCCCGGGTAGCGCCGCGGCTACAGGCCAGCCTGCACCATCGCCTCGGACAGCAGGCGGATGAGCTCGCGCCGGACCACGCGCCGGGTCCGCGAGAGCGCGTTCGGGTCGTTGCGCGCCCGCGGCCCCACCTTGCGGCGCGCCGCCTCGACCACCCAGGCGATCCGGCGCGGATCGAGCTTCGGCGAGCGGGACGCCGCGCACAGGAAGAACCCGAGCCCTCGCTCCTCGATGAGCGAGCCGAGGACTCGCCGCGCCCGGGACACGAGCGTGAGATCGACGACGTTCGGCACGTCGGCGATCTCTAGGATCGATCCCGCGATCGATCCATTTTTCGCTCCCGGTGCTCAAAACTGGATCTTGCCGGCCAGCGTGGATCGCAGCGCCGCGGCGCGCGCGGCGATATCGGCGACGAACGGGAGGAGCGCGGCGGGCGCGATGCCGGTGAGGCGCGCGATCTCCGCGGCGTTGTGCGGCACGGAGGGATCGTCCTCCGCCGCGGTGCGGTTCAGCACGATCCCCGCGATCGCGAGGCCGCGCCGGCGGAGCGCCTCCACCGTGAGCGCGGTGTGGTTCACGGTGCCGAGCCCGGCGCGCGCGACGACCAGCACCGGGAGCCCGAGCGCGACGGCGAGGTCGGCGTAGGTCTCGCGCCCGGCGAGGGGGACGAGGAGCCCGCCCGCCCCCTCGACGAGGACCGCGGCGTGCCGGGCCGCGAGCGCGCGGGCGGCGTCCAGGATCCGCGGGAGGGAGATCTCGATCCCCTCGAGCCGCGCCGCGACGGCGGGGGCGAGCGGCGCCCGGAGGGAATACGGGCAGATCGCCTCGAGGGGCTCCACCCGGTCCGACGCGGCGTGGAGCCGCTCCGCGTCGGAGGGCTCGTCCTCCGTCGCGCCCGACTGCGCGGGCTTCAGGCCCACCGCGTCGAGCCCCGCGGCGCGGGCGGCCCGGAGGAGCGCGCAGGCCACCTCGGTCTTGCCGACCCCGGTGTCCGTCGCCGTCACGAACAGGCCGCGCACAGTGGGGCTCCCGTCGGCGCGGTCAGATCCGCGCCGTGACCTTCTCGATCGAGGCGAGCGCGATCGCGGCGAGCTGCTCGAGCTCGGCCTCGGTCATCGCGAGCGGCGGCAGGAGGACCACGACGTTCCCGAGCGGGCGCAGGATGGCGCCGAGCTTGCGGGCCTCCAGGATCACCTGGTGCCCGGCCTGGAGCGGGTACGCGTACTCCTCCTTCGTCGCCCGGTCGCGCACGAGCTCGATGCCGACCATGAGCCCCCGCTGGCGCACCTCGCCGACGTGCGGCATGCGCGAGGCCGGGGCGAGCGCGCGGGAGAGCGCCGCGATCTTGGACGGGAGCCCCTCGATCACGCGCCGGTCCCTCATGAGCCGGATCGACGCCGTCGCCGCGGCGCAGGCGAGCGGGTTTCCCGCGTAGGTGTGGCCGTGGAAGAAGGTCTTCTGCTCCTCGTGGGTCCCGAGGAAGGACTCGAACACCGCCTCCGTCGTGACGGTGGCGGCGAGGGGCAAATAGCCGCCGGTGATCCCCTTCGCGATCGTCATGAGGTCCGGGACGACGCCCTCCTGCTCGACGGCGAACGTGGTCCCGGTGCGGCCGAAGCCGGTCGCCACCTCGTCGCAGACGAGGAGCGCGCCGTGCCGGTCGCAGAGCTCGCGCATCCGGCGGACGTAGCCGGGCGGCTGGGCGATCATCCCGTCCGCTCCCTGCATCACGGGCTCGAGGACGACCGCCGCGATCCGGCCCTTCCGCTCCTCGAGGATCCGCTCCACCTCGCCGGCGCAGGCCGTCCCGCAGGCGGGGAACGTCTTCCCGAGCGGGCAGCGGTAGCAGTAGGGCTGCGGCGCGTGGTGCACGCCGAAGAGGAGGGGCTTGAAGATCCGGTGGAAGAGGTCGATGCCGCCGAGCGACACCGCCCCGATGGTGTCGCCGTGGTAGCCGCCGCGGAGCGCGACGAACTCGCTGCGCTGCACGTCGCCCCGGAGCTGGTGGTGCTGGAAGGCCATCTTGAGGGCGATCTCGACGGCGGTCGCGCCCGCGTCGGAGAAGAAGACGCGCGTGAGGCCCTCCGGGACGACCGCCGCGACGGCCTCGGCGCACTCGATCGAGGCGGTCGAGGCGAGGCCGAGCAGGGTCGAGTGCGCGACGCGGTCGAGCTGCGCGCGGATCGCGGCGTCGATCTCGGGGACCCGGTGGCCGTGGACGTTGCACCACAGGGAGGAGACGCCGTCGAGGTACCGGTTCCCGAGCGTGTCGACGAGGTGGACCCCCTCCGCCTCGTCGACGATGAGGGGCTCCTCGGCGAGCCAGCCCTGCATCTGCGTGAACGGGTGCCAGAGGTGGCGGTGGTCCGCGCGCCAGAGCCGTTCGTGCCGCGCCTTGCGCTCCGCGTCGTTCATGGGCCGGCGAGGCTAGCGCACGCCGCCCGCCGGCGTCACCCCCCGCGAGCCGGCGGGCGATCGTCAGGCCGGCCGCCGAGGGCCCGGGCGGCGGCCGCCGCGGCGCACCGGGCGCATCCCGGGGCCGAGCCGCTCGCCCGGCGCGAGCCGCCCGAGCTTCCGCAGCGCCTTCTCGACGAGCGGCCGGTTCGCCGGGTCGCCCCAGCGGAGGAGCGCCCGCTGCATGCGCTTCTCGTCGAGGTCGCGCGCGACGTGGACGGGCCTGCCGGTCATCGGGTGGACGCCGGTCCAGAAGATGTCCGAGGCGAGCGTCATCGGCGTCGGCATGAAGTCCTGCACCTGCTGCGGGCGCCACCGATTGGACCTCAGGTAGTCCATGAGCGCGGCCGCGTCCTCGAGCGTGGCGCCGGGGTGCGAGGAGATGAAGTAGGGGACGAGGTACTGCTCCTTGCCGGCCTTCCTCGAGTAGCGCGCGAAGTCCCTCCGGAGGCGCTCGAAGCTCTCGACCCCGGGCTTCTTCATGATCGCGAGGACCGGCGCCCGGACGTGCTCGGGCGCGACCTTGAGCTGCCCCGAGACGTGGTGCGTGACGAGCGCCTCGAGGTACCGCTCGCCGTTCTTCCGGTCCGCCTGGGCGAGGTCGTAGCGGACGCCGGAGCCGACGAAGAGGTGCTTCACGCCCTTCACCCTCCGCGCCTTCTCGTAGAGGTCCACGAGGGGCCCGTGGTCCACCGCGAAGAACCGGCACACCGACGGGTACGTGCAGGACGCCCGGCGGCAGGCCGCGTGCGCCTCCGCGCTCGTGCAGCGCATCCCCCACATGTTGGCGGTCGCGCCGCCGAGATCCGTGATCGTGCCCCGGAAGCTCTCCTTCGAGGCGAGCGCCGCGAGCTCGCGCAGCACGCTCGCCTCCGAGCGCGACGCGACGTCCCGCCCCTGGTGCTCGGTGATGCAGCAGAACGCGCACCCCGCCGCGCAGCCGCGGAGGATCTGGATCGACCAGCGGATCTGCTCGAGCGCCGGGATGTGCGCGCCGCCGTACGAGGGGTGCGCCTCGCGGACGTACGGCAGCTCCGCGATCCGGTCGAGCTCCTCCGTCGTCGGCGACGCCATCGGCGGGTTCACGACGACGTGGCGCGTCGTCGCGCGGCCGGCGGGCCCGTGGCGCTGCACGAGGACGCGCGCGTTGTCGGCGTCGTGCTCGAGGTGGTAGAGCCGGCTGAACTCGGCGAAGCGGCGCCTGTCCCTCGCGACCTCCTCGAACGCGGGGAGCTCGAGCGCCGCTCGCTCGCGCCCGTCGAGGGCGGCGAGCGCGAGGTCGGGCACCGCGAGCGCCGTCCCCGGGACGTCCACGAGGCCGCAGAAATCCTCGCCCGAGGCGAGGCGCCGGGCGATCTCGAGGATCGGCTTCTCGCCCTGGCCGTGGACGAGGAGGTCGGCGCCCGAGGGCACGAGGATCGAGGGGAGGACGCGGTCGTCCCAGTAGTCGTAGTGGGCGAGCCGCCGGAGGGAGGCCTCGATGCCGCCGAGCACGATCGGCGTCGTCGGGCCGAACGCCTCGCGCGCGAGCCGCGCGTACACGGTGGCGGCCCGGTCCGGACGCCGCCCCGCGACGCCGCCCGGCGTGTAGGCGTCGTCCGACCTCCGCCGCTTGTGGGCGGTGTAGTGGTTCACCATCGAGTCCATCGCGCCCGAGGTGACGCCGACGAAGAGGCGCGGCCGGCCGAGGCGGGCGATGTCGGCGGGCGTCCTCCAGTCCGGCTGCGCGACCACGCCGACGCGCCACCCGCGCGCCTCGAGGACGCGGCCGATCACCGCCGCGCCGAAGCTCGGGTGATCGACGTACGCATCCCCGGTGACGAGCAGGACGTCGAGCTCGGCGAAGCCGCGCGCCGCCATCTCCTCCCGCGTGGTCGGGAGGAACGTGGCGTCGGAGGCGTGCTCCGGCGGCGCCTTCGGGCGGGTCATCCGGCGCCATACATGGCCGCCGGCCCTGGGGAAATCAAGCCGGCGCCGCCTTTGTCCACCCGCGGCTCCGGGGTATCATCGCGTTCGCGCCGTGGGTCGATGGCGCGCCCTCGCCGTCGCCGGTGTTGACGCATGCCCGATCAGCGCAGCGTGATGAAGGAGTTCCGGTCGCTCGAGCAGAAGCGGGCGGCCGAGGGGCTGTCGCCGGCGGAGGAGGCGCGCCTCGCGGAGCTCCGCGAGCTCGTCGGGCCCGAGGCGGGCGCGGGCGGGCTGCACGGGGGGTTCGACGTGAGCGCCGCGGCCGCGCGGCTGCGCGACTCGCTCGTCCCCGCGGGCACGCGGAACCGGGCGCCCCCCGCGCCCGCGCCGGAGCCCGCGGCCGCGCTCGAGCCCGGGGCGCCGCCCGACGGCGGCTCGCTCGCGGGCTGGGACCCGGGCGCGGCCGACCCGTCCACGGCACACGATCCCGCCTCGCAGGCGTACGCGGACGCCGCGCACGACGGGGCTTCGGCGGACTGGCAGCCGCCGGAGGCGTTTCCCCCGGCGGACGACGCCGGGCAGCAGCCGTACGCGACGGACGGGGCCCCCGAGGCTTCCGGCGCGGAGGGGGCGGCCTGGGACGCGGAGCCGCCGTTCGACCCGAGCGCCGCCTTCGCGACGGCCTTCGACGCGGGCGGCGAGCCCGCCTACGACGCCGTCGCCGCGGGACTCGACCCGGACGCCGCGCCGGCGTGGGATCCGAACGCGCCGGCCGCGTGGGATGAGGCCCAGCCGCTCGACCCGAGCGCGCCGCCGGCCTGGGACGCGAACGCGCTCGATCCGAACGCCGCCTACGCCTTCGACCCGAGCCAGTCCGCCCACGATCCGAACGCGCCCGCGTACGATCCGGGTCAGCCCCCCTCGGAGGCGACCGCCTACGACCCGGACGCCGCGCCGGCGTGGGATCCGAACGCGCCGGCCGCGTGGGACCAGGCCCAGCCGCTCGACCCGAACGCGCCGCCGGCCTGGGACGCGAACGCGCTCGATCCGAACGCCGCCTACGCCTTCGACCCGAACCAGCCCGCCGACGATCCGAATGCGTACGATCCGGGTCAGCCCGCGCCGGCTCCGGACGCGGCCGCGTTCGACCCGAACGCCGGGCCGGCGTGGGATTCGAACGCCGCGGCCGCGTGGGACCCGAACGCCGCGCCCGCCTGGGACCCGAACGGCGCGCCCGCCTGGGACCCGAACGGCGCCGCGCCGGAGTGGGACCCGAACGCCGCGCCGGCCTGGGACCCGAACGCGCCGCAGGAGGACGCCGCCGGGCCGGCGCTGCAGGGCGACGCTTCGGCCGGACCGTTCGCGGACGCGGGAACCGCGCCCGGGCCGGAGGACTCGCCGGCCTGGGATCTCCTCCCGTCCGCCGCGCCGGAGCCGGCGACCGACGCGGGCGTGCCCGTCGGGGAGCCGGAGCCCGTCCCGCCCGCGCCGCACGCCGATCCCGGCGCGCTCGCGCCCGAGGGTTGGGACCTCACGCCGCCCGCACCGCGAGCCCCGCCCGCGGACGCGCCGCTCGGCGAGTACGACGAGACCTCGTCGGCGCTCCCGTCCGGCGCGGGCGCCGGGCTCGAGTCGATGCTGCCGCCCGACGAGGAGGCCGGCGAGGACGCGGGCCTCGAGTCGATGCTCCCGCTCGACGGGGAAGCGGAGCCGGCCGCGCCGTCCGGCTCTCCTCAGCTCGGCGACTACGACGACACCGCGGGCTTCTCCGGCACCGCGTTCCCGGACGTCACGCCCGCCGACCTCCCGATCGAGGGCGGAGGCTTCGAGGCCGCGCGCGTCATGGCGCCGGCGGCGTCCGAGGGATGGCATCCCGAGCCCGCCGTCGACGAGGGCTTCCTCCTCGAGTCCGGCGGATCGTTCGACGCCGCGGACGCGGCGGCCGCGCCGGAGTGGGCCGTCGGCGCGGAGCCGACGCCGTGGGAGGACGCCTCGGCAGAGGTCCCGGCGCCGCTGGAGCTCCCCGCCGCGCCGGACGCGGCGGACGCGGCGCTCGCCCTCGTCGAGGCGAACGCGACCGAGCCGGCAGCCGGGCCTCCGGCGGCGGCGGTCGCGCCCGCGCCGGCCGCCGGGGCCGAGCTGCCGTCCTTCGACGTCGACCTCGACGAGGAGGCCGCGCTCGCCGCGCCCGCAGCGCAGCCCGCCGCCGACCTCGACGCTGCCTCGGCTGACGCCGCGGACGCGCCCGAGGTCGCGTTCTCCGGGGGTCCGCTCGCCGCCGACGCGGACGCGCCCGGGCCGGATCTCTCGGGCCCCGCGCCCGCCCTCGACTTCTCCCGCCCCGACCTCTCCGAAGGAAGGCCCGACGACGACTTCGCGATGCCGCCCGCCGCGGCGCCGGCGCTTCCGGAGGACGACATCCCGACCATCGACGGGGAGGAGATCCTCGAGGAGATCCCGGCCGAGGACGGCTTCGCCCCCGCGCCCGCCCTCGACTTCGAGCCGCTCCTCGTCCCGGCGCCGGCTGCTTCCGCCGCCGCGCCCGCGATCGTCGCGCCGCCTGCCCCGGCGGCCGCCCCCGCCGCGCCTCGCGCCGTCGAGGCGCCCCCCGCCGCGGCGGCCGAGCGGTTCGTGAAGGGCGCGCACCGCGTGGTGGTCCACACGGTCGAGGGCCAGGTGAGGCGCGGGGTGCTCGAGGACGTGGACCTCGCCGCCGCCTCGCTCGGCCTCGCGCCGCAGCCCGGCGCCGCGCCCGAGCTCCTCGGCACCGACAGGGTGAAGGCGATCTTCTTCATGCTCGCGGCGGGCGAGAAGCCGCCCTCGCCGGAGGGGAAGCGGGTGCGCGTGACGTTCCGCGACGGCCGCCAGATCGCCGGGTTCAGCCCGGACTACGACGAGACCGGCCCCGGCTTCTTCATGGTGCCCGGCGACACGCGCACGAACACCGGGCGCATCTGGGTGTACCGGGCGTCGGTGAAGCAGGTCGCGGTGAGCTGACGCGCGGTCGCTCAGTTCAGCCAGTCCGAGCGCCCGTCCGACCCGTTCTTCCGCACGACCTTGAGGTGGCGCGAGCGGCGCTTCGCCTCGCGATCGGCCCACCACCGCCTCGCCTGCTTCCAGGAGCGCCCTCCGCCGACGCCGCCGCGGGCCTGGGCCCAGGCGAGCGCGAGCGCCGCGAGGTGCGGCGTGAACGAGGGGACCCCATCCCACAGCGCGTAGAGCACGGTCCCGCCCGTCACGAGGAGCGCCAGGTTCCGGCCGGTGATCGGGAGGACGCCCCAGATGTTCACCTGCGCGCCGGGGTGGAGCATCGCCCAGGAGATGAGGAGCGCGTTCACGAGCGGCCACATCCCGAGGTGCGCGACCGTCGAGGCGCGGTCCCACGCGAGGCCGAGCAGCGTCGTCACGACGCCGGCGAAGAGCGTCGTGCCCACGACGCGCAGGACGAACCGGCGCTCGCTCCACTCGTACGAGAGCTGCTGGCCGATCCACCACAGCATGAACCCGCCGAAGAGGAGCGTGCCGGGATCGGGCTGGACGAGCACCCACGTGAAGAGGCGCCAGAGCTCGCCGCGCCTCACGGCGATCGGCGCGAGCACGGCCTCGCCGCCGATCGCGTGGTTCATCGCCGCCCAGACGCTCGCGGCGAGCATGAGCGCGAGGAGGAACCCGACCGACGCGGGCACCCGCCCGCCGAAGGTGAAGACGCTCGAGAAGTCGCTGCGGCGAGCCACGACCTTTCGCTCCCCTCTCAGGCCTGCCGGCGATCGCGGTAGAACAGCGTGATCGACAGGCAGTGGAACTCGCTGTCCGAGCTCTGCGTGACCTGCTTCTCGACGACCTCGAGATCGGGGTGCTCGGCGAGCCACCGCCCGATGGACTCGCCCATCACCTCGCGATCGCGCGCGAGCGTCGTCGTGAACACCTTCACGCCCGTGAAGGCCGGCATCGCGCACCTCCCGTCGGGATGGAGCCGCCCTCGAACGTAGCCCCAGGGGTCCCCGCCGGCAAGATTCAGGGGACCTCGAGGACGACCGCGATGCCCTGGCCGCCGCCGATGCAGGCCGAGCCGATGCCGCGCCTCGCGCCCCGGCGGCGGAGCTCGTAGACGAGGTGCATCGCGATCCGCGCGCCGCTCGCCGCGAGCGGGTGCCCGAGCGCGATCGCGCCGCCGTCCACGTTCGTCCGGTCTCGCGGCAGCCCGAGCTCCTTCTCGACCGCGAGGACCTGCGGCGAGAACGCCTCGTTCACCTCGAACAGGTCGAAGTCGGAGAGCTTCGCCCCCGCCCGGGCGAGCGCGTTCCTCACCGCGGGCACCGGGCCGATCCCCATCACCGACGGGTCCACCCCGGCGTGGCCCCAGTTCACGAGCCGGGCGAGGGGCGGAAGGCCCTTGCGGTCGGCGTAGGCCTGCGTCGCCACGACGAACGCGCCCGCGCCGTCGGCGATGCCGCTCGCCGCGCCCGCGTGGATGACCCCGTCCTTCTTGAACACCTTCGGGAGCTTGCGGAGCGCCTCGACCGTGGTGTCCGGCCGCGGATGCTCGTCGCGCGCGAAGAGCACGGGGCCCTTCTTCCCCTTCACCTCGACGGGCGCGAGCTCGTCCGCGAAGCGCCCCGCCTCGTCGGCCGCCGCCCAGCGGCGCTGCGACAGGATGGACCGCTCGTCCACCTCGTCCTGCGTCAGCCGGTACTGCTCGGCCAGCTTCTCCGCCGTGATCGCCATCGGCAGGCCGCAGTAGCTGTCCGTGAGCGCCGACCAGAGCACGTCCTCGGTCGGGGGGGGCTTCCCGAGCGGCCAGCCCCAGCGCGTGCCGCGGACGACGAGCGGCGCCTGGCTCATCGACTCCGTGCCGCCGGCGAGCACCACCTCCGCCTGTCCGGTCTGGATGAGCATCGCGGCCTGGACGAGCGCCTCGAACCCGGATCCGCACAGCCGGTTCACCCCGAGCGCGGGGACGCGATCGGGGAGCCCGGCGCGGAGCCCCACGTGCCGCGCGAGGTAGATCGCGTCGGCGCTCGTCTGCACGACGTTGCCGACGACGACGTGCCCGAAGTCCTCGACGGGGACCCTCGCCTGCGCGATCGCCGCCTTCGCGGCGTGGACGCCCAGCTCGGTCGCGGAGAGATCCTTGAGGGAGCCGCCGAACGTCCCGAAGGGGGTCCGCTTCGCGGCGAGGATGACGACGTCCTGCGGTCCGGCCCGGTTCATCGCGCCCTCCCAGTCAGCGAGAGATAAGCAGCCCGGCGAGCCCTTTCACGGCCATGACGAGGATGCCGAGCGCGAGCGCGACGTTGAGGAGCGACACCATCGCGCCGGCGCGGGCGCCCTCGCCGCGGAGCAGCCGCACCGCCCGCGGAGCGTGGCGCACGAGCATGAACACGGCGAAGAGCGCGGCGAGGACGTTGAGCGTCGTCACGCGTCCGCCTTGGCGACCGCGGGGCCGGGCTCCCGCTTCTTCCCGAGGATCCGGGCGGCGATGATCCCGATCTCGTAGAAGACGATCATCGGGACGGCCATGAGCGCGAGGTTCAGCGGGTCCCCGGTCGGCGTGATGATCGCGGCGGCGGTGACGTTCAGGACGATCGCGTAGCGCCGGTACTTCGCGAGCCAGCGCCAGTCGACCACGCCGATCATCGCGAGGAAGGCGATGACGACGGGGAGCTCGAAGACGATCCCGAAGCCGAGGAGCATCCCGAGCACCAGCGAGAGCTGCGCCTCCATCGTGAGCACCGGCGCGAGCGAGGCGTCGCTCGCGATGGCGGCCATCGCCGGGAACGCGGCGGGCATGATGAGGAAGTAGCAGAAGGCCGCGCCGAGGTAGAAGAGCCCCGTGCCCGAGACGAGGAACGGGATGATGAGCCGCTTCTCCTTGCGGTAGAGGCCGGGCGCGACGAAGAGCCAGAGCTGCCAGAGCACCCACGGCACCGCGAGGAAGATCCCGCCGTACAGCGCGACCTTCAGGTACACCATGAGCGGCTCGATGTAGCTCGTGTAGTGCAGCGCCCGCTGCTTCTCCGGCAGCGAGTCGAGCACCGGCTGCATGAGGTGGTGGAAGATCGGCTCGACGAACCAGCCGACCGCGACCATCCCGAGCGCGACGCCGACGAGCGCGCGCCAGAGCCGCTTCCGCAGCTCGCGGAGGTGCTCCATGAAGCTGAGCTTCACCTCGTTCTCGGGCTCGGGGCTCGCGGGCGGGAGCTCGGGGGCGGGGGTGCTCATGCCGTGCGGTCGGGATCGGAGGCGGGCGGGGAGACGGTGGGGAGCGGCGCCGTGACGGTCGGTCCGGGCCGCGGCGCCGGCTCGGGGCTCGCGGGCGCGTCGCTCGCGGGCGCCGGCGCGGGCGCCGAAGCGGGCGCGGGCGGCTCGGCGAGGGCCACGTCGAGGCCGGGGACGTTCTCGGCGGTCGCGGCGGGCGGCGGACCCGCGGGGCCCGGCACCGGCGGCTGCGCCGGGACGGGCGGCACGAGCGCGGGGCGCGCGGGCTTCTTCACGTCCGAGTAGAGCTCCGACTCGACCTGGTCCTTGAGCTCGTCGGTCGCCCGACGGATCTCGCGCAGCCCCTTGCCGAGCGTCTTCGCCGCCTCGGGCAGCTTGTCGGGGCCGAGGAGCAGCAGCGCGAGGATCGCGATGATGACGACCTCGCCGAAGGAGAGACCGAACATGGGCGTCCCATATAACACGCCGAAACCGCGAGAGCTTCTCGCGCGGGTTGCCGGGGGCCTCTGCCCCCCTTACCTCCCCGCTCATGGCCTACTGGCTCCTCAAGACCGAGCCCGGCGATTACTCGTGGGACGACCTCGCCCGGGACGGCACCACGCGCTGGAGCGGCGTCACGAACCCCCAGGCGCAGGGCAACCTGCGCGCCATGCGGGCCGGCGATCGGGCGATCGTCTACCACTCGGGCGAGAAGCGGGCGGTGGGGGTGGCCGAGGTCGTGAGGACGGCCTATCCCGACCCGGAAGGAGGCGGCGGGGCCTGCGTGGACGTGCGCGCGATCGCGCCGCTGCCGGCGCCGGTACCCCTCGCGGCGCTGAAGCAGGAGGCGACCTTCGAGGGGTCCGTGCTCCTGCGGCAGGGGCGGCTCTCGGTCGTGCCGCTGAGCCCGGCCGAGTGGAAGGGCCTCGAGGCGCTCGCGACGGTGATCGCGAAGACCGGCGGGCTGCGCCAGGCCGAGCGGTTCTGAGCCGTCCCGGGCTCCGGGCGCGGACTACACCCGGAACCGCCGGACCTCTCCCCGGAGCACCTCGGCCTGGGAGCCGAGGTCGGCGATGGCGGCCTCGAGGTCGCGGACGGACAGGGTCTGCTGCTCGGCGACCTGCTTGATCTGCACGACCGCGCTCATCACCTGCTCGGAGCCCTTCGTCTGCTCCTTCTGGGCGCGGTTCAGGTGGTGGACCATCTCGGAGATCGACTCGATCGCGCGGGTGATCTGCTTCGAGCCGCGCGCCTGCTCCTGCGCCGAGCGCTCCACGTGCTTCGTGATCGCCTTCATCTTCTCGGCGCTCTTCATGATCTGCTCGGAGCCGCGCGCCTGCTCCGCGGTGGCCGCCGCGATCTGCTGGACGGTCTCGGCGATGCGGTTGATCGCCATGGTGACCTGCTTCGAGCCGCGCGCCTGCTCGATCGTGGCGCGCGCGATCGCCTTCACCATGTGGGTCGACTTCTGCGAGGACTCCTGGATCTTCTTGAGCGCCGTCTCGGCGTCCTGGCCGAGCCGCACGCCCTCCTCGACGTTCTTCACGCCGCGGTGCATGGCGGTGACCGCGTTCTTCGACTGCTCCTGCACCGCGCGGATGAGCTCGGAGATCTCCTTCGTGGAGGCGCCGGTCCGCTCGGCGAGGTCCTTGATCTCGTCGGCGACGACCGCGAAGCCCTTCCCGTGCTCGCCGGACTGGGCGGCCAGGATCGCCGCGTTCAGGGCGAGGAGGTTCGTCTGCTCCGCGACGTCGTCGATGACGTTCAGGATGTTGCCGATCGCCGCGGTCTTGTTGCCGAGCGCCTCGATGACGCTCGCCGCCTCCATCGACGACTCCTTGATCTTGTCGATGCCGGCCAGGGTGCGGGAGAGCGCCTCGGCGCCGCTCTCCGCGTCGCGCTGCGCCTGCTCGGAGAGCTTCGCGGTCTCGTTGGCGTTCGTCTCGACCTGGCTGATCGAGACGTCCATCTCGTTCATGGAGGAGGAGGTCTCCTCGGTGGTCGCGGAGAGCTCCTCGATGTTCTTCGCCACCTCCTTGATCGAGTAGGTCATCTGCTCGATCGCGGCGGTGGTCTCCTCCACGCTCGCGGAGAGGGCGTGGATGTTCTCGACGACCTCGTCGTTCGTCGCCGCCATCTCGAGGATGGACGACGAGGACTCCTCGGCGCTCTGCGCGAGGACCTCGACGTTGTCGGCGATCCCCTTGAGCGACCCGATCATCTGGCCCATCGACGAGGAGGTGTCGACCGCGCGCGCCGAGACGGTGCCCGCGCCGGAGGACACCGCCGCGCCGGTCTTCGAGATCCGCTCGATGACGGTCGCGACGCCCCCGGTGACGTTCTGCACGCGGGAGAGCGTCACCGCCAGGTTCTCCCCGATCCGGTTCAGCGACTCGGCGAGCGTGCCGAGCTCGTCGTCGCCGAGCTTCGGCGCGCGCGCGGTGAGGTCGCAATCCGAGACCCGGCGCGCGACGCCGCTCATCGCGTCGAGCGGCCGGAGCAGGAGCCGCGCGACGAACACGTAGACGAGCGCCGCGAGGAAGAGCCCGCCGCCGCCGAGCAGGAGGAGGATCTCGTCGCGGACCTCGGCGATCTGCTCGGACAGCTCCCGCCCCGAGAGGGCGAGGAGCACCCAGCCGACGTTCCGCTCCTCCTTCGTGCCGTCGGGGCGCGCGACCAGCGCGACCACGGGGCGCGTGAAGGCGAGGTCCTCGCCGGAGCGGAACGACGGGGCGTAGCCGCTCGAGGTGTGCGCGGAGATCGCGTCCTCGACGGTGCCGGGGGCGTCGCGGGCGAGCCGCCTTCCGGCGACGGTCCAGTCGGCGCGCAGCGCGATGACGTAGGCGAACGACGCGTCGTCCCAGCCGCGCTCGAGGGCCCTCGCCACGTCGTCGTCGCGCCGCTCGGCGAGCGGCCGGGACAGCTCCGCCGCGTACACGCGGGCGTACGACTCGCCGCGGCGCACCATCGCGTGCTCGAGCGCCCGGTGGAGCTCGCGGTTCACGAAGAACGCGGTGAGCGAGCCCGCGAGCGCGAGCGCGAGCGCGAAGGACGCGAGGAGCGTCCGCTTCACCCCGAGTGGCGCCATGTTCTGGAGCATGCCGGCCGGCGGGCGCCGTGCAGCGGAGCGCGCGCGTGCGACCCGATGCTACCGGCCCGGCCGGGGGGGAGGCAACGTCGGATCCCCCGGGGACCCTCGCCGCGGCCGGCCGCGCCCGCGCTCGGGGCGCAACCCGCGCCGGCGGCGGCGGTGGGGCCCGGGCCCACCCCCGCCTACTGGCTGAAGAGGTCCTTCACCTCGACCTTCGGCTCGCCCTCCGCCGGCGGCGTGCCGGGCTCGGTGCCCTGCTTGAACGGCTCCGAGACGCCGCGCGCGCCCGCCCCGACGGGCTTCCCGGTGTCCGGGTCCATCTTCACCTCGACGATCCCCTCGGGCGCGACGAACTCCGGCTGCTCGCGCGTCGCGAGCGCGGCCTTCATGTACTCGAGCCAGATCGGGAGCGCCGCGTGGCCGCCCGTCTCGTAGCGTCCGAGCGGCGTCACGTTGATGTCGTAGCCGAGCCAGACGCCGGTCGCGAGGTCGTGGGTGAACCCCATGAACCAGGTGTCGAACGAGTCGTTGGTGGTGCCGGTCTTCCCGGCCGCCGGCTTGCCGAGGGCCGCCGCGCGCGCGCCGGTGCCGACCGTGGCCACCTCGCGCATGAGCCGCACCATGATGTAGGCGGTCCGCTCGTCCATCGCGCGCTCGCGCGGGCGCGTCACCTCGGCGTAGCCCGCCGCGAGGCGCGCGCCGAGCGGCACCCAGGGATCGCGCCAGTCGGAGTGGTCCTCGAGCACGTTCCCGTCGCGATCGAGCACCCGCTTCACGAAGGTCGTCGGGCGCTTCTCGCCGTAGCGGGCGAAGAGCGCGTACACGTTCGTGAGCTCCCACAGGTTCACGCACGACGAGCCGAGGGCGCTCCCGAGCTCGAGCTTCACGGGCGTCGTGAGCCCGAGCCCCTTCGCCCAGTCGGCGATCACCTGCATCCCGAACTTCGACCCGAGCGCCTCGAGCGTCTTCACCGCCGGGATGTTCATCGAGTTCACGAGCGCGGTGCGCAGCGTCACGTCGCCCTTGAAGTCCTCGCCGTAGTTCTGCGGCTTCCAGCTGTTCTCGTCGTCGCGGAACACGATCGGCGCGTCGGTGAGGATCGTGGCGGGCGTGTAGTCGAGCTTCTCGATCGCGCAGGAGTAGACCACCGGCTTGAAGGCGGAGCCGGGCTGGCGGCAGGCCTGGAAGGCGCGGTTGAACTCGGAGGCGTCGAAGTCGTAGCCGCCCACCATCGCGAGCACGTACCCGGTCCACGGGTCGACCGAGACGAGGGCGCCCTGGAGCTTCGGATCCTGCTCGAGCGTGAAGAGGAGGTCCGCCTGCGGGACGTCCTTCCCCCTCCCGACGGCGATCTCGGTCTCGCGCTTCACGAGCTCCTCGCGCGTCGTGCGACGCAGGACGAGGACGTCGCCGGCCTTCACCGCCGTGGACGGCCGCGCGATGAGCGCGTCCGGGTAGCGCACCTCCGGGTTCGGCTTGCGCGCCCAGCGCATCCCCGCGATCGGCAGGAGCCCGCGGTTCTCCCCCACCTCGACGTCGACCGCGCCCGCCTTGTCGTCCACCCGGTCGGCGATCCCGACCACGTACGCGCCGGGGGCGATGGCGCCCTTCGGCCAGGCGCGCCCGAGCCGGTCCGCGAGCGCCTTCCGCTCGTCGTCGGTCACGTGGGCGACCGGGCCGTTGTAGCCCTGCCGGTGGTCGACCTCCATGAGCCCGCGGAGGAGCGCGGCCTGGGCGGCCCGCTGCTTCTCGAGATCCATCGCCATCTCGACGCGGAGCCCGTCGTGGAGGAGCCGGTCGTTCCCGTAGCGCTCCACCACCTGGCGGCGCACGGTCTCGACGTAGAACGGCGCCGTCTCGCGGAAGACGTCGTCGAGGTCGAACACCTTCACCTCGGCGTCCGCGGCGCGCGCGCGCTCCTCGGCCGTGATCATCCCCTCCTCGAACATCCGGCGGAGCACGTACCGCCGGCGCTCCTTCGCCGCCTCCGGCCGCGAGAAGGGCGAGTAGCGCGTCGGCGCCTGCGGGAGCCCGGCGATGAGCGCCGCCTCCTCGAGGGAGAGGTCCTGCACGTTCTTGCGGTAGTAGTTCTCGGCGGCGGCCTGGACCCCGTAGCTGTGGTGCCCGAGGTAGACGCCGTTCAGGTACATCCAGAGGATCTGCTCCTTCGTGAACTCGCGCTCGAGCCGCCGCGCGAGGATGAACTCCCGGATCTTGCGGGCGAGGTTCCGCCGGGTGCCCGCCGCGAAGCCCTCGGAGGAGATGAGGAGGGACTTCGCCGTCTGCTGCGTGATCGTGGAGCCGCCCTGCACCTTCCGCCGCAGGACGTAGGTGTTCACCGCGGCGCGCATCGTGCCGAGCCAGTCGATGCCGCCGTGCTCGAAGAAGTGCTGGTCCTCCGAGGCGATGAAGGCCTGGACGACGCGCCTCGGGATCTTCTCGTACGGCACGACCCTGCGCCGCTCGTCGAAGAACTCGCCGGCGATCTGCCCGTCCGAGGAGATCATCTCGGTGATGATCGGCGGCCGGTACTGGTCGATCGTCGGGATCTCCGGGAGCCCGCGCGAGAAGTAGAGGTACGCGACGACGACGAGCACGACGACCGCGTTCACCGCGCCGATGGCGAGGAAAACCGCCCAGCGCAGGAGCCGGCGGTGGAGCGGCGCCGGGGGCGGGACGCCGTCGACGACGATGCGCACCGGCCGCGGCTCGCCGGGTCCTGCGGCCGGGGGCTTCGCCGGGTCCGGCGGGCGCGGCGTCCCGGGCGGGTCGGTCGGGTGGCTCATCGAGTCGTCGAATGTATGACCGGTCGCGCCCGGAGTTCAACGCGCGCGGCCCCCGGCGGGCCGAGGCCGGGCGCTCCCTCTCCCGGGCGGCGCGAGGTTCATCTTCGAGAGGACGTCCTGGAGCTCCTTCGGGAGGGGCGCCTCGAGCTCGAGCGGCGCGCCGGTCACGGGGTGCGGCAGGGAGAGGCGCCACGCGTGGAGGAACATCCGGCGGAGCCCCCAGCGCTGGCGCGCCGCGCGGTTCCAGGCGAAGTCGCCGTAGCGGCGGTCGCCCGCCACGGGGTGCCCGACGGCCTCGAGGTGGCGGCGGATCTGGTGGGTGCGCCCCGTCTCGATCGAGACCTCGAGGAGCGTCGCGTCCTTCATCGCGGAGGCGACGTGCCAGCGCGTCAGCGCCTCCTGGAACTTCACGCCGCGCGCGGCCTTGGAGCGGGACGTCTGCTCGTGCTCGGAGAGCGGCAGGTCGATGGTCCCCGCCTCCTTCGGCAACTTGCCCTTCACGAGCGCGACGTAGGTCTTCGAGACGTCCTCTCCCTCCGTGAAGATTTCCCCGAGCCGCACCATCGCCCGCCGCGTCTTCGCGACGAGCACGACGCCGGAGGTCTCGCGGTCGAGCCGGTGGGCCGGCGACGGCCGGAACTCGGTCGGCGGCAGGTCGTCCGGCACGCGGAGGTAGCCGCGCGCCATCTCGACGAGGGTCGCCCCGGCGATCCCCGTGCCGGGGTGGGCGGCGAGCCCCGCCGGCTTGTCCACCGCGAGCACGTCGTCGTCCTCGTGGAGCACGCCGAACGTCGGCGCGGCCGGGCCCGCGGATCGCCCGTGCGGATCCGGCTTCGCGAGGAGCCGCTCCTCGTCCCCGCGGATGACGACCGCGTCGCCGGCCTTCACGATCTGCTCGGCGCGGCCGCGCGCCCCGTTCACCCGGACCTTGCGGGTGCGGAACATCTTGTAGAGGTGCGAGAGCGGGACGTCGCGCAGCGCCTTGCGGACGAGCTTGTCGAGGCGCTGCCCCGCGGCGTCCGGCGAGACGGTGAAGGTGATCACGCGGGTTACATAGCACTTCGAGCGCGCCGCGCCCCGACTACAGCAGCTCGAGCTGCGCCTGCTCCCGCAGCGGCTCCGCCCGCACGCCCTCCTTGCGGAGGGCGGCGGCGAGGACGTCGGCCTGGCCGTGGACGGTGAACACGCGCGACGCGCCGGTCGCCTTCGCGTACCGGACGAGCGACGGAAAGTCGGCGTGGTCCGAGAGCGGAAACGCGGCGTCGGCGCCGCGGAAGAACCGCGAGCCGTCGATGGCCCACCCGGTCAGGATGGCGGTCCGCCGCCGGCGCACACCGCGCATGGCGGGGCTGCGGGCGAGGTGGGGCGGCGCGACGACGACCTCGCCGGCGTCCGGCCCCTCGGGCGGCAGCGCGCGCACGTTCGGGAACGCGACGCCGTGCGCCTCGTAGACGCGGTTCACCGCGTGCACGACCGGGTGGGCGGCGCAGCGGTACCCCGCGTCGGCGAGGAACTTCAGGATCTCCTGCGCCTTGCCGAGCGCGTAGCCGAGCAGCACCGGCGTCGCGCCGTCCGAGCGCGCGTCGTCCACGAACCTCCGCACCGCCGCGAGCGTCTCGGCCTTGGGCGGGAAGACGTAGCGCGGGTGGCCGAACGTGGACTCGAGGACGAGGACGTCGCAGGCCATCACCTCGGCCGGCTCCGCCGCGTGCGTCGGCTCGGTGCAGAGGTCGCCCGTGTAGCCGAGCGCGACGCCGCCCCGCTCGACGCGGATCTGTGCCGAGCCGAGGACGTGCCCCGCCGGGAAGAGCTCGAGCGAGAGCTCGCCGAGGCCGAACGGCTCCCGGAACGCGGCCGGGAGCGCCTCGGTCTTGCGCCGCCTCGGCTCGCCGAGCCGGTGGCGCATGAGGGCGAGCGTCGCGGCCGTGGCGATGGTCCGGTCGTGGCGGCCGATGTGATCGCCGTGCGCGTGCGAGACGAACGCGCACGGGACGCGCCGGCGCGCGTCGAGGTGGAGCCCCGACCCGGCGACGCGGAGCTCGCCCTCGTGCAGCTCGATCGGCGCTCGTCTCACCGAGGCCGGTTGTACACCGGACGACCGACAGGGCGTTACCTAGCCACCCTGACCACCCGCCCTGCAATCGCCGCGCAGCCGCCCGGGCGGCTGCGCCACCCCCGCCCCTGTCCCCCTGGCAGCGCCAGGGGGAGAGGCAGGGAGAGGGGGGAACACACGGGCCGAACGGGCGCCTACCGCAGCAGCAGGTAGAAGAGCCGCCCGGGCTGCCGCATGCGCCCGGCGGCGTTCTCGGCGTACGCGCCGCTCCCGAGGTAGAGGTCGATCCGCGCCGACGTCCGGATCGCCCCGCCCGCGTCCTGGTCGAGGACGAAGCGGGAGAACGGGCGCATCGCCGCGCCCGCGGCGTCCACCGGCCGCTCCGTCTCGACGAAGGCGAGGGCGCCCTTGGGGAACACCCGCGCGTCGGCGGCGACGGTCCGGTCGGGCGTGACCGGGACGCCGAGCGCGCCCGTCGGCGCGTCGGACCAGCGGAAGAACACGTAGGACGGGTTGGTCGCGAGGAGCGCGGGCGCCTCGGCCGGGTTCGCCGCGAGCCACGCGCGGATCGCCTGCATCGAGACGTTCTCCCGCGTGAGCGCCCCCCGGCGAACGAGCTCGGCCCCGACCGCCGCGTACCGGTGGCCGTTCTTGCCCGCGAAGGTCACGACGCGCGAGGTCCCGTCCTCGAAGCGGACGATCCCGCTGCCCTGGATCTCCACGAAGAACGCGTCGACCGCGGAGTCGACGAAGCACAGCTCGGCGTTCTTCCGATCGAGGGCGCCGCCCGCGATCTCGGCCCGCGTCGGGTACGGCACGAGCCGGCCGCCCTCGACGCGGCCGACGAGGTCGTCCGAGAGCGCGGGGAAGTCCTTCGCGCGCACGACGACGAGGTCGTCGGGCGCCCGGTGGAGCGGCACCTGGTACGGCCCCTTCCGCACGAGCGAGCCCCGCAGCTCGGGCAGGTAGTAGCCCGTGAAGAGGACCGTGCCGCGGCCGTCGCCGATCGAGCGGAAGACGCGGAACTCCCTGCGGAGCGCCACCCCGAGCGCCTCGGGCGACGGGCGCGCGAGCGCGAGCTCCCGGAAGCGCCCGAGCGTCGCCTGGAGCTTCTGGATGGGAACGCGCTCCCTCCCGAACGCGAAGGTCCTGCCCGGATCGGCCGCCGCGAGGCGCGCGAGCCAGGTCGCGGAGCGGCCGATGGCGTCGTCGAGCCCGGCGTAGTCGAGGTCGTCGGCGAAGGCGGGGAACGCCTCCGGGGCGAGCTCCTCGAGGGCGCCCTCCGCGGTCTTCGCCGCCTCCGGGGCGGGCGGCGGCGCGACGAGGCGGCAGCCGAGCACCAGCGCGAGGGCGGTCAGCGGGAGGCGGCGCATGGCGCGGAGAGGCTCCTCACCCCTTGCTCCGCTCGAAGGGGACGACGCCGACGGGGCGGTCGCGCTCAGCGGCGGTTGCCGAGCAGCCGGAGCAGCGAGAGGAACAGGTTCACGAAGTCGAGGTACAGCGACAGCGCACCCCGCACCGGCAGCGAAGCCGTCCCGCCGCCCGCGCGGGCGAGCGCGCGGAGCTTCTGCGTGTCGTACGCGGCGAGGCCGGTGAACACGAGGACGCCCATGCACGACACCACCCACGAGATCATGCTCGAGTGGAGGAACAGGTTCACGAGGCTCGCGATGACGACGCCGATGAGCCCCATGAAGAGGAAGCTCCCCCAGCCCGTGAGGTCGCGCCGGGTGACGG
Organism: Anaeromyxobacter sp.; assembly: GCA_036391435.1. Classification (GTDB taxonomy): domain Bacteria; phylum Myxococcota; class Myxococcia; order Myxococcales; family Anaeromyxobacteraceae; genus Anaeromyxobacter. Next base: position 595 of record DASVZX010000158.1, on the reverse strand, counting down.
TGCCGTACACGCTCATGACGCCGAACACCGCGCCCGCCGTGACGAAGGCGAGCGTGATGGAGGCGCCGGTGTACACGAGGAGCACCACCGACAGCGTCGCGCCGTTCAGGGCCGAGTAGAGCAGGAAGAGGCCGCCCGCCGCCGCCGCCGAGAGGCGGTTCACCGCCGCGGAGATCCAGACGACGAGCGCGAGCTCGGCGATCACGAGGCCGAGGAAGACGAGGCGACCCCCGAGGACGAGGCGCGCGGCGGACTCGGAGCTCGCCACGGCGTACGCGACGAGCGCCGTGACGGCGAGGCCGAGCGTCATCCAGCGGTAGACCGCGGCCATGAACCGGCGCTCCACGTCGGAGGCGCCGGAGACGAGCACCCGCTCGCGGGCGGGCAAGGAGGCAGGACGATCGAAGGGCATGGGGGGAGCATAGCGCGGGCCCGGGCGGGCCGCCCGCGGGGCGAACCGGAATCCCGCGCAGCCGGGATCGGTCGCGAGCGCGCCCCGGGGTCCGACGGACGCGCGGACCTCGGCCGCGGCCTCGGCGGCGCGGGCCGCTACGGCGCGCCGCCCGCCGCCCCGCCCGCCTCGGCGCGCGCCTCG
>DASVZX010000157.1:0-4653 GCA_036391435.1 Anaeromyxobacter sp. | reverse complement strand
CCTCTTCGAGGGCAACAAGCGGCGCAAGCACGCCGAGCAGGGGCTCGCCGACCTCAAGGCGGCGGTCGACACGCTCATCGTCATCCCGAACCAGCGGCTCCTCTCGGTCGCGGGCGAGAACATGTCGCTCGCGGACGCCTTCAAGAGGGCCGACGAGGTGCTCCTCAACGCGGTACAGGGCATCTCCGACCTCATCACCGTGCACGGTCTCGTCAACGTCGACTTCGCCGACGTGCGGACGATCATGGGCGAGCAGGGCATGGCGCTCATGGGCACGGGCCGCTCCTCCGGCGAGAAGCGCGCCGTCGAGGCGATGCAGGCGGCGATCAGCTCGCCGCTCCTCGAGGACGTGACGCTCGACGGCGCGACCGGCCTCCTCGTCAACATCTCGGGCGGCCCGAACCTGTCGCTGCGCGAGGTGGACGAGGCGGTGTCGATGGCCCAGTCCGCCGCCGACCCGGACGCGAACATCATCTTCGGGTCCGTCGTCGACGAGGCCCTCGGGGACGAGGTGCGGATCACCGTGATCGCCACGGGCTTCCAGGCGCGCGAGGAGCGGCGCGCGCCGGCGGCGCGGGCGCAGGTGCAGGTGCCCGCGACCGCGGCGGTGAAGAGCATGCCGCCGCCGCTGCCGCCCGGCGCGCCGCCGCCCGTCGGCGTCGAGCCGGCGCGGGCGCCCATCCGCCTCGCCCAGGTCGCGCAGCCCGCCACCGTCGCGGTGCCGCGCGCGCGCCGGGAGGCGTTCAAGCCCGCCGACAACGACGACCAGTACGACATCCCGGCGTTCCTGCGCCGGAGCGGGCCGCGCGAGTAGCGCGCAGCGGCGCGCGGCAGCGGACGGTCCCGAGTCACCCTCCCCCTCTCCCCCCTGCGCTGCAGGGGGGAGAGGGGGAGCTCTCGTTCCCGGTGCCGTTCCCCTGAACGAGCCCGCGCCCGCGCCCGAAGCCGGGCTCGGGCTCGGGCTCGTTCACGGGTCGATCTCGCCCGCCTGCTCCGCCGTCGCCCCCTGACCGACCGGCCGCCCGCACGCAGGCGCCGTCCACGCCCGTCTTGCCCCCGCGCGCCCCGACCGTAGCTTTCCGTTGAACGCAATCGCTTCGCGGCTCCAGGCCGCATCGGAGCCCGCCATGCTACACGTACGCTTCGCGGAGACGAACGGAGCGCTCATCGTCACCCCGCTCGTGCCGCGCCTCGACGCGGCGACGGCGCCCGACTTCCGCGCGACGGTGGGCTCGGCGGCGGCGGGGCGGCGGATCGTCGTCGTCTCGCTCTCCCACGTGCGCGCCGTGGACGCGTCGGGCCTGGCGGCGCTCGTCTCGGTGCTCCAGCGCATGGCGCCGGGCGGCGAGCTGCGGATCGCCCACGCCTCGCCGCGCCTCCGCGCGCTCCTCGCCTCCACCCGGCTCGACGAGCTCTTCCCCTCGTTCGACGACGCCGGCTCGGCCCTCCTCGCATGACGATCGCGATCGGAGAGCGGCCGGCCGAGTCCGTCCCGAGCGCGCCCCGCCTGGAGGACCGGGCGGCGGGCGAGCCCACGCCGGCGAACGGCGCCCGCGACCTCGTGTTCCAGGCGCTCGCCACCTGCGCCCTCGCCCTGGGCGGGTTCTACCTCGCGTGGCGGTGGACGGAGTCGCTGAACCCCGCGCACCTGGGCTTCTCCATCGCCATCGCCGGCGCCGAGACGCTCGCCTACGCCGGCTCCGTCCTCTTCTTCCTCTCGATCTGGCGCCTCCAGGATCCTCCCGCGCGCCCGCCGCCGCGCACGCTCAACGACATCCTCGCCGAGCCGCTCGACGAGGACCGGCCGCTGCGCGTCGACGTCTTCATCGCGACCTACGACGAGCCCGTCGAGCTCGTGCGCCTCTCGGTGCGCGACGCGAAGGCGCTCCGCTATCCCCACCCGCTCGTCCTCGAGGTCCACCTCCTCGACGACGGCCGCCGCGCCGCGATGCGCGACATGGCCGAGGAGGAGGGCGTGGGCTACCTCACCCGCGACGGGAACGCCGGGTTCAAGGCGGGGAACCTCCGCAACGGCCTCGAGCGGACCGGCGGCGATCTCTTCGTCATCTGCGACGCCGACACGCGGCCGCTCCCGGAGCTCCTCGAGGACACCCTCGGCCACTTCCGCGATCCGCGCGTCGCCTGGGTCCAGACCCCGCAGTCGTTCTACGACGTCGATCCGGGGACGCCGCTCCCCGAGTGGCTCGCGTCCCGCGCCCGGCTCGGCCGGGCGGGGCGCCTCTTCGGCCGGATCGCCGAGCGCCTCGTCGGGCCCGTCGCGGTGGGCGCGGATCCGCTCGGCACGGATCCGCGGGCCTTCTACGACGTCGTGCAGCGGGGCCGGAACTGGTGCAACGCGGCGTTCTGCTGCGGGGCGGGGAGCATCCACCGGCGCGAGGCGGTGATGGACGGCGCGCTCCGGCGCTTCGCGGGCGGGGTCCTCGCCGCGGTCGAGCCCGTGGCCGCGCGCGTGCACGACCCGGGGCTCCGGGCCGCGCTCGCGCGGACCCTCACGTCGCAGGCCGCCCGGCACGGCCGCCTCGAGCCGTACACCTTCCACGTCTCCGAGGACATCTACACGAGCGTGCTCCTCCACGCCGACGAGGTGCGCCGCTGGCGCTCCGTCTTCCACCCGCGCGTGCTCACGCGGATGTGCTCTCCGCAGGATCCGCTCGCCTGGTCCATCCAGCGCTTCAAGTACGCGAGCGGCACGCTCGACATCGCCGTGCGCGACAACCCGCTCCGCCGGCGCGGCCTCGACGCGTGGCAGAAGCTCATGTACGGGACGACGATCTACGCGTACCTGGCGCCCCTCTGGACGCTGCCGCTCATGATCGCGCCGCTCGTGTACCTCCTCCTCGGCGTCGCGCCGGTCCGCGCGTACGACGGCGCGCTCTGGGCGCACCTGCTCCCCTTCCTCGTCGCGAGCCGGCTCGCGCTCTGGGCGGGCACCTGGGGCGTGCCGACGCGCCGCGCCGAGCAGTACCACCTCGCCGCGTTCTGGCTGAACCTGAAGGCGCTGTTCCACGTCCTCGCGCGCCGGCCGCTGCGGTTCGCGGTGACGCCGAAGGTGAGCGCCGCGCGGCGCTCGGTCCGCCTCGTCGCGCCCCACCTCGCCCTCCTCGCCGCCATGGTCGTCGCGATCGCGGTCGGGACGGCCCGCCTCGACCCCCGGGCGCCCGGCGCGCTCGGCGCCTGGGCCGCCAACGTCTTCTGGTCGCTCCACAACGGCGCGTCGCTCGTGCCCTTCGCCGCCGCCGCGCTCTGGCCGCGCCGCGAGGCGCGCCCGAGGGCGCGCCGGGAGGCCGCCGCGTGAGCTTCCTCGGCGGGCTCCTCGCGGGGCGTTCGCACCTCGCGTTCCTCGTCGGCCTCGCCGCCGCCGCGGCGACGGCCGGGGCGGTCCGCCGCCTCGCGCCGGAGCCGCGCGCCGTCTCCTTCGAGAGCCTCGTGCCGCCCGGCGCGGACCTTCCGGCGCTCCGCCCGCAGGGGCCGCTCGACGCGAGGGAGCGGACCCTCGCCCTCACCGCCTGGAGCTACCTCGAGCGCAACACCGATCCGGCGACGGGGCTCGCCGCGTCGGTCGAGGGGCACCCCGCGGCCACGATGTGGGATCTCGGCTCGCAGCTCCTCGCCGTGCTCGCCGCGGAGGACCTCGGGCTCGTCTCCCGGCGGGCCGCGTCCGAGCGGCTCGCGCGCGCGCTCCGCAGCCTCTCCGCGATGCCGCTCTGCGACGGCCTCCCGAACAAGGTCTACGACACGCGCACGCTCGAGATGGTCCGCTACGACGGCCGGCCGGCGGCGGACGGCATCGGCTGGTCCGCCCTCGACGTCGCGCGGGTGCTGCTGCCCCTCTCGGTCGTGGCGGTGCGCCACCCGGAGCTCGCGCCCGCCGTCCGCCGCGCGGTCTCGCGCTGGCGCCTCGACGCGCTGACCGACGGCGGCGTCCTGCGCGGCGCGACGCGTCGGCCGGACGGCGGCCTCGACGTGTGGCAGGAGGGGCGGCTCGGGTACGAGCAGCACGCGGCGAAGTCCCTCCTCGCGTGGGGGATCACCGCCGCGGCCGCGCTCGACTACCGCGGCCACGTGGCGTTCACCCGCGTCGCCGGTCAGCTCGTGCCGCGGGACGACCGGCGGCCCGCGCAGCACGGCGGCCACCGCGCGCCGCTCGTCGCGGAGCCGTGGCTCCTCGACGCGGTGGAGCGCGGGCCGGACGCCGTGACGCTGCCGGTCACCCGCGCGCTGCTCCGGGCGCAGGAGCGCCGCGCCGCCGCCGCCGGCCGGCTCACCGCGCCGTCCGAGGACGCCCTCGATCGCCCGCCGTGGTTCGCCTACTCCGCCGTCGTGGACGGCGACCGCCCCTGGGTCGCGCTCGGCCCGGACCTCTCCCCCGCCGAGGGCGACCTCACCTTCTCGACGAAGGCCGCCGTGGCCTGGGGCGTCCTCTTCGAGGGCCCCTACCCCGACCGCCTGCTCGCGGCGGCCGCCGACCTCGCGGTCCCGGGCCGCGGCCTCCTCGCCGGCCGCTACGACGCGACCTGGGCGCCGAACCGCGCCCTCTCGCTCAACACGAACGCGGTCGTGCTCGAGGCGCTCGCGTACCAGGTCCGGGGACCCCTCGGCCGCATGTCTCCGCGAGAGGAGGCGCCGTGACCG
>DASVZX010000156.1:0-12881 GCA_036391435.1 Anaeromyxobacter sp. | reverse complement strand
GAGCGGCGTCGTGATCGAGCGCGTGATCCAGAGGCTGACGAGGGCCCCGACGACGATGGCGGCCACGAGGATGGTCAGCATGGTGTTCCGCGCCGACGTCGAGGTCGCGTCGATGAGGTCCCCCTGGGCGCGCATCCCCTTCTGGTGCTTCTCGGCGGCCTGATCCGACTGGTCGATGATGGCCCGCGCCGGGTCCTTGAACGGGGTGACCGCGAGGTTGGCGTCCCTCGCATTCGTGATCGCGCCCGAGCGGATCGACTCCTGGACGCGCTGGAACCCGGCGACGTACGTGTCGAGCTCCCGCCGGTACACGGCGGTCTCGTGGCGCTGGCTCTCGTCGAGCAGCCGGTCGAGCTGGTCGAGGTCCGTCTTCATCTTCTGCAGCTGGTCCGCCCACTGGCGCGCGTACTTCGACTCCTCGTCGGCGTTGCCGATGTTGAGGAAGAAGTCCTTCTCGAAGCGGCGCAGGCCGAGCGCCGTGGCGCGGACGTCGTCCGAGAGCCGGGCGACCTCCGCCTCGCCCGCCAGCATGGACGACACGGTGCTCGTGACGCGCTCGAGGCCGCTGTATCCGGAGGCCGCGACGCCCAGGGTGATCACCAGCAGCGCGGTGAACGCGAGCGAGAGCCGGACGCCGATCGCCATGTTCTTCATGGTCTTCCCCCTCCAGGGGGATCGCGCCGGAGGGGCGCGTGCGCAGCGGTCCTGCAAGTTGCCGACCGGAGCCGGTGTGGCAGGCGGCCCTACCTGCTGGCCCTCGAAACGCCGCGGATCCCGGGCGATCCGCGCGATCGGGGTGACGCGGCGCGGTCGGGTCGCGCTTCACCCAGGGTTCGGTCACCCTGGACGCCCACACCGCTGCGCTTCGGGGCCCCCGTCCGTCAGCCTCGCAGCTCGGGCACGTGCCGCGCGAGCACCTCGCGCAGCCGGGCGAGGTCCGGGCGACGCGCGAACGCGTCGCGCACGTAGCGGAGGGAGGCCGGGATGGACGGGAGGAAGCCCGCGTTCTTCTTCACCCGGTCGATGAAGACGAAGCGGCCGGCGTCCTTGAGCTTCCGCTGCACGGTGAGGAGGTCGAACAGCTCGCGGAACGGCGCGTACGCGAGCCGCGGGCCGCCCTCGGCGTGGAGCTTGTCGAGGTAGCGCCGCAGCATCCCCTCGACGAGGGCGGGCTCGAGCTCGACGTAGCTGTCGCGCAGGAGCGCGACGAGGTCGTACTGCCGCGGCCCGAGGAGCGCGTCCTGGAAGTCGATCACCGCCTGCTCGCCCGACGGGAGGACCATGAGGTTCCGCGACTGGTAGTCGCGGTGGGTGACCCCCTTCGGCTCCGCCTCCAGCGCGCGGGCGATCCGATCGAACTCCCGGTCGCACACGGCGCGCTCGGCGGGCGAGAGCCTCGCGCCCTTCCAGGCCTCGAGCCCCCACTCCACGAAGTGCTCGAGCTCCCAGCGGTAGAGGTCGGCGTCGAAGCTCCGGGTGAAGGCGACGCAGCCGCCGGGCCTCGCCTCGGCGTGCGCGCGCAGCCGGGCGAGCTGGTCGATCGCGCGCTCGTACAGCGGGCCGGGCGCGTCGCCGGCGAGCAGCCGGGTCTCGAGCATCTCGTCGCCGAGGTCCTCGAGCACCATCAGCCCCTCGGGCTCGAGGAACGCGCGGATCGCGGGGACCCGCACGCCGATCCCGGCGAGGTACCGCTGGACGTCCACGAACGGATCCCCGGCCGGCGCCGCGCCCTTCGTGACCTCCTCGGCCTTCCGCTCGGCCGGGAGGACCATCACGACCTGCGACTCGGGCGGGGTGCCGACCCGCCAGTAGCCACGCATCGACGCGTGCCCGGCGAGGCGCCGGACGGGCGCGCGCGACGCGTCGCGCCCGGTGGCCCGCGAGACCGCCGCGCGGACGCGGGCTTCCGTGTGGGGATCGCTCATGTGCAGGGTTCTCCGCGCGTTGACGCGTCCGGGAGCGGGTGCATATAACCCGTCGTCCCCGCCGACGTTTTCGGCCTTTCCGGGAGCAAAGCCCCCATGAGCTACCACGAGACCGTCCTCTCCGCGATCGGGCACACCCCGCTCGTGAAGCTCCAGAAGCTCGCCGGCGCCGACGACGCGACGGTGCTCGTGAAGCTCGAGTACCTGAACCCCGGCGGCTCCATCAAGGACCGGATGGCGCTCCACATCCTCGACAAGGCGGAGAAGTCGGGGCTGCTGCGGCGCGGCGGCACCATCGTCGAGAACACGAGCGGGAACACCGGCTCCGCCATCGCGATGTGGGCGGCGGTCCGCGGCTATCGCTGCGTGTTCACGATGCCGGACAAGATGTCGAAGGAGAAGCAGGACGCCCTCAAGGCGTTCGGCGCGCAGGTCGTCGTCACCCCGACGAACGTCCCCGCCGACTCCCCCGACAGCTACTACTCGGTCGCGAAGCGCATCGCCGCGGAGACGCCCAACAGCTTCTACGTGAACCAGTACCACAGCGCCGACAACGTCGAGGCGCACTACCGCTCCACCGGCCCGGAGATCTGGGAGCAGACGGGCGGCCGCGTCGACGCCTTCGTCGCGGGCCTCGGGACCGGCGGCACGATGAGCGGCGCCGGCAAGTTCCTCAAGGAGAAGAACCCGAAGGTCCTGAACGTCGGCGTGGACCCGGTGGGCTCCGTCTACCACTCGATGTTCAAGACCGGGAAGCTCTCCCAGCCGAACGTGTACAAGGTCGAGGGCATCGGCGAGGACATGATGTGCGGCGCGATGGACCTCTCGGTCCTCGACGACGTCCGCCAGGTGAACGACGCGCAGGCGTTCGCGATGGCCCGCCGCCTCGCGCGCGAGGAGGGCGTCTTCGCGGGCGGCTCCGCGGGCGCCGCGGCGCACGTGGCGCTGCAGGTCGCGCGCGAGCTCGGCAAGGGGAAGACGGTCGTCGTCCCGCTCGCGGACGGCGGGCGCTCGTACGTGTCGAAGTTCTTCTCCGACGAGTGGATGCGCGACAACGGCTTCCAGGTGAACGGCGGCGAGCCGGTGCTGGCGGCGACGGTGAAGGACGTGCTCGGCAGGCGGCGGGGCGAGGTGATCTTCGCGAAGCGGACGGACAAGGTCGAGGCGGTCGTGAAGAAGCTGAAGGAGAAGGACATCTCGCAGATGCCGGTCGTGGACGACTCCGGCCGCGCGATCGGGATGATCCACGAGTACGACCTCCTCAACTTCCTCATCGAGGGGAAGCACCGCCTCTCGGAGATCGTGGAGCCGCTCATCCAGCCGCTGCAGGGCGTCGTCGGCCCGGACACGCCGATCGCGCGCCTGCGCGAGATCTTCAACGACGACAACGTCGCGGTGGTGAAGGAGGGCGACCGGATCACCGGGATCGTGACCAAGATCGACCTCATCGAGTTCGTCGGGCAGAAGCTCCGGTAGGCGCCATGGCCGACCCGAAGGACCTCCACCTCGAGACGCTGGCGATCCACGCCGGCCAGGCGCCGGACCCCACCACCGGCGCGATCATGACCCCGGTCTACCTCACGTCCACCTACGTGCAGGACGGGCCGGGCGTCCACAGGGGGTTCGAGTACTCGCGCACGCGCAACCCGACGCGCGACGCGCTGCAGGGGTGCCTCGCCGCGCTGGAGGGCGCGAAGCACGGCCTCGCCTTCGCCTCCGGCCTCGCCGCGACCGACGCGATCCTGCACCTGCTCCAGGCGGGCGACCACGTCCTCCACTCCGACGACGTCTACGGCGGCACCTTCCGGATCTTCGACAAGGTCTTCCGCCGGCACGGCCTCGCGTTCGACGCCGTGGACATGAGCGACCCCCGGAACGTCGAGCGCGCGCTCCGCGCGGAGACGCGCCTCCTGTGGATCGAGAGCCCGACCAACCCGATGCTCAAGATCGTGGATCTCGCCGAGGTCGCGCGGATCGCGCGCGCGCACGGGGCGAGGACGGTCGTCGACAACACGTTCGCGACGCCCTGGTTCCAGCGCCCCCTCGACCTCGGGATCGACGCCGTCGCCCACTCGACGACGAAGTACCTGAACGGCCACTCCGACGTGGTCGGCGGCGCGGTGCTCACCTCCGACGACGCCCTCCACGAGCGGCTCGCGTTCGTGCAGAACGCGGTCGGCGCCGTCCCGGGTCCGCTCGACGCGTTCCTCGTGCTCCGCGGCCTGAAGACCCTGCACGTCCGGATGGAGCGCCACCAGCAGAACGCGCTCGCGCTCGCGCGGTTCCTCGAGAGCCACGCCCAGGTGGAGAAGGTCACCTACCCGGGCCTCCCCTCCCATCCCCAGCACGCGCTCGCCGCGCGGCAGATGCGGGGGTTCGGGGGCATGCTGACGTTCGTCATCCGGGGCGGCCTCCCCGCCGCGACCGCCTTCCTGAAGACGGTCCGGATCTTCGCGTGCGCCGAGTCGCTCGGCGGCGTGGAGAGCCTCATCGAGCACCCCGCGATCATGACCCACGCGTCGGTCCCGAAGGCGACGCGGGAGAAGCTCGGGATCGCGGACGGGCTCATCCGGATCTCCGCGGGCATCGAGAACGTCGACGACCTGATCGCCGACCTCGAGCGCGGGCTCGGCGCGGCGAAGCGCGGCTGATCCGTTTCATCCCTGCGGATCCTGCGGTTCCGTCGGGCCCGTTTCCTCCCTGCGGATCCTGCGGTTCCGTGCAGGAGATCCACGCCGCCGGCGCCCGGCCCCACCGCGTCGCGGCCGTTGTCCTCGGCGCGGAATGCGGGTCAGGGGCGCGCGCGCGTTCCAGATGGACGCTCTCGGCGCTCCGCCGGGCCAAGCGTGCACCCTGCGAGCGGAACCGAGGGATCTGCCGGCCCAAGCGTGCACCCTGCGAGCGGAACCGAGGGATCTGCCGGCCCAAGCGTGCACCCTGCGAGCGGAACCGAGGGATCTGCCGGGCCAAGCGTGCACCTGACGAGGGCAACCGAGGGATCTGCCGGGCCAGCGTGCACTGACAGAGCCGCGCGTGCACCGGACGACGGGAGCCGAACGGTCAGGCGGGCGGAGTGGACGGCTCGCGGGAGGCGGAGGGCGCGGGGGCGATCGCGACGTGCGGGAACAGGAGCACGACGAGGAACGCGCCGATGGCGATGACCGCGCCCGTCCAGAACACGATGGACATCGCGCCCTGGAGCGTCCCCGCGACCGCGGCGACCTGGGCCGGGTCGAGGGCGACGCGCTCGGGCCCCAGCAGCTTCTCGACGAACGACGCGTCCGCGCCCGCGCCGGTGAGCGCGTTCGCGAGGATCCCGCCGAGGAGCCCGACCGCGAGCGTGCCGCCGATCGTCCGGAAGAAGAGCGTGCTGGCGGTCGCGACGCCCCGGCGGTTCCACGGGACGCTCGTCTGGATGGCGATGAGGAGGGGCGGGTTCGCCGTGCCGAGCCCCGCGCCGTAGGTCGCCATGAGGAGCTGGACGGAGAGGAGCGACGCGCCCGGGCGGAGGACGACGGCGAGGAGGACGGCCGCGGCGGCGGAGAGCGCGAACCCCGCGAACAGGAGCCGCCGGTACCCCAGGCGCGTGACGAGGCGTCCCGCGATGGCGCTCGCGATGGGCCAGCCGATCGCCATCGGCGCGATCGCGGCGCCCGCGGAGGTCGGCGGCAGCCCGAGCACGCTCTGGACCCAGAGCGGGACGTAGGTGACGCTGCCGAGCATCGCGGCGCCGAGCAGCGCGCCCGCGGCCGACGCGACGGCCATCACGCGCTGCGAGAAGAGGTCGAGCGGCAGGAGCGGCTCGCGGGCGCGGCGCTCGACCGCGAGGAACGCCGCGGTCGCGGCCAGCGCGACGGGGACCATGACGAGCCCGGTGCCGCGCGAGCGGGCGGCGAGCAGCGCCGCGACGACCGCGACGGCGAGCAGCGCCGACCCCGCCACGTCGAGCCGGTGGTCGTGGTGCTCGGGCCGCTCGTGGTAGGCGATCGCGAGCACCGCCGCGCTGGCGAGCCCGAACGGCAGGTTGATCCAGAAGACCCAGCGCCAGCCCACGGTGTGGACGAGGGCGCCGCCCACGAGCGGCCCGACGAGCCCGGCGAGCCCCCAGACCGCCCCGAACACGCCCTGCATCCGCCCGCGCTCGTGGACGTCGAAGAGGTCGCCCACGATCGTGAAGGTGACCGGCTGCATGGCGCCCGCGCCGAGCCCCTGCACGGCGCGCCAGGCGATGAGCGCCTCCATCGAGCGCGCGAACCCGCAGGCGGTCGACCCCGCGAGGAACACCGCCACGCCGACGAGGAGGATCGGCTTGCGGCCCTTGAGGTCGGCGAGCTTCCCCCAGATCGGGACCGTGATGGTGGTCGCGAGCATGTACGCCGCGAACGCCCACGCGTAGAGCGGCAGGCCCCCGAGCTCCGCGACGACGGTCGGCATCGCCGTCGAGACGACCGTCATCTCCATCGCGGCGAGGAACAGGCCGAGGAGCAGGGCGACGACGGTGAGCGGACGGCTGGTCGCGGACACGGCGCGGACGAGTACCCCGGCGGCGTTCCCGGGGCAAGGGCGAGGCCTACCGCCGCTCCTCCGGCGGCCGGAGCGCCCGGAACGCCCGCCACAGGAGCAGGTCGTAGGCGATCTTGAGCGCGCCGGAGAGGAGGAAGGGGACGCCCGACAGCGCCGCGGACGCGTAGAGCGGCCCCGCCGCGGCGGGGGCGAGCGCCGTGCCGAGCGAGCGGGCGATGCCGGTCACGCCCGCCGCCGCCGACCGCTCGTCCGGGTCGACGACCGCGAGCGTGTAGGACTGCCGGGTCGGCACGTCCATCTGCGAGATCGAGAAGCGCAGGAGCAGGACGGCGATCGCGAGCGGCAAGGTCGGCATGAGCGGGACGAGGGCGAGGAGCACGTTCGAGGGCAGGTGCGTCGCGATCATGGTCGGGAGCAGCCCGATCCGCCGGGCGATCGCGGCCGCGGAGAGCGCCGACACCCCGGCGAGCAGGTTCGCGCCGAAGAAGATGGCGCCGAGGAGGACCGGCCCCGCGCCGAAGCGCTCGTGGAACCACCACGCGACGAAGCTCTGCACCACGAGGCCGCCGGCGAACGCGTCGAGGGAGAAGAGGGCGGAGAGGCGGGCCACGACGCCGCGCGACCGGTGCAGCCCGATCGCCGTGCGGGGCGCGCCGGCCGCCGCGGGCGGCGCCTCGATCGCGGGCGACAGGCGCGCCGCGAGCGCACCGAGGAGGAGCCCCGCGGCGGCGTAGGCGGCGAACACCGCCCGGGTGCTCGCGAGCGGCGCCCACCCCGCCCCCTGGAGCGCGCCCGCGGCGACGCCGCCCGCCAGGGCGCCCGCGGCGGTCGCGAGCGAGCCCGTGAGCTGGTACCAGGCGAGCGCGGCGGTGCGGCGCGACGCCGGCAGCTCCTGGGCGAGCGCCGCCTGCTCGATGGGGAGGAACGGCCCCACCTCGTTCCCGGACGGCGAGAGCACCCCGAGCGTCGCCGCGAAGGCGAGCCACGCGAACGAGGTCGTCACGGCGAACGCGACGCCGGCGAGGACGACGAGCGCCGCGCCGACGAGGAGCATGCGGCGCCGCCCGGCGCGATCGGCGCGGGTCGTCACGACGAGCGACACCGCGGCGTCGCCGAGGAGGGTCAGCGTGAAGAGGAGCCCGATGCGGCGCTCGTCGAACCCGGCCGCGCCGAGGTGCAGGGCGAGGACGACCGAGGCGAGCCCGTACGCGAACAGCCGCACGGCGCGGGTGGCGAACAGGAGCGGGACGTCGCGCGGCAGGGCCACCCGCGGCCGCGCTACGGCGCCGGCTGCGCCGAGGCGCCGTCGCGCATCCCGAGCTTGCGGAGGATCGCCTGCGCCGGGCAGAAGCCGGTGAACCCGCTCTGGACGAGGTTCACGCCGACGAAAACGGTGAACCAGAGCCAGTTCGCGTTCACGAACACGGGGCTGCCTTCGACGCCGAAGCCGAGGGAGAGGATCACGAACGTACCGGCGAGGATGCGGGTTCCACGTTCCGAGGTCATCGAGGTCACCTCCGCGGGGTCCCCCGGGCCCCGGCGAGGCCGAGAGAATGCCCGGCCCGGGGTTCCGAAGTAAAGTCCTCCCCCATGCTCGTCCCGGCCCTGCTCTCCGCGATCCTCTCGGCCGCCCCGGCGCCCGTCACCTCCGCCGTCCCGCCGCCCCCGAAGGCCCTCGCCGCGGCCGCGGAGCGCGCGCGCGCGGCGCTCCTCCGGAGGTACGGCGAGGCGGAGCGCGCGCGCATCGACCGCGGCGTCGCCCAGGCGGCGGCGTTCTGGCGCCCGTCCGGCGCGCGGCCGGACGGCGACGCGCGGGCGTTCGAGGCGTTCTGCGTCGAGCAGTTCCTCCCGCGCGGCCCCGCCCTGGACGCGACGTTCGACCGCCTCGAGGCGGCGCTCGAGGCGATCGACGGGCACGACGTCGAGATCGACCGCGAGCTCTCCCGCTGGGCGCAGCTCGACGTCGGACCCGAGCAGCCCGTGGACGGCCTGCTCGACGCGCTCGATCCGGCGGCGCACGTGACGGACGACCTCTTCGACGGGAAGGTCGCCTTCGTCGCCCTCCTCGACTTCCCGCTCACCACCCTCGACGAGCGGCTCGCCCGGGGCGACGCGTGGTCGCGCCGGGAGTGGGCGGAGGCCCGGCTCGCGAACCGGTTCGCGCGGCGGGTCCCGGCGGAGGTGAACCAGGGCATCGCCCGGGCGGCCGCGCACGCCGACGCGTACGTCGCCGACTACAACCTCTACATGCACCACGTCCTCTCGGAGAAGGGCGAGCGGCTCTTCCCGAAGGGCAAGCGGCTCCTCTCCCACTGGAACCTGCGCGACGAGCTCAAGGCGCAGTACGAGCAGGACGGCGGCCTCGCGCGCCAGCGGGTCATCGCGAAGGCGATGGACCGGATCGTCACGCAGACGATCCCGGCGGCGGTCGTGAACGATCCGGCCGTCGACTGGAACCCCTTCACGAACGAGGTGCGCCCGGCGCCGCCCGAGACGATCGAGGAGGGCGGCGCGCGCGGGAAGCCGGATCCCGCCCGCGAGCCCGACACCCGCTACGCGCGGATCCTCGAGAGCTTCCGCGCCGTGAAGGCGGCCGACCCGTACTCGCCCTCGGCGCCGACGTACATCGCGCGCACGTTCGACCTCCAGCGCGAGATCCCGGAGGAGAAGGTCGTCGCGATGCTCGAGGAGGTGCTCGCCGCGCCGGAGCTGCCCGCCCTCGCGAAGGTCATCTCCGCGAAGCTCGGCCGCCCGCTCCAGCCGTTCGACCTCTGGTACTCCGGCTTCCGCCCGCGCTCGACGCGGTCCGAGGCCGAGCTCGACACGATCACGCGCCAGCGCTACCCGACGGCCGAGGCGTTCGCGAAGGCGCTCCCGGACACGCTGCAGAAGCTCGGCTTCTCCGCCGAGAAGGCGCGCTGGCTCGCCGACCGGATCGAGGTCGATCCCGCGCGCGGGTCCGGGCACGCGCTCGGCGCGGCGCGCCGCGGGGACAAGCCCCACCTCCGCACCCGGGTCGGCAAGGACGGGATGGACTACAAGGGCTTCAACATCGCGATCCACGAGCTCGGCCACAACGTCGAGCAGGTGTTCTCGCTCTACGAGGTCGACCACACGCTCCTCCAGGGCGTGCCGAACGTGGCGTTCACCGAGGCGCTCGCCTTCGTGTTCCAGGCGCGCGACCTCGACGTGCTCGGGCTCGGCGCGCCCGACCCCGCCGCGAAGCGGCTCGCCGCCCTGAACGACCTCTGGGCGGCCGCCGAGATCTCCGCCGTCGGCCTCGTCGATCTCGGGATGTGGCACTGGATGTACGACCACCCGCGCGCGACGCCCGCGGAGCTGCGCGAGGCCACCGTCCGGATCGCGAAGGACGTCTGGAACCGCTGGTGGGCGCCGCTCGTCGGCGTGAGGGACTCGCCCATCCTCGCCATCTACTCGCACCTCGTGAACGCCCAGCTCTACCTGCCGGACTACCCGATCGGCCACCTCATCGCGGCGCAGATCGAGGAGCACGTGGACGCGCTCCCGGCCGGGAAGACGCTCGGCGAGGAGTTCGAGCGGATGGCGGCCTTCGGCGCCGTCGCGCCGGACCTCTGGATGAGGCACGCGACGGGCGAGCCCGTGTCGCCGCGGGCGCTCCTGCGCGCCGCGAGGAAGGCCCTGGAGGAGACCGCGGCGCGGTAGCGGGCGCCCTACGCCGGCGCCGCCGCGGCCCCGGCGCCGCCGCCCAGGAACGCCAGCGCCTCCTCCCGCTCGCCGACGAAGTGGCGGCGCGCGCCGGGCGCGTCGTCGTACACGAACACGCAGCGCCCGGCGCAGAAGGCGGGCTCGAACTCCGCCCAGCCCACGCCGACCGTGCACGGGTCGTCCGCGAACGCGATCCGCAGGCGCCCGCTCGCCGCGTCGCGGCACGGGCTCCCGCCTCGCGCCTCGGCCCAGCGGCGCAGCTCCAGGACGTCGTCGGTCACGCGCAGCATGGCGATCCTCCCCTCCGCCCATAGGCCCCGCCGCCGCCGCGTTCAAGGAAGGTCGCGGCGCCCCGGGAGGATGCACACCCTCGCGTCATGACGCGAGACGAGCAGCGACCGGAGGCGGCGCCGAAGGGCGAGCCCTCCGGGGAGCAGGGCGGCGAGCGCGGCGCGCGCGGGCCGGCCGAGGAGCGGGCGCCGGGCGTCGTCCCGGCGCCGACGCCGGAGGAGGCGCCCGAGCTCCTGGGCGAGCGGTCGGACTACCCGATCGCCTGGGAGCCGCCGGCCGACGAAGACCGGGAGGGCTGAGCCCGCGCGAGCGCGACCGGCGGCGCGGGGAACGCGTGCGGCGCCGGCCCGGCGGCGCGCTCGCGCGCGCGGAAGAAGGCGACGGCGCGCGCGAGCAGCTCCGAGCGCTCGGCGAGCGATCCCGCGGACGCCGTCAGCTCCTCGGAGGCCGCGGTCTGCCGCTCGGAGACGCCGGCGAGCGCGGCGATGGCGTCGCCGATCGCGAGCACCGTCTCCTGCTGGCGTCGCGACGCCTCCGAGATCCGGTTCACCTGGGCGCTCGTCTCGCGGATCGACGGCACCGCGCGCGCGATGAGGCCGGCGGCGCGCTCCGACGCGGCGAGGCTGCGCGACGCGATCGCCGAGATCTCGTGCGCGGCGACGCGGCTGCGCTCGGCGAGGCGCCGGACCTCCGCCGCGACCACCGCGAACCCGCGCCCGTGCTCTCCCGCGCGGGCCGCCTCGATCGCCGAGTTGAGCGCGAGGAGGTTCGTCTGGTACGCGAGCTCACCGACGACCGCGATCCGCTCGGCGATGTCGCGCACCGCCGCGGCGGTCTCGTCGACGGCGCCGCCTCCCGCGCCCGCCTCGTCGGCGGCGCGCCGCGCGAGCGCGTCGGTGGCGCGCGCCGCCTCGCCGTTCTCCTGGATCACGACGACGAGCTCCTGGATCGCCGCCCGCGACCGCTCGACGCCGCCGCTCTGCGCCGCGGCGGACTCGGCGAGCGCCAGCGAGACCGCCCGCGTCTCCTCGGACGCCGCCGCGATCGTGTCGGCCGAGTCGCGCACCTCGGCGACGACGCCGTCGAGGCGCCACGCCATCTCCGACAGCGCGTGGAGGAGCCGGTTCGGCTCGTCGTTCCCTCGTGCCTCCGCCCGCACCGTGAGGTCGCCCTCGGCGACGCGGCCCGCCACGTGGACCGCGCGGGCGAGCGAGCGCAGGAGGCCGCGGGCGAGCAGGAGCGCCCCGCCCCCGAGCAGCAGCAGCACCGCGACCGCCACGCCGACCACGCGCAGCGCCTCCGCCCGGACCGCCGCGTCGAGATCGTCGAGGTAGATCCCGGAGCCGACGACCCAGCCCCACGGCTCGAACAGCTTCACGTACGAGATCTTCCGGACGGGCTCCGACGACCCCGGCTTCGGCCAGAGGTACGGCACGAACCCGGCGCCGCCGCGGCGCACCGTGTCCACGAACTCGACGAAGAGCCGCTTGCCGGTCGGATCGACCTCGTTCGAGAGGTCCTGCCCGTCGAGCTCGGGCTTCGTCGGGTGCATCACCATCCGAGGGTAGAGGTCGTTCACCCAGAAGTACTCGCTGCCCTCGTAGCGGAGGGCCTTCAGCGTCTCGAGGGCCGCGCGGCGCGCGCCGTCCGCGGGCATCCGCCCCTCGTCGACGAGCCGGCCGTACTGGGCGAGGACGCCGTGCACCGTCTCCACCACGGCGCGGATCTTGGCCTCGCGCTCGGCGAGCATCCTCGCCTCGAGGACGCGGACGGACTGGAGCGTGAGGATCGCGAGGGCGGCGAAACCGGCGCCGAGCACGATCCACAGGCGCGCGGCGACCGACAGTCGTCCCAGTAAGCGTCTCATCGCGGCGTTTTCTCCCGGGTTCGGGACGCCGTGTTGGAAGCCGCGTACCAAGCGCACGCCCGGTGTCGCCCGGTCGCGTGACCCCCGGTCGCATGACCGGAATTGCACCCGTTTTCGGGACCCGGGGGCGACATCTCGCCGCAGGGAACTTTTCAGGTCCTCACGACCCTGGGTGTGACGTCACCCCTGCTCGGAACCCCCATCCGGCCCATCCTCGTCCGGCTCCAGCTCGTCCGGACCGGGAACGGCGCCGAGATCGTCGGCCCGGACGCTCGCACCCGGCGGCGGCGCATCGAAGCCGGCCCGCGGCAGCGGCCCGGCGCGCGACGGGTCCCTGGGCTCTGGCTCCGCGTCGCCCTCGCCGGCCCCCCGCCCTCCGCGTCTCCGCGCCTCTCGCCCCGGAGCGGCCCGCTCGCTCCCGGGCCGCGCGACGCGGTCCGGGAACGTCGGCGCGGGAACCCCGTGGGCGACGCCCGGCTCGAGCTCCGCCGGGCTCTTCACCTCGCGCACCTCGGGCTCGGGGTGCCACGCGCCGGAGTGGGCCTCGCGATCGGCCCGCCGCTCGCGGACCTCCTCGGCCGCGCGCG
>DASVZX010000155.1:0-7956 GCA_036391435.1 Anaeromyxobacter sp. | reverse complement strand
TCGAACAGCGCCACGCCGAGCGCCACGAGGATTCCGACGCCCATCCACGCGGTCTGGCTGATCCAGACCGGCGCGCGCGCGCTCCGCGAGGCGGAGGCGAGGTTCCAGATCCCGATCGCGGAGATGGCCAGCACGAGCCCGGCGACGTGCCAGGGGAAGTGCGCGAAGATGCGCCGCTGCGGCATGGGCGCGAGCGAGACCTCAGCCACGGCCGGCTCCTCCCCGCCCCGCCAGGCCCAGCCTCGGCTTCTCCACCGCCGCCGGGAGCGTCGGGGGCGGGGGCGGAGCGGGCGGCGGCGCCGGCGGTGCCGTGCCCGGTTGCCGGGTCGACGGGCCGGCGCGCTCCGCCGCGTCCTGCGCCTGCAGCTCGAGCCACTTCTTCACCACCGCGGACGCGGTCGGCGCGGCGTTGGTCGCGCCGAAGCCGGAGTGCTCGTTCAGCACCACCACCACGATCTGCGGGTCGTCCGCCGGCGCGAACGCCGCGAACCAGGCGTGGTCGCGCTCGAAGTACCCCACCTGCGAGGCCTTGAGCCGCCGCGCGCCCATCTTCACCACCTGCGCGGTCCCGGTCTTCCCCGCCGCCGTGATGCCCTCGAGCCGCGAGCGGTACGCCGTCCCGAACGGCTCGTTCACCGCGGCGAGGAGCCCCTTCAGCACGACGTCGCGCGTCGACTTCTTGATCTCGAGCCGCCGCCGCTCCTGCGGCGCGAACTCCTGCAGCACCTTGCCCTCCGCGTCCTCCACGCGGAGCACGACCTGCGGCTTCCAGACGATGCCCGTCGCGAGCGCGCCGTAGAACACGAGCTGCTGCATGGGCGTGACGTTCACGTCGCCCTGGCCGATGGCGAGGTTCACGGCCATGCCCTTCTGGTAGCCGCCCGGGACGTGCTTGTCGTGCCAGGCCTCGTCGGGGATGACGCCGGGGACCTCGGTCGTCACGTCGAAGCCGGTGGGGGCGCCGAGGCCGACCGCGTGCGCCCACTTCGCGATCGCGTCGGCGCCGAGCAGCGCGCCGGCCTGGTAGAAGAAGACGTCGCAGGACGCGCCGAGGGCGTGGGTGAAGTCGACGGTCCCGTGGCCGCTCTCCTTGTCGCAGCGCCAGACGTGCGAGCCCATCTTGAAGTGGCCCGGGCAGAACACGGTCGAGGCCGGCTTCATCACCCCCTCCTCGAGCGCGGCGATGGCGGTGACCGCCTTGAACGTCGAGCCGGGGTGGTAGTGCTGCTGCACGGCCCGGAAGAGCTCGGGCTGGAGCGGGTCGGAGCGGATCGCCTGGACCTCCGCGGCGGTGATGCGCCCGGACATCTTGTTCGGGTCCGGCGCGGGCCGGTCCACGAGGGCGAGCAGGAACCCGGTCTTCGCGTCCATCGCGAGCACCGTGCCCGCCGTCGCCGGGAAGCTCTTCTCGGCGACCTCCTGGAGTCGCCAGTCGAGCGAGAGGACGAGGTTGTCGCCCGGGTAGGCCGCGACCTCGCGCTGGTCCTCGGGGATGAGGTCGTCCGCGTCGTCCTTGCGGCGCCCCTTCGCGTCGACCGGCACGCGCTCCTTGCCGTCGATGCCGCGCAGCTCGCGCTCGAACCGCCGCTCGAGCCCGCGCCGGCCCACGTAGTCGCCGGGGAGGTAGGGCCCCTGCCCGGTCGCGGACCGCTGGACGTCGTCGTTCAGCCGCTTGAGCTCGTCCGGGCCGGCCTCGTTCATGTAGCCGATGAGGTGCCCGCCCATGTTGCCGAAGCGGTAGTTGCGGTGCGGCGTCGGCTGGATGTCGACGCCGAGCAGGTCGCTCGCGTTCGCGAGGTAGCGGTCGAGCTCGTCGCGGGTGACGTCGATCTTCACCGTGAACGGCCGGAAGCGCTCGAGCTTCTTCGCGTAGGAGGCCTGCAGCGTCTGCCGCGCCCGGTCGATCTCGTCCTGGGAGAGCGCCAGCATCGTCGCGAGGCGGGAGATGACCTCGTCGCACTGCTTGCCGCAGAAGTAGGGCGTCAGCGTGACGTCGTACGAGGGACGCGAGTCGACGAGGATGCGCCGGTTGCGGTCCTCGATGAGGCCGCGGTCGGCGGGCCGGCGGATCTCCTTCACGAAGTTCTCGTCGGCCTTCCCCTTGTACTCGTCGCCGCGGAGGATCTGGAGCTGGAACAGGCGGCCGAGCAGCACGACGAAGGCGAACGCCACCACCGCCGTCGCCCAGAAGAGGCGGGGCTTGAACTCCTTCTGCGCCGCGCCCGGCGCGCTCGGGGGGATGAGCGACATCTCAGCGGAGCAGGCCCGCCTCCTCCCGGTGGAACAGCCCGTCGACGCGTCGGAGTCCCGCGAGCACGATCGGGGAGAGGGCCCCCGTCAGCACGGCCTCGCCGAGGATCCTCGGGAGGAGGATCGCGCCCGGGGCGGCCTCGGGCGGGGCGGTGTAGCGGGTGAGGAGGAGCGCCCCGACGGAGAGGAAGAGCGCGCCGAGGCCGGAGAGCGCGGCGAACCCCGAGCGGCTGCGCACGTCGACCGCGGCCGAGGTGGCGCGCACCGCGAGGAACAGGGCGACCGCGAGGAAGGTCATGAGCCCCTTCGGCGAGCCGCCCATGAGGTCCATCACGTAGCCCACGCCGGCCGCCGAGATGGACCCGTCGACGTTCCCGCCGTGGAGCGCGACGTAGATCACGCAGGCCGCCGGGAGCGCGAGCGAGAAGCTCCCGCCGCCGAGCCAGCGCAGCAGCGCCGCCTGGACGCCCGCGAGCGCGAGCGCGAAGAGCACGTGCGCGACCGGCTTCACTTGATCGCTTCCGGCGCGAGCGCCGCGGGGAGCAGGTCGCCGCTCCGCTCCCAGGCGGTGACGACGAGCACCTCCTCGAGGCGCGTCACGTCCACCGCGGGGATCACCCGCGCGTCCTGGAAGAGCCCGTGACCCGTGCGGTTCAGCTGGGTGACCTTGCCGACCGGGAGCCCGCGCGGGAACACGCCGTCCGTCCCGGAGGTGACGAGCACGTCGCCCTCGATCATGTCCTCGGTGCGGAGCGCGTACTCGAGCTTCGCGCCGTCGGGCTTGCCGAGGCCGCGCACGTTGGCGCGCGCGCGCGTGCGGTCGACGCGCACCGCGATCGAGCTCGTGGAGTCGGTGAGGACGAGGACGTCGGCCGACGACGCGGAGACGGAGGTCACGTGCCCGACCACCCCGTCCGCGACCACGACGGGCATCATCCTCGCGATCCCGTCGTCGGCGCCGCGGTCGACGGTGAGGAGCTGGCGCCCGGCGGTCCCGAGCCGCACGCCGATGACGCGCGCGCCGACGTAGCGCCGCTCGGGCGACTCCTGCGCGAACGCGAGGAGCTTGCGCAGGCGCTCCGCCTCGGTGCGCTCCGCGAGGAGCTGCTGCCGCTCGAGCTCGAGCGCCTGCACCCGGACGGCGAGCTTCTCCGCGCGATCGTGCGCGCCGCGGAGCGCGACGTAGCCGCTCCACCCCCGCATGACGCCGCCGATCGTCCACCCGATGCCCTTCTCCAGGGGCGTCGCGAGCCACACCACGGCGCGGTCGAGGCGCGAGCGGTCGCTCGGCGCCTTCGCGTGCGCGAAGAAGACCCCGAGGGGCACGAGGAGCAATACCGCGACCAGGATGAGCTCGCGGTACCGCTTGAGCAATGCGAACACGTTCACTCCGCCGGGGCCAAAAACCCTTGCATTTTAGCCCTTCTCGAATAGGGTGTTCAACTTCGTGCGCCCCGTTCCTCTCGGGTCGCCGACCTACCAACAGCCCGGAGCACCGCTTCATGCTGGACGTCCTGCGCTCGAACGCGAAGAGCACCTTCACGTGGATCATCGTCGTCGGGATCATCGTCGTCTTCGCCGTGAACTTCGGTCCGGGGTCGCTCTCGCGACGCGCGGACACCCGGCCGGGGGAGCAGACCTACGCCGCGAAGGTGAACGGGACGGTCATCCCGGTCGCCGAGTGGGAGCGGCAGTACGGGCAGCTCTACGGCCTCTACCGCGCCCAGATGGGCGAGGGGTTCACCCGCGAGCTCGCCGAGCAGCTCGGCCTGGGCCGCCAGGCCATGGAGCGGGTCGTGGACCGTCAGCTCGTGGTGCAGGAGGCGAAGAGGCGCGGCCTCGTGGTCGGGTCGGCGGAGCTGACGAGGACGGTCCAGGAGAACCCCTCGTTCCAGGAGAACGGGACGTTCAAGTTCGAGGTCTACGAGGACTACGCGCGGCAGGCCTACGGCTCGCCGGCGAAGTACGAGGCGACCCTCAAGGACAACCTCCTCTTCCAGAAGATGCTCGCCGCGGTGCGCGAGACGGTGAACGTCCCGGAGTCCGAGATCCGCGCCGCGTGGGAGGCGGACGCCGACCGCGCGGCGCTCTCGTTCGTGCGGTTCCCGCTCGCGGCCGCCGAGGCCGAGGCGAAGAAGCCGACCGACGCCGAGGTGAAGGCGTTCGAGGCCGCGAACGCGGCGGACATCCAGAGGGCCTACCAGGAGGACGCCGCGCGCTGGGACCAGAAGCGGAAGGTCCGCGTCCGGCACGTCCTCGCGAAGGTCGCGCCCGGCGGCGACGACGACGCCGCGCGCAAGAAGATCGAGGAGGCGAAGGCGCGCGTCGAGAAGGGCGAGGACTTCGCGAAGGTCGCGGCGGCGCTCTCCGACGACGCGAACACGAGGGACCGCGGCGGCGAGATCGGCTTCGTCTCCGAGGGGCTCTTCGACCCGGCGTTCGCCTCGGCGGCGCTCGCGCTCGAGAAGGGGCAGCTCTCCGATCCGGTGAAGAGCGCCTCCGGGTGGCACCTCATCCAGGCGGAGGAGGTCGTGCCCGCGAAGCAGGTCCCGCTCGAGGAGGCGAGGCCCCAGATCGCGCGCGAGCTCCTCGTGAAGCAGCGCGGGAGGGCGCTCGCCGACGAGCGCGCCAGGGCCGCCCTCGCGGCCGCCCGGGGCGGCAAGGCGCTCGCCGACCTGTTCCCGCGGGCCGACGCGAAGGGCAAGAAGCCGGTGAAGCTCGGCGGCCAGGTCGTCGCCGCCGACGAGACCGGGCCGTTCGGCCGCGGCGCGCCGTTCCTGCCGAAGCTCGGCGAGGTCGCCGAGCTGCGCGCCGACGCGTTCGCGGCGAGGAAGGGCGAGGTCCTCCCGAAGGTCTACGAGACGCCGGGCGGCCCGGTGGTCGCGGTCGTCACGCTGCGCGAGACGCCCGATCCCGCGAGGTTCGAGGCCCAGCGCGAGGCGCTCGAGACGCGGCTCCGCAACCGCAAGGAGGCGCAGGTGACGGTCGCCTGGCTCGAGTCGATCAAGAAGGGCGCGCGCATCGAGACCAACGCCGCGCTCGCCGGGGCGAGCCCCACGCCGGAGTAGGCGAGGCGGGCGGATGACGCCGCTCGTCCTCGCGTCCCAGAGCCCGCGCCGGCGGGAGCTGCTCGAGCAGCTCGGGATCCCGTTCGTCGTCCGCCCGGCGCACGCCGACGAGGCGGTGCTGCCCGGGGAGCCGGCGCGCGACTACGTCCTGCGCGTCGCACGCGACAAGGCGCGCCTGTCCTCCGCGGCGGAGGCGAGGGAGGGCGCCGTCGAGGGCGCGCTCGTGCTCGCGGCGGACACCGCCGTCGTGCTCCGGGGCGAGGTGCTCGGGAAGCCCTCCGGCCCGCAGGACGCGCGCCGCATGCTCCGCGCGCTCTCCGGGACGGTGCACGAGGTCCTGACCGGCGTGTGCGTCCGCCGGGCCGCGGGCGCGCGCCCCGACGCCGCCGCCCCGGAGGGCGGGCCCGCCGTCGAGCTCGACGCCGTGGTCGCCACCGAGGTCCGGTTCGCGCCGCTCTCCGCCGCGGAGGTGGAGTGGTACGTGGCGACGGGCGAGCCGCTCGACAAGGCGGGCGCCTACGCGATCCAGGGCGCGGGCGGCGCGTTCGTGATCCGCGTGGACGGGAGCGTGTCGAACGTCGTCGGGCTCCCGCTCGCCGAGACCGCGGCGCTGCTCCGCCGCGCCGGGTTCCCCCTGCCCTGGGAGCGCGCGTGACCCCCCCGATCGCGGCCCGCCTCGAGGCGCTGCGCGCCCGCATCCCGGCGGGCGTGACGCTCGTCGCGGTCTCGAAGACGCACCCGGCCGAGGCGATCCGCGAGGCGTACGCGGCCGGGCAGCGCGACTTCGGCGAGAACTACGCGCAGGAGTGGCGGGAGAAGGCCGACGCGCTCGCCGCTCTCGCCGACCTCCGCTGGCACTTCGTCGGCGGTCTCCAGACGAACAAGGTGAAGCTCCTCGCCGGCCGCGTGCACCTCGTCCACGCCGTGGACCGGGAGGAGCTCGCGCGGGAGCTGTCGAGGCGGTTCGGCCAGAAGGGGGCCGTCGCGCGCGTCCTCCTCGAGGTGAACACCGGCGGCGAGGCGACCAAGGGCGGCTGCGCCCCCGCGGACGCGCCGGCGCTCGCCGCCGCGATCCGCGCGCTGCCGGCCGTCGAGCTGCGCGGCCTCATGGGCATGCCGCCGCCCGGCGAGGACCCGCGGCCGCACTTCAGGCTGCTGCGCGCGCTCCGGGACCGGCTCGGGCTCGCCGAGCTGTCGATGGGCATGAGCGCCGACTGGCCCGTGGCCGTCGAGGAGGGCGCGACGATCGTCCGGATCGGCACCGCGATCTTCGGCGAGCGGCCGCGGAAGGCGCCCGACGTCAGACGACCTTGAGCCGGAGCCGGCCCGAGTCGTTCACCTGCGCCCTGAACTCCTGGCCGCAGTAGTAGCAGCGGACCTCGTCCCCGTCGCCGAACGTGTCGTCGTAGGGGTTGTTCGCGTTGCACTCGGGGCAGTCGAAGTCGCCGAACCTCCGCGCGCGGCCGAGCGCATCGGGCTCGCCGCCCGCGTCGTCGTCGTCGTAGTGGTCCCGGCCCATCGGGCGATCCCCTCCCCGCGCGACCGAGCGTACGCCAAGTCGGCCGCCGGCACGAGGGCTCGGCCGGGCGAGACCGCGACGCCGGTGTCGCGCCCGGACCGAGCGCCGCTGGCGCGCACCCCCGCCGATCCTGAATGATCCCGCGTTCCCGCCCGTGGCACCCCGCTTGCTTTCTCGACGCCCAGACGCCCGCCCATGCCCACGCACGCCCGCCTCGCCGCCGCCCTGATCGCCGCCGCCGCCGCCACCCCGGCCGCGCGCGCCGACGCCTTCGCGCCCGGCGAGGAGACCGTGCTCGAGGTCACCTACCTCGGCCTGCCGACCGGCGAGGGGCGCATCGTCGTGGGCGACGCCGCGGGCGACGTGTGGCCCGTCATCTTCCAGGCGAGGACGCGCGGCGTCGCCGGGTTCATCGACGTCCGCGAGCACTTCGTCACCTACTGGGACGCCGCCGCGCGGCTGACGCGCGGCTCGGACCTGCGCGCGTACGAGGTCGGCGACTACCACCAGGACTCGCAGCGGTTCGACCGGGAGACCCGGCAGGCGACGATCACCGTGCAGCGCAAGGGGCGCACGTCGCGGGAGACCATCGCGATCGCGCCGGACGTGCAGGACCTGACGAGCGCGTTCATGTGGCTCCGCCTCCAGCCGCTCGCGCCGGGCGACCGCTACGAGCTGCCCGTCGTCGCGAGCAACAAGCCCTTCACGCTCGTCGCCGAGGTGCTGGCGCGCGAGGCGGTCGAGGCGCCCGCCGGGAAATTCCAGGCGGTCAAGCTGAAGGTGCGCACGCAGCTCGACGGGAAGTTCTCGACGAAGCGCGACACCTTCCTGTGGCTGTCGGACGATCCTCGCCACGTGCTCGTGAAGGCGTCGGCGGACTTCGCCGTCGGCAGCATCGTCGCGCGGCTGAAGACGTACCGGCCGGGCGCGCAGGTCGCGGCCCGCTGAGGTCGGGCGGGCGCGGGCTCCCCCGGGCGCGTCCGGGGCCCGAGCACCAAGCGGGGTCGGCGCGTTGTCCCGCGGCGCGGCCGTCCCGAGGTTTGCGCGGTGCGCGCGCGCCCCGCGATCCTCGGCCTCGCCCTCGCCGCCGGCGCGGCCGGGGCGACGCGCGCCGCGCCG
>DASVZX010000154.1:0-13647 GCA_036391435.1 Anaeromyxobacter sp. | reverse complement strand
CGGCCGGCCGCGGCGGCGAGCAGCCCCAGGGCGAAGATCGCGCCGCGGTGCGTGTTCACGCCCCCGGTCGCCGCCAGCATCCGCGCCTCGGCGGTGACGCCGATGGCGCGCAAGGCGTCGAAGGGCGCGCCCGCGGCGCCGGCCGCCGCGGCCTCGGCGAACGCCCCGCGGAGCGCGCCCAGGCTCGCCGCGAACGTGCGCGCGTCCATGTCGCCGTGCGCGCCGCGCGTGGAGGGGGAGACGAGTCCCGGCTTGGGATCCGCCTCGAGCTCCTCCAGGAGCGCCGCGAGCGCGGCGGCGTCGATCGCGTGCGGGCCGAGCGCGTCCGCGGCGTCCTCGATCGTCACCGACCCCGCCGACTTCACGAGCACGCGCGCCGGCCGGCCGAGCAGCTCCCGCCAGGCGGCGGCCCTCCCCCCGCCGAGCTCGACCTCGCCGTCGAGCCGGGGTTCCGCGTGCGCCGCCCACCGGCCGAGCACCGCGAGCGACCGCGCGCGCTCGTCCGCGCCCGCGCCGGGCGCGAGGAGGTCCACGTCGGAGCCGGGGCGCAGGTACGCCTCTCCCGTGAGGTGCTGCCACGCGAGCGATCCGTAGGCGCGCAGCACGATGCCCTCCCGGCGCGCCTCGGCGTCGAGCGCCGCGAGCGGGGGCACCCACGCGTCCGGCGCGCTCCGGATCGCCTCCGCGAGCGCGATCGGCGCCCCGATCCGCTCCACGGCTTCGGCCGGCGCGACGAGCGCGATCCGGGCTCGCCCGAGCGCGTTCGGCAGCACGATCGCGAGCGCGACCTCGTGGGCGCGGATCGACGGATCGCGCCGGCGAACCACGGCGGGCAACCCCCGCGCCAGCCATCGCGCGACCTCGTCCGCGTGCGCGGGGTCGTCGGGGCGCACGGCGGCGCGATCCCCCGGCCGGATCCACGCGAGCGCGTGGCGCCGCGGAGCGCCTTCACCTCCCATCGCCGCCCCCTCTCCGCGGCCCGCTCTCCCCGACCCGTCTCGCCCCGGGGGCAGCGGGGAGCGCCCCGGCTCCCGAGGCGACGCGCCGCGAGACCTCGAGGGCGAGGGTGCGGCCGCCGCGCTCCGCGCCCAGGGCGGCGCGGGCGTCGGGGGCCGCCGGCCGCGCGAGCGCGGCCTCGAGATGGGGCGCGAGCGGCGGACGCCAGATCGAGGCGATCGCGCCGAGCCGGACGAAGCTCTCGAGCCCGGGCGCGAGCACCGGGGAGCCCGCCGACAGCCGCTCGAGCCGCTCGAGCGGGATCTTCGTCACGCGCGCCATCGCCGGCAGCGCCATCACGGCGAGGCGCGCGCCCTCGAGGGCGTGCACCTCGTCCGCGACGAAGCCGAGCGCGAGCGCGCCGGCGCTCACCGCCTGCCCGGTGACGAGCGCCACCACCTTGTGGCCGCTCTGCCGCGCGAGCTCCACCGTGGCGGCGAGGTGGCCGAGGTAGCCGTTCAGGCCGAGGAGCTCGTCCCGCAGGCTCATCCGCTGCCCGGCCGTGTCGACGAGGGCGAGCACGGGCCGGCCGGGCGCCTCGCGCACGACGCGGAGGAGCTCGCCCGCGAGCGCGAGGGCCGCCTCGACGCCCACCTCCGCGCCGCCCGCGATCCCGACGACCGCCACCTCGCCCGCGGACGCCCGGCCGGTCCCGGCGAGCACGTCCCCCTCCCGCGCCACCGCGTGGCCGGCCGGGAACAGCCCGTCGAGGAGCTCCGGGATCGTCATCGCGTCCCCCGCCGCGCGCCCGCGACGGCGCGCAGGAACTCGTCGACCTCGAGGAGCGGGAGCGCCGCCGGGGCGGCGACGCCGAGCCCGCCCCAGATCGCCGCCGCGTCCGCGGCGCCGCCGTGCTCGGCGAGCCGCGCCGCGAGCAGCGCGTGCTCGCTCGAGAGCGCCGCGAGGTCGATCGGGCGGCGCGTGCCGAGGAGCGCCGTCGCCGCCGCGCGGAACGCGTCGAGGTCGTCCTCGACGAGGAGGTCCGCCTCGCCGATGAGCCAGCGGTGCTTGCCGCCGTAGGTGCGCCAGACGAGGCCGCGGTCGGACGCGTCGAGCTCCTCGACCCCCCTCGTCTCCTCGATCACGTCCGGCCCGGAGAGGCCGAGCCGGCCCTCCTCGCTCATCGCGATCGCGTCGCAGCAGCGCGCGACGATGCCCATCCCGCCGAAGCACCCCCAGCCTCCGCCCACGAGGGCGAGGACCGGGACGCCGGCGGCGCGCGCCGCGAGCACGCCGCGCATGACCTCCGAGACGGCCACGAGCCCCGCGTTCGCCTCCTGGAGCCGCACGCCGCCCGTGTCGAGGAGGAGCAGCACCGCCGCGGGCCGGTCGCGGAGCGCGGCGGCGAGCAGCCCGGCGAGCTTCGCCCCGTGGACCTCTCCCACGCCGCCGCCGAGGAAGGCGCCCTCCTGGCTCGCGGCGAGCACCGGCCGCCCCTCGAGCGTGCCGGCGCCGACCACGACGCCGTCGTCGAACGCCACCGGCTGGTCGAGGGCGGCGAGGTGCGGGCTGGTCACGCGCTCGGCCGGGCCGAGCCGCTCCTCGAAGCTCCCCGGGTCGAGCACGCCGAGGATGCGCCGCCGCGCGGAGGCCTCGCGATAGCTCCGCCTGGGGACGAGCGGTCCGCCCGGGCTCATCCGGCCTCCCCCAGGAACTCCTCCGCCGCCTGCTCGAGCCGGAGCGTGACGACGGCGGGGGTGGCGCCCGCGTCGTTCACGGAGAACGCGAGGCCGGCGACCGCCCGCCGCGCTGCGAAGTCCTCGAGCACGGCGCGCCAGACCTGGCCGAAGCCGTGGACCGAGGTGGACACCTCGAACCGGCAGCGGTCGGGGGCGCCTCCGCGCTCGACGAGCACCTCCAGGTTCCCCGAGGCCACCACCCCGACGACCACCGGTCCCCCGCCGGAGGCCGCGGGCCGTCCGCTCGGGAGCTCGATCTCGATCCGCTCCATGGGCGCTCCTCCTCACCACCGCCGGAACCGGGCGGGCGGGTCGTACAGCCCGCCGGACCAGCGCACGAGGTCCTTCACCGAGCGCGCGGCGAGCAGGTCGCGCGTCGCGTCGCGGGGGTCGATGCCGAGGTCGGCGGGGCGTCGGACGATCCCGCGGTCGCGCAGGTTCTCGACCGCGCGCCGCGAGCGCGCCAGGCCGACGGGGGTGTACCCGGCGACGCCGCGGATGGCGTCGGCGCGCTCCTCGTCCGTGCGGCAGAGGAGGAGGTTCGCGATCCCCTCCTCCGTCACGACGTGCGTCACGTCGTCGCCGTAGATCATGACGGGCGGCAGCTCCCAGCCGAGCTTCTCGGCGAGGTCCCACGCGTCGAGCCGCTCGACGAAGGCGGGCTCCATGTGCTCGCGGAAGGTCTCGAGGAGCTGCACGACGAGCTTGCGGCCGCGCGGGATCCCGCCCGGCCCCGGCGGCGCCTCGCGCCCGGCCCGGAGCCAGGCGGGCGTCGCGTGGCGGCGGCCGCGCGCGTCGCTCCCCATGTTCGGCGCGCCGCCGAAGCCCGTGATGCGGCTCGCGGTCGCCGTCGAGCTGTTCCCGGCGAGGTCGAGCTGCAGCGTCGAGCCGACGAAGAGGTCGCACGCGTAGAGCCCGGCGGTCTGCGCGAGCGCGCGGTTCGAGCGGAGCGAGCCGTCGCGGCCGGTGAAGAACACGTCCGGGCGCGCCGCGACGTAGGCCTCCATGCCGAGCTCGGAGCCGAAGGCGTGCACCGAGCGGACGAACCCGCGCTCGATCGCCGGGATGAGCGTCGGGTGCGGGTTCACCGCCCAGTGCTCGCAGATCTTCCCGCGGAGCCCGAGCGCCTCCCCGTAGGTCGGCAGGATGAGCTCGATCGCGGCGGAGTCGAACCCGATGCCGTGGTTGAGCGAGCGGACCCCGTACTCGGCGTAGATCCCCTTCACCACCATCATCGCCATGAGCACCTGGATCTCGCCGATCATCGCGGGGTCGCGGGTGAAAAGCGGCTCGATCGCCGCCGGCCGGGGGGCGACCGTGAGGAAGTCCACCCAGCCCGCCGGGACGTCCACGCGCGGGACGCGCTCGACGCGGCGGTCCACCTGCGCCACGACGATCCCGTCCTTGAACGCGGTCGCCTCGATCACCGTCGGGGTCTCCTCGGTGTTCGGGCCGGTGTAGAGGTTGCCCTCGGCGTCCGCCTCGAGGGCCGCGACGAGCGCGACCCGCGGCGCGAGGTCCACGAAGTAGCGGGCGTACAGCTCGAGGTACGTGTGGATCGCGCCGATCTCGATGCGCCGGGCGGCGACGAGCTGCGCGAGCCGGAGCCCCTGCGGGCCCGAGAAGGAGAAGTCCAGCCGGCGCGCGATCCCGCGCTCGAACAGCTCCACGTGCTCGGGGAGCGCCAGCACCGAGGCGACGAGGTGCAGGTCGTGGACGCGCGCCGGGTCCACCCGGGCGAGCGCGCGGGAGAGGAAGTCGGCCTGCTTCTGGTTGTCGCCCTCGACGCACACCCGGTCGCCCGGGCGGAGGATCGCCTCGAGGAGCGCCGTCGCCCGCTCCGGGTCGACCCAGCGCTCCGGCGCGACCGCGCGCGCGCGCTCGAGGCGCGCCGCGCGGTCCCGTCGGGCGGTGTCCCAGGCGTGCGCGCGATCGGTGCTCATCCCGGCTCCCGTGGAGGTCACAGCCCGAGGTACGCCGACCGGATCTCGGGGTTCGCCGCGAGCGCCGCGCTCGGCCCCTCGAGGCGGACGCGGCCCGTCTCGATCACCGTGCCGCGGTCGGCGATCGCGAGCGCCTGCGTCAGGTTCTGCTCGACGAGGAGGACGGTCGTCCCGCCGCGGTGCAGCTCGGCGACGACCGACATCACCTGCTCGACGATGACCGGCGCGAGGCCGAGGCTCGGCTCGTCGAGCATGAGGAGCGTCGGCTCGCTCATGAGGGCGCGGCCGATCGCGCACATCTGCTGCTCGCCGCCGGAGAGGCTGCCGGCGAGCTGCCGGCTCCGCTCGGCGAGGCGGGGGAAGAGCGCGAGCACGCGCTCGAGGTTCGCCCGGGCGCGGGGCCGCGCCCGCGCGCCGTAGGCGCCGAGCTCGAGGTTCTCGCGCACGGTGAGCTGGCCCCACAGCTCGCGCCCCTCGGCGACGAGCGCGATGCCGAGGTCGGCGCGCGCCGCCGCGGGCACCTCGCGCAGCGAGCGCCCGCGGAAGCGCACGTCGCCGCGCCGCGGCGGCCGCAGCCCCGCGATCGCCCGGAGGGTGGTCGTCTTGCCCGCGCCGTTCGACCCGAGGAGCGTCACGATCTCCCCCTCGCGCACCTCGAGGGAGAGCCCGTAGAGCACCTGGACGTCGCCATAGAAGACGTCGATCGCGTCCACGCGCAGGAGCGGCGCGCCGGCGCCGGGCGTCGCGCCCGCCCCCGTCACCGCGCGACCCCTCCGTGCGCCTTCCCGAGGTAGGCCTCGATCACCTCCGGCTGGCGCACGACCTCGGCCGGGGTCCCCTCGGCGATCTTCCGGCCGTGGTCGAGCACGACCACCCGGTCGGAGAGGCTCATCACCGCGGCCATGACGTGCTCGATCATCACGATCGCGACCTTCCGCTCCGTCCGGATCCGCCGGATCAGCGCGGCGAGCGCGTTCGCCTCGGTGGGGTTCACGCCCGCGATCACCTCGTCCAGGAGCAGCACGCGCGGCGCGGTGGCGAGCGCGCGCGCGAGCTCGAGCCGCTTGCGCCCGGAGAGCGTGAGCGACGCGGGCGGCTCGCCCGCGCGCCCCTCGAGCCCGACGAACGCGAGCGCCTCCGCGGTGCGGCCGCGGGCGGTGCCGCCGGCGCGGCGCGCCCCGTGGATCGCGCCGACCGCCACGTTCTCGGAGACGGTGAGGTTCGGGAACGGGCGGACGATCTGGTGCGTGCGCACGATCCCGGCGCGCACCACGCGGTGCGCGGAGAGGCCGGTCATGCGCCGGCCCTCGAGGAGGACCTCGCCGGAGGTGGGCGGCAGCGAGCCGGTGACGAGCGAGAAGAGCGTGGTCTTGCCGGCGCCGTTCGGCCCGATGACGCCCAGGATCTCTCCCTCCCGCAGCTCGAGATCGACGCCGTCCACGGCCCGGAGCCCCCCGAAGCGCTTCGAGAGCGCGCGCGCGGCGAGGAGCGGCATCAGCGCCCCTCCCCGGCGGAGGAGGGCGCGAGCGGCGGCGGCGCCGCGCGGCGTCCGCCCGTCCGGCGCCACAGCCGGAGGTACAGCCCGGTGAGGCCGAGCGGCTCGAAGAGGATGATGAGCACGAGGAGGATGCCGTAGAGCCCGAGGTAGAGCTGCGGGTAGGAGGCGAGCAGGAACTGTCGCAGGAGCACGAAGACGACCGCGCCGAGCACCGGGCCGAGGACGGTGCCGAGGCCGCCGATGACGCACATGAGCACGAACGAGATCGAGCGGTCGAAGCCGAACATGTCGTTCGGCTCGATGAAGCTGAAGTAGGAGGCGTAGAGCGCGCCCGTCACGCCGACGACGCCGCCCGACAGGAAGAAGACGAGGTCCTGGTAGAACGTCGCCGAGACGCCGACGTCGCTCGCCGCCTCGACGTCCGCCTTGATGGCGAGGAGCTGGAGCCCGAGCGTCGAGCGCCGGATCGCCCAGGAGGCCACCACGACCGCCGCGGCGAGGGCGAGGCCCCAGAGGTAGAGCCCCTCCTTGCCCCCCGCCACGATCGGCAGGGAGAGGCCGGACGAGCCGCCGGTGAAGTCCTCCCAGTAGGTGAACACGAGGCGCGCCGCCTCGCCGAGGCCGATGGTCGCGATCGAGAAGTACGGTCCCCGCAGCCGCAGCGTCGGGTGGGCGCCGAGCGCGAAGACCCCCCCGGCGAGCCCGCCGGCGAGCCAGGCGAGCGGCGCCGGCAGGTGGGCGAGCAGCAGGCGGGCCGCGACGAACCCGCCGATGCCGAACATCGCCGCGTGCCCGAAGCTCACCTGGCCGACGTACCCGCCCATCCAGTTCCAGGCGAGGGCGCCCGCGACCATGAGGAACGCGAGGGTGAAGAGGTTCAGCGTGTACACGTCGAGGACGAGCGGCCCGAGCGCGAGCACGGCGACCGCCGCGGCGAAGGAGATCGCCGCCCGCGCCGGGATCGCGGCGGGCCACCGGAGCGTCACCCGAGCACCCGCTGCCCGAAGAGGCCGCCGGGCCGGAAGACGAGGACGAGCACGAGCATCACGAACCCGACCGCGGCCGTGAGGTACGACGGCAGCACCAGGATCGCGAACACCTCCACCACGGCGAGGACGAGCGCCGCGACGCCGGTGCCGGCGACGCTCCCGAGGCCGCCGAGCACCACGACGACGAACGACTTCAGCAGCTCGCCGGCCCCGAACGCCGGGTTGAAGGCGAAGAGCGTCGCCGAGAGCAGGCCGGCGAGCCCCGCGAGCGCGGTCCCGAGCCCGAAGGTGACCGTGTAGATCCGCTCGACGTCCACCCCGACGAGCGTGCAGCTGTCGGCGTTCTGCGCGACGGCGCGGATCGCCTTGCCGAGGTAGGTCCGGGAGAGGACGAGGTGGAGCGCGATCGGGATCGCGAGGGCGATCCCGAGCACCGCGAGCCGGTTCACCGACACCCAGGTGCCGAGGAACGGGAGCGCGCGGGTCGAGTACGGCGTGCGGATCACCTGGTCGTTGCCGGTGAAGGCGAGGTAGGCCGCGTTCCGGAGCACGAGCCACACCCCGAACAGGAGGAGGAGCGAGGCGGGTCCGCCGGCCGCGCCGCGCGGCAGGTGGCGCACGAGGACCCGGTAGAGCAGCGCGCCGAAGCCGAACGACACGGCGGCGACGATCGGGATCGAGAGGTACGGGTCGAGCCCGAGCCAGCCGTGGAGCACCCACCCCAGGTACGCCCCGGCCATGATCACCCCGCCGTGGGCGAGGTTCACCACGCGGAGCACGCCGTAGATGAGCCCGAGGCCGTACGCCATCGTCGCGTACAGGCCGGCGAGCAGGACCGCCGAGATCGCGAGGTCGACGAAGCGCGCCATCCCGCGGGGCCGCCTCACTTCCTCGCGCAGCGCGGGTTCGGCGCGACGCCGGCGCCGGTGGCGAGGTCCGTCGGGTACACGATGGGCGAGGTCCCGTCCGGGAGGTTCTGCTGCACGACGAACGGGTAGTGCGCCTGCTGCCCCTTGTCCGCCGGGAAGGAGAGCTTCCCGCCCGCCAGGATCGAGGGGACGTCGAGCGCGGCGAGCTTCTCGCGGACCGCCTCGCGGTCCACCTTGCCCGCCTGCTGGATCGCGGTGAAGAG
This sequence comes from Anaeromyxobacter sp., assembly GCA_036391435.1. GTDB lineage: Bacteria > Myxococcota > Myxococcia > Myxococcales > Anaeromyxobacteraceae > Anaeromyxobacter. Next base: position 5,410 of record DASVZX010000154.1, on the reverse strand, counting down.
GGCGCGCGCCGTCTCGTACCCGAGCGCCTGGTACCACTCCGGCTCGCGGCCGTACTTCGCCTGGAAGGCGTCCACGAACTGCTTGGCGAGCGGGTTCTTCGCGGCGAGCTGCGGGCTCCACCAGACCGCCGACAGGATGTAGACGACGTTCTCCCGGCCGAGCGCGTCGACCGCGCCCTTCTCCGAGCCGCGCGCGCCGTAGCTCTCGACGGCGTGGCAGAGCCCGAGCCCCACGTACTGGCGCTGCATCGTGATGTAGTCCGGCAGGTGGGCGTCGGCGAGGAAGAGGTCGGCGCCCGCGGCCTTCACCTTGCCGAGCAGCGCGCCGAAGTCCTTCCCGCTCAGCTCGAACGACTCGTCGACGACGATCTCGTAGCCGCCCGCGTGCTGCTGCGCGAACTCCTCCACGCCGCGGCGGAAGTCCTTCCCGTGCGCGGTGTTCTCCCACACGAGCGCGATCTTCGCGGGCTTCGGCAGCTTGCCGGCCTGCTGCTGCTCGTCGATCCAGCCCATGAGCGTCGCGCCGAGGACCTCGACCGGCGCGAGGAGGCCGAAGTCCCACTTGTAGCCGCGCCGGTAGATGTCGGTCGCGCCGCCGCCGCCGTTCACGTAGGGGATCTTGTTCTGCTCCGCCACGGTGCTCTGCGCCTCGACGAGGTGGCTCGAGTACGTGCCGAGCAGGAAGTCCACCTTGTCGCTGTTCACGAGCCGGTCGGCGAGGCTCACCGCCGTCGCCTGCGTCGAGGTGTCGTCGAGCAGGGTGAGCCGCACCGGGAGTCGCTTCCCCCCGACCTGCAGGCCGCCCTCCTTGTTGGCCTGCTCGATCGCGAGGTCGTACCCCTCGCGGTAGAAGCCGCCGATGCGGGCCTCGGACCCGGTGAGCGGCAGCGTCGCGCCGAGCGTGATCTCGGCCTTGGAGGAGGCGCCCCGCTTGCAGGCGGAGAGCGCGGCGAGGGCCCCGAGCGCGAGCGCGGCGGGGACACGGCGGGTGAGGCGGGTGGTCATGGCGGGCTCCGGCGTCTCGACGGCGGACGCAGAGCACGCGTTTACGGCCCGGCCGCCCCGCGCGCACCGCGAAGCGCCGTCCCGCTTGGGCGCGTCCCGGCCGAGGCGGCCCGGCGGGCCGCCGAGCGATCAGCTCTTCCGGAGGACCTTGATGCCCTGGATCGAGGAGGTGATCGGGAGCGTGTTGATGCTGCGCGCCCCGAGCCGCGCGAGCGAGTAGCGCACCATCGCGAGCGGCTTCGCGGGGTCGTCGGCGTCCACCTGGATGTTGTACTCGGTGAACTCCCGGCCCTTCGACGCGGTGGGCTCGTCGCCGAACAGGTTGTTCGAGGAGAGGTAGCGCTCCACCTCGGGCGCGAGCGCGTTCGGGACGTTGAAGAGCAGCATCACCTTGTTCTCGGCGTGCGTCGCCCCGTGGAGGTTCAGCAAGAACATCTCGAGGAGCTCGCGCTTCGCGGGCTCCTTCTCGATCCCGGGGTTCACGTAGATCGCGGTCTGGGAGCGCATCACCGTCTCCACGATCGTGAGGCCGTACGCCTTGATGGCGCTGCCGGTCTGCGAGATCTCGAGCCCGATGTCCACCGCGCCGTGCTTCACCTTCGACTCGGTCTTGCCCCACGACTCGTAGACGACGATCCCGCTCTTCACCTTGGGCGGGGTCTTGTACTTCTGGACCGCGTAGGACGCGGCGCGCTCCCCGAGCCCGACGGCGGCGAGCTTGCGCTGGAGCCAGTCGAGGGCGAGGTAGGGCATCTCGGAGGCGACGCGGAGGAGCGGCGTCCGCGGCGCGACCGCGCGGAGGTACGCCTCGGTCGAGTCGTACGCCGGGTCGGCGACGATCCCGACGAGCTGGACCTCGCCGCGGTTCAGCGCCATCACGCGCTCGAGCCGGACGTCCACGCCGTACTCGAGCTTCATCTCGATCTGGCGCTCCTTGATCCAGTCGTCGCCCGCGATGGCGACGTCGAGCTCGCCGACCTCGAGCTGCGACCCGAACTCCTGCGGCCGGCCGTCCCAGCCGAACAGGAGCGTGTTGGAGGTGAACCGCGTCGGGCCGCCCTTGTCGTAGCCGGAGGTCCTGAACCCGGCGGCGGCGAGGAGGTCGACGAGGTTGCCGCCGCGCGTCGCGCTCGCGAGCGAGCCGGCGGGCATGCCGATCTTGAGCTGGGTGGGGTCCATGTGCGGGTCCCGGGCTAGAAGCCCTCGACGGGCTCGAGCGCGCCGTCCGGACGGATGCGGCGGTAGTAGCAGGACCGGTACGGCAGGCCGTCCGCGCGCTTCGCGTGGCAGGCGCCCTTGCCCTGCGGGGTGACGAGGTAGACGAGCGAGTTCTGCTCGCAGTTGATCCGGATCTCCTCGACCTTCAGCATGTCGCCGGAGGTGAGCCCCTTCTTCCAGAGCTCGTCGCGGCTCCGGCTCCAGTAGGTCGCGAACCCGCTCCGGCGCGTCTCCTCGAACGCCTCGCGGTTCACGAACGCGAGGATGAGCACGTCCTTCGTGCGGGCGTCCTGGGTGACGACCGGCAGGAGCGTGCGGCCGTCCGGCCCGAAGTCGAGCAGGAGGTCGTTCGTGTGTTCCTTGGCCATGGGTCGGTTCTTATAGGCGATCCCGCCTCGCGGGGGCCAGGGCCGAGCGGGCGCCGACCCGCGAGCCGCGCGGCCTCCGCCCGACGACGTACGCGAGCCAGCCCGCCTGCGCCTTCGCGCTGCGGCGCGGGACGTAGCGGGTGTCCGAGGCGCTCGGCGCCACGTCCCAGAGCACCTCGACCGCCTCGAGCCCCGCCTCGCGGAGGAGCTCGGTGAGCTCGGGCAGGCTCCACAGCCGCCAGTCGTACGTGAACGCGCGGCGCAGCCGGCGCCGGCCGGGTCCCTCGAAGTGGATCGCGCAGCGGATCCGGTGCGTGATGGGGTCGAAGGCCTCCTGCTCCCAGACGTAGGTCGCCCCGCCGCGGAGCCGCCGCCGCTCGACGAGCTCCTTCTGCGCGCGGAAGCCGCCGAAGGCGTCGAGCAGGAGGACGCCGCCGGGCGCGAGCGCCGCCCGCGCCCGCCGCATCCAGCCGCCGAGCTCCTCGCGCGTGCGGAACACCGAGTAGCTGAAGTTCAGCGCGACGATCGCGTCGAGGGCGCGGCCGGGGGAAGCGCGGACGTCCGCGGTGACGAGCCGCAGCCGCGCCGCGGCCTCGCCGAGCGCCGGGAGCCGGTGGCGGCGCACCCAGGCGTGGACCGCGGCGTCGAGGTCGACGGCGATCGCGGTGCGCCCGGGGCCACGCCGCACCCACTCCGCCGCGAGGAGCGCCGTGCCGCTGAAGTCCTCCCGCAGCCGCCGCGGGGGCCGGCCGCTCCTCCGCAGGAGGGCCTCGACGAGGTCCGCCTCGAAGGGCGCGTCCTGCACCGCCCGCTCGTAGAGGCGGTACCGGTCCTCCGCGGGCCCGCTGGCGGGGCGGCGGCGGGACCGGGCTCGGGCGTTCTCGCGCATCGCGCGCGCACTCTCGTCCCGCACCGGCGGACGCCGCAAGCGAAAACGCCGCCCGCGCCCCGCCTTCCGGGGCGCGAGCGGCGCGTGCCGCTGGATCCGGGGTTCAGCGGCCCTGCGGCTGGGGGGGCTGCGCCTGCTGCCGCGCGAACGCCTCGCCGGCGCGGCGCATCTCCTCCTGCGTCAGGTCCTTCTGGTGCGTCGCGAACGACCAGGCGTAGCCGTACGGGTCGACGACGCCCGCGCAGCGATCGCCCCAGAACATGTCGGCGGGCTGCATCGCCGACTTCGCGCCCGCGTCCACCGCCCGCTTGTAGGCGGCGTCGCAGTCGTTCACGTAGAGCCACATCGTCACCGGCACCCTGTGCGCGGAGTCCGGCGCCGACGGCGACATCCCGGGCATCTCGTCGCTCACGTACACGAGCGAGTCGCCGATGCGCAGCTCGGCGTGCCAGATGCTCTTGCCGTCCGGCGCCGTCATGCGCGCCACCTCCGTGGCGCCGAGCGCCTTCTTGTAGAACTCGATCGCCTTCGCGCAATCGCGCAGGACGAGGCTCGGCGTGATCGTGTGCGTCCCTTCGGGAATCGGCTTGACTTGTGCCATGGCTCCTCCGGTGCTCCGGTGGTGACTCGCGCCGACCTAATCGCGCGGCGCTCGCGCTCGCGAGGCTCGGGTGGGGAGCAAGCGTCCGTTGCTGGGCCGGGGCGGCGCGGGCGAACGGGCGGAGGGTCGCGGACCTCCCGGTCGAGCGCCCCGGACTCGATCCCGGGGCGGCCCGGCCGTCGCCCTAATCGCGCGGCGGATGCGGGTGCGGCTGCCCCGCCGGCGGGTCCTCCGTCGCGCCGCGCGGATCCGCGTCCCCTCCCGCGCCGCCCTCCGCCGCCGCGTTGCGCCCGAGCAGCGCGAGCAGCTCGCCGTCGTCCACCTCGGCGAACCGCTCGTACCAGACCCCCGCGGCGAGGACGTGATCGGGCGACTCCAGCGCCACGACCTCGTCGAAGTCCGCGCGAAGCTCCGCCACGCGATCGCCGGCGATCACCGGCGCGGCGAGGACGACGCGGGCCGCGCCCGCCTTGCGCGCGGCGCGCGCGGCGGCACGCGCGGTCGCGCCGGTCGCGACGGCGTCGTCCACGACGAGGACCGTCGCCCCGGCGAGCTCCCGGAGCGGGTGGCCGCCGCGGTAGAGCCGGACGCGGCGGGCGAGCTCGGCGCCCTCCCGCTCCGCGATCGCCTCGACGTCCGCGTCCCGGAGCCCGGCCTCGAGCAACGCGTCGGGATCCACGTACGCGCCGCCGCCCTCCGCGATCGCGCCGAGCTCGAAGTCCGGCGACTCGGACGCGCAGAGCGGGAGCGCCACCATCGGCTCGAGCGGCGCCGCGAGCGCGCGCGCGACCTCGCGCGCGACGAGCACGCCTCCGCGAACGAGCCCGAGCACCACGGTGCGGGCGCCGCGAAAGCGCTCGAGCTCGCGCGCGAGCTGCCGGCCCGCCTCGGTCCTGTCCCGGAAACGCATGGCGACCGCGACCTCCTCGCGGCGACGATCGAATCGTAAGCTTCGCACGAGCCCGGACGCGGCCTCCGTGCGGGTACGCTCCGCGCGGCGATCCGGGCGGGGCGTTTCGCGCGCCCCCCGCGGGCCCTGCCAGGGCGTCTCGCGGACGCCGACGCGGCGCTCCGCCCGTGCGAGGATCGGGGCGGAGGTCGATCGCGTCCGGTCCGCCGGCGCCTGGAGCCGCGGGCCTGTCGCGAGGCCGGCCACGCGCTCCTGGCGATCCTCGAGGGCCCCCGGGTGAAGCGCGTCACCATCACGCGGCGCGGGCGCTCGGCGGCGCGTGCGAGCACGACCTCCTCGTCCCGCGGCGCACGATCGCGACGCGCTCGCCCGGGTCTCGTCGCGCCCGAACCCCGGCCCGGCGCGCCGCTCCCGCTCTT
>DASVZX010000153.1:0-2510 GCA_036391435.1 Anaeromyxobacter sp. | reverse complement strand
GCCCCGCCTCGCCGGCGCCCGCGGCCGCGTCGCCGGGCAAGCCGGGCGCGGCGGCGGCGCGCCCCGCGGGCCCGGGCGGCACGTCGCTGCGGACCACCGACTCGAAGTGCGTCCCGCTGCAGGGGCGCTTCATGCTCTCGTTCAACAAGGCCGACATCGTCGACATCCTCGAGCAGGCGAGCCGCTGGACGTGCCGGAACTTCGTCTACACGGACGACGTCGCGCGCGGGAAGATCACGCTCCTCTCGAAGACCCCGGTCACCGCTGAGGAGGCCTACGCCGCGTTCCTCGCGGCGCTCAACTCGAACAACATCGCGGTGTACCCGACGGGCCGCTACTACAAGCTCATCCGCACCGCCGACTCGAAGAAGAACCCGATCCCGACCTACACCGGGAGCGCCGAGACGCCGGCGAACGAGCAGCCGATCACGAAGGTGATCCGGCTCCAGAACGCGGACGCGGACCAGATGCGGGGCGTCGTCGGGAACTTCCTCTCGCCGCAGGGCGCGGACGTGCAGGCGATCCCGCCCGACATGCTGATCGTCACCGACAACGGCCTCAACATCCGCCGCATCGAGCGGATCATGGAAGCGGTGGACCGGCCCGGCGGCGGCGAGCTCGTCCGGATCGTCCAGATCCGGTACGCCGCCGCGAAGGACGTCGCGGACAAGCTGAACCAGATCTTCCAGGCGCAGGGCGGCGCGCGGGCGAGCCGCCGCACGTTCCTCGGGACCGCCGCCGGCCGCCCCGTCCCCGTCGCGCCCGGGCAGCCCGTCGCCGCGCCCGGCGTGCCGGGCGGGGAGCGCACCGACGTCTCGGTGTCGAAGATCCTCCCCGACGAGCGCACGAACAAGCTCATCGTCATCGCCGACGAGAAGAGCTTCCAGCGCATCCTCGAGCTCATCGACCAGCTCGACGTGCCGACGAGCGGCGAGGGCGGCATCCACGTCGTCTTCCTGCGCAACGCGAACGCCGAGGAGCTCGCGACGACGCTCTCGAACCTCGCGCAGGGCCAGGCCGCCTCGCGCAAGACGGCCGGCGCCCCGGGCGCGCCCGGGATGCCCGTCCTCCCCGGCCAGCCCCAGCGCCCCGCGACGCCGGCGGCGCCCGCCGCGACCGGCGAGGTCTCCGCCGAGCTGCTCTCGGGCGAGGTCAAGATCACCTCGGACAAGGCGCAGAACGCGCTCCTCATCCAGGCGAGCGGCTCGGACTTCAACGCGATCTCCCGGCTCATCGACAAGCTCGACCGCCCGCGCCGCCAGGTCTTCGTCGAGGCGGTGATCATGGAGATCAACCTCCAGAACACGAGCGCCTTCGGCGTCGGCATGCACGCCGCCGTCCCGCAGAGCTACAAGGGCGAGACCGGCATCATCCCGATCGCGTCGGAGCCCGGGCGCGTCTCCTCCCTCGACCTCTCGAGCGCGGTCCAGCTCGGCGGCTTCCTCACCGGCTTCAGCGGGCCGGTCACGGCGGAGCTCAAGAACCTCGGGCTCAACATCCCGTCCATCGGCGTCCTCGTCCAGGCCCTCCAGACGAACGGCGACGCGAACATCCTCTCGACCCCGCACCTCGTCGCGACCGACAACGAGGAGTCGGAGATCACGGTCGGCCAGAACGTGCCGTTCCAGTCCGGGTACGCGCCGTCCGGGATCTCGAACCTCATCTCCGGCGCGACGGGCTCCACGACCTCGGGCTCGACGCTCGGCGGCATCCTCGGGACGTCGGGCCTCTCCGGCCTCTACGCGCCGATCCAGCGCCAGCCCGTCGAGCTGCGCCTCAAGATCAAGCCGCAGATCAACGAGGGCGGGAACGTCCGCATCACCGTGGACGAGCAGATCGAGGAGATCACCGACCGCGACCCCACGCTCGGCCCCACGACCTCGAAGCGCACCGTGAAGACGCAGGTCGTCGCGCGGGATCAGGGCACGATCGTCATCGGCGGCCTCATCCAGGAGAAGTACATCCGCAGCGTGAAGAAGGTGCCGCTCCTCGGCAGCCTGCCGATCCTCGGGTGGCTCTTCCGCGACACCTCCACGACGAAGCAGAAGACGAACCTGCTCCTGTTCCTCACGCCGTACATCATCCGCGACGAGAACGACTACCGGCGGATCTACGAGAAGAAGCGCAAGGAGCAGCAGGAGTTCGTCGAGCAGTTCTACGGGCGGCAGCCCTCCTACCAGGTCGAGATCGACTTCTCCCGCAAGTCGGGCCCCTTCGCGAAGCTGCACGCCGGCGTCGTCGAGGAGACCTCGAAGCTCGAGAACGGCGGCCGCGGCGGGCCGGGCGACCGGATCGTGGTCCCCGGCCAGCCCCCGGGGCAGTCGCCCGCGGCCGGGCCCGCGACGCCGGCGCCGCGCCGCGTCCCCGAGGACACGACGGAGGAGGGCGCGCCCGTGGATCGGCTCGAGGTGCAGCCGGAGGCCCCGGGCGTGCCGCCCGAGACGCCTCCCCAGGCGCCGACCGTCCCGCCCGCCGGAGCGCCGGAGGGCGCGCCGCCCGCCTCGCCGTCC
>DASVZX010000152.1:0-15184 GCA_036391435.1 Anaeromyxobacter sp. | reverse complement strand
GGCCGCTCTCCTTGTGGTCCCAGTCCACGTTGGAGCAGGCTACGCCTGACTCCCTCGGAGAGCGGCCTTCTCATCCCATCTCTGCTGATCCCGTGAACGAGCCCGCGCCCGCGCCCGAGCCCGAAGATCCCCGGGCTCGGGACTCGAATCAACTGGACAGCGCTTCAGGTCCGCGAGGGCGGAGGCGGCGAGGCCGACGCGCCGCCCTCCTTCACGGTCGCCAGCACGGGCACGTGCAGGCCTCTCTCGAGCGCCTCGGGCGTGGACATGGCCTGCGAGAGGTACTCGGCGACGAACGGGTACAGGAGGGCGGTCGCGAGGGCGAGCAGGAACCCGACGAGGAGGCGGAACGCGCGCGACGTCGCCGGGACGGAGGGCCGCGCGCCCCGATCGATGATGGCGAGGTTCGACAGCTTCTGCTCGGCCATCTCGTACGTCGCGCGCATCTCCTCGAACTTCACGCGCTGCGCGTCGTAGATGCGCTCGCGCTCCGCCGTCTCGCGCCCGAGGGCCGCGAGCTCGCGCTGCGCGCGATCCAGGGTCCTGATCTGCCGCTCCACCGCCGCGCGCTGGGTCGCGAGCCCGGCGATGCGCGACTTCCGGGACTCCGCCTCGCCCTCGAGCCGCATGAGGTCGATCTCGATCGCCTCCGACGCGGTCGGGACCGGCTTGCGCATGACGGGGCGCGGGCGCTCGAGCGCGGCGTTCAGCGCCTCCCCGCGCCGCTGGAGCTCGGCGAGCTCCACGTCGGCCTGCCGGGAGGCGGTCTCGAGGTCGCCGCGCTGCCTGAGGAGCAGCGCCATCTGCTCCTGGTAGTTGAACACCCCCTGCTTCTGCCGGAAGGTCTCCAGCGCGCCCTCCGAGGCGCGGAGGCGCTCGTCGTAGACGCGCAGCTGCTTCTCGACGAACTCCAGGGTCGCGTCGCTGAAGACCTCGAGGTGCCGCTGCTTGTAGGCGTCGACGAGGACGTGCAGCGCGTCGGCGGCGACGGCGGGATCGCGATTCCGGAAGGTCACCCGCAGGACGCTCGACCTCGGGACGGCCTCCGCCGTGAGGCTCTTGCGGAACGCCCTCACCGCGGCGTCCAGCGACGGCGCCGCTCCGAAGACGGCGGGGTAGAGGCGCGTGGGCCCCACGGCTTTCACGACGCCGCGGATGAGCTCGTCGCTCACGATGATCTGCTCCTCGGAGTTGAGGATCTCCTCGGGCGTCATCGCGATGACCGCGCGCTGCTCGCCGACCTCGGGCCGGTAGACGTACTCCCGCCCGTACTTCACGAGGATCGACGCCTCGGCTTCGTACACCGGCGGCCGCACGATCGCGACGACCGCCGTGAGCGCGAGCACGACGAGGAACACGATCCCGCTGCCGCGCCGGTGCCTGGACCACGCGGCCACGAGCTCCCGGCCGCGCTGCCGCGACGCGTGCGGGGACGGCGGCTGCGACGCCTCGGCGCGCACCTGAGCCTTCTCGTTCATCGGTTCCACGAGCGTTCCTCCTTCGCGGGCCAAGCCAGCACGCGTTCACGCGAGCTGCCCGCCTCCCGTGCGCGCGCGTACGTCTCCATGAGCAGCGCGTAGTTGCGGGCGGCGCCGTACTTCTCCTCGAACTCCGCCCGGGCGTTCCGGCGCATGGCCGCGAGCGACGCCGGCGCCGCGAGGACCTGCTCGACGGCGTCCGTCAGCGCGGGCGCGCTGCCCGGGTCGAAGAGCAACCCGGTGCGCTCGTGCTCGACGAGCTCGGCGATCGCGCCGTGCCGCGGCGCGATCACGGGGGTGCCGGCGGCGAACGCCTCGATGATCACCCTGCCGAAGGTCTCGTAGCAGAGGGACGGGACGACGAGGAGGCGGGCGGACTGCAGCATCGCGCGGACCTGCTCGCCGCGCGCGCGGCCCGCCCATTCCACCCCGCCGAGGCCGCGGGACGCCGCCACGAGCCCGCCGAGCGCCGGCCCGTCCCCCACGATCTTGAGCGGGAGGCGCTCGCGCAGGCGCGTCCACGCGGAGAGCAGCGTCCGGATCCCCTTCTCCTCGGAGATGCGCCCGACGAAGAGGGCGTACCCCCCCCTGCCGTCCCCCGCCACGGGCCGTCCCTCGACGAAGTGGGGCTTCACGTGGATGCGGTCGTCGGGGATGCCGCCGCGGAGCAACATCCGACGAACGAACTGGCTCGGAGCGACGTACGCGTCGACGCTGCGCGACCAGGTCCCGAGCGCACGGTGCGTGCCGAGCATCGCGGCGACGGCCGCCGTCGCCGCGCGGCTGCCCCGGTAGCAGCCGTGGACCACGCCGGGCCACGGCAGCGCCCGGCCGACGCAGGTCTCGCAGGGACTCCCGTTCCGGAACAGGAGCCCGTTGGGGCACACGAGCCGGTAGTTGTGGACCGTCTGGACGACCGGGACGCCCGCGCGGCGCGCCGCGAAGTACACCGACGGCGAGAGCAGCGGAACGAGGTTGTGCGCGTGGACGACGTCCGGCGCGAAGCGCGCGATCGCCGCGGCGACGTTCCGGCGCGCCGCCTCCGAGTAGATCGTGCGCACGGCCGCCCGCGCCTTCGAGAGGAACCCCGCGATGGCCGAGTTCGTCACCTCGAGCAGCATCGGGTCGTCGCCGTGCGCCGCGAGGAGCGCCATCTCGGCGCTCACGACGTGGTCCTCGCCGCCCGTCTCGCGGTACCGGTTATGGAGGAGCAGTACCTTCACGGCCGAACCGCTTCCCTTCCGCCCTGAACTCGAGGCGATCGACGAACGCGCGCTGGGAGAGCGCACGCGGCGCCACGATCCGGAGGACCTGCCGCTCGTAGCCGACCGCGCGCGCGAGCCTGCAACGCGCGTCGAGCACCACGCCCGCGTTCCCGGCGACGGTGGCGAGCAGCCCCGCGGGCACCGTGATCGCGGCGGCTTCCCCGGCCCGGAGCAGCGCGTCCCGGAAGACGCGGCGGCGGCCGTGTCGCTTGAGGTCGAGGAGCGCGGAGCTGGCGCCGTGTCGCGCCGCGACCCAGAGCAGGTACTCGGGCGTCGTCCGGTAGCGAGGCACGCGGTGCACGATGCGCGCCCGCGGGGCGAACCACGCGGGAACGCCCGCGTCCCGGAGCCGCCCGAAGAAGTCGGAGTCCTCCGCGCCGTGCACGAGCGACGGGTCGAACGGGTCGATCCTCTCGAGCACGCTCCTGTGGAAGAGGACGTTTCCCGTGCCGGGGAGCGACTTGCCCCGGAACGGGCTCGGCGCCTCTCCGCCCGGCGTCTCGCCGAGGAGCGCGCGGCAGAACGGCCCGAGCCGCCTCACGCCCGGGTCCCCGTCCAGGACGACGCGCCCGCCGACGCACGAGGCGCCGGACGCGGTCGCTGCCGAGAGCAGCTCCCCGAGCCACCGGGGATCCGCGATCTCGTCGTCGTCGAGGAAGGCGAGCCAATCCGCGGTGGACTCGCGCAGCCCGCGATTGCGCGCGTGGGCCACGCCCTTCTCGTGCTCGACGACGCACCGCACCGCCAGGTGCGACGGCACGGACAGCCGCTGCACCGCGTCCCGCGTCCCGTCCGTCGAGCCGTTGTCCACGACGATGACGCGGACGGAGAGATCCCCGAGCTCCTGGTGAAGGACGCTTCGCAGCGCCGCGTCGAGCATCGCGGCGCGGTTGTACGTGGCGATGATCACGTCGACGCGCATCGCGAGCTCGGATCGGCGTTCGCGTCGGCGAAGCCGAGGAACGAGAGGGTCCAGAAGAGCAGGAAGGCCACGAAGCCGGGGCTCGGCAGCGTCTCGAGCGTGCCCGTGACGATGAAGTAGACGAGCAGCGAGACCATGAAGCCGTGCGGCCCGTCCCCGCGCCCGGCCCAGCTGCGGCCGGCCCGCCAGAGCGCCGCGACGAGGACGATCACGTAGACCGCGAGCCCCACGACGCCGGCGTCCAGCAGCAGCTCGACGTACGTCGAGTGGGCCTCGGCGACGGGCCAGCGCTGCGCGCGGTAGATCTCCTCGACGTGGCGGGCGCTCCAGAAGCCGCCGAGGCCGTAGCCGAGCACCGGACGGTCCGCCGAGTAGCTGAGCAGCATGTCCCAGAGCGCGGTGCGTCCGCCGAGCGTCTCGAGCCGGCTGTCGGACCGCGACATGAGGACGGCGTCGCGGACGGATGGGACGAGCCTGTCGCCGAGCAGGAACAGCGCCGCAAGCGCCAGCCAAGCGGCCGCGGCGAGCGCGAACAGCTTCCGCGGAAGGCGTGCGGCGATCATCCACGTGAACGTCATGGCGATCAGGAGCCCGCCGAGCGCCGACCGCGATCTCGTGAGCAGGAGGACGATCGCTCCCGCCAGGATCACCGCGGCTCTTCTCGACGGGCGGCCCCGCCATCGGTCGGAGTGCGCGGCCGCCGTCACGAGCATGACGCAGAACGCGCCGACCGTGTTCGGGTGGAAGATGCCCGACAGGCGGTACCCGTCCGCGAACGGATGGAACGCGCCCGTCGCGACCTCGGCGACGACCGCCACGACCAGGTAGACGGTGGACCCGAACAGCGCGAAGGAGACGAGCGCGTCGGCCGGGAAGAGGCGGGCGGCGCCGAGCGCAGCGATCGCCATCATGAGGAACGCCACGACGCGACGCACCGTGATCTCGGGCTCCGCCGACCAGCCGATGCTCGCGACGAGCAGTGCCAGGTACACCGCGAGGGCCGCGCCGAGCGCGCCGCTCGGATGCAGCCGCGCCGCGCAGCGTCGCGAGGTCAGCATCGCGAGCCCGACCGCCCCCAGGAAGAGGCCCGCGAGCTGCCTGTGCAGGTTCCCGCCCTGGCTCGCCTGCGCGACCGCCCCGATGTCGCGCGCGAATCCCTCCGTGAGGCCGCGCTGCACGTCACCCCACGTCGTCGCCGAGGCGTAGGCGAGCACCAGGAATACGCCCGCGCAGGCGACGAACACCACGGCACGGACGAGCCGCGGCGTCGCGGGTGCCGTCTCCTGGAGGACGTGCGCGCTCATCGGGACCCCCGCGTCGCCTCGGTGGCCGGAACGCTTCCGCGGCGAGCGGCCTCGGCCCCGAGCGCGCCGAGATCCGGCGGCTCTCCGCGACCGGGCGCACCGGGCCTCCCGGCGCGAACGGCGGGGGAGTCGGCCCGCAGGCCGTAGTCGCCCGCGGCAGGGTCGGCCCAGCGCGGATCGCCCACGAGCGAGTGCCGGTCGAGCCCGCTCTCGTCGGCGAACCTGCGCAGGTCGCGGTGCGTGACGCCGTAGTCGCGACCGTCGGTCCACGAGATCCGGACGTCCCGTCCGGCGCGCCCGAACAGGTTGTGGTCCGACGTGTTGCCGCCCGACCCCGGGCCTCGATAGAGGACGAGGTCCGCGTCGGCGCTCCGCGCGATGATGTTGTTCCAGACGGCGTTCCCCCGCAGCTCCGGGTGCTCGGCCCGAGGCTCCCCGTGGACGACGATCCCCCACCGGTTCCCGTCGAGCGTGTTGTTCACCACCGAGACGTCGCTCGACGCGGACACGTAGATGCCCTGCTCCGAGCTGCGCGTGACGACGTTGCGTGCGATGACGCCCCGGTCGGACAGCTCGTACTCGACCCCGCGCGTGTTCGCGTCGAGCGTCGAGTCCTCGACGACCACGTCGCGACAGGAGAGGTCGAACCAGAGCGCCGGGCCGGCGTTCGCCCGCGCGACGTGGCGGGAGATGCGGACGCCGTTGCAGGCGCACGCCTTCAGCCCGCCCGCCTGGAAGTACCGGTAGAACCCCCGGTAGTTGTTGTCGCTCGTCTCGTTGTCCTCGAGCACGATGCGCTGCGCGGGAAGGCCCTCGTACGCGGCCCAGCCGTGCGCCGCGTCGGAGCCGTTGATCGTGATGCCGACGTCGCCGTTGTGGTTCGCGACGTTCCCCCGGATGACGTGCCCGGTGCCCAGGATGCTCAGCCCGGCGAAGTCACCATACGTGAACGAGCAGCCCGTCACGGTCCACGAGCTCCCCTCCACGTTGACGATGCCGCGCATCGCCGGGAGCGCGCTCGCGTTGGAGTGCGAGAACGCGAGCCCGCGCAGCTCGATGAAGCTCACGGGACCCGATCCGATCACGACGTCGCGAACGGAAGCCTCCAGCTCGTGCGCGTTCGGGTCCCCGTCGTCCGGGAGGCGCACGTACAGCGTGGCGGAGCCTGCGTCGTGGAAGAACGATCCGCGCGGCATGTCGGAGAGGCCCCGGCCGGTGGGCGGGAGGATGGGCCGGCCGCCCCACGACCGGGTGTTGAACGGGCTCGTCACGCCGATCTGCTGGAGGGGCTTCCCGTCGACGAACACCTGCTGGCTGTTCACCCTCCACCCGGCCCGCTTCCAGACGCCGCCGCCGCGCTCGATCCAGCCGGACACGAGGTCCGAGCCCTTGATGGAGACGCGCGCACCCGGGGCCGCCGCGATGGTGATGCGCGCGTTCGGCCCTTCGCCGCTCCGCGGCAACGCGATGGACTCGCGGTAGGTCCCGGATCTCACCCACACGGTCTCCCCGGGCCTCGCGCGCGCGGCCGCGCGCGAGATGGTCGCGAGCGGTCGCGCCTCCGTCCCGGGGTTCTCGTCCGAGGCGGCCGGCGATCCCCGGTCGACGTAGACGTCGGCCGCGGCGGGCGCGGCCCAGAGGGCGAGCGCGGCGGCGAGCCACGCGAACCCCGGGCAGGATCCGCTGGTCCCCCGCCGCGGCGTCACCCCGTCCCCCATGACGTCCGCGCGGCTTCCCGCTCGCCGGACGTGACGGCGACCACGGTCCGCCGGTACTCGCGCCACTTGAACGCGGTCGCGAGCGCGTTTCCGGCGAGCAGACCCAGCGCCGCGCCCGGGGCGCTGAAGATCGTGACGAGCGCGAAGCCGACGGTGGCGTTCACCACCACGACGAGCACGTTCGCCTTCAGCATGACGTGCGCGCGATCGGTGACGAGCAGCGCGTAGTGCGCCGGCAGCGAGAGCCAGTCCGCGACGAGCGCGACGGAGAGGAGCCCGACCGTGACGCCCTGCGACGCGAAGGATGGACCGTAGAGATGCCCCAGCAGCTCGCCGCCCAGGAGGAACAGCAGCGGACACATGACGAGCATCACGGCGAGGAACACGGCGAGGGCGATCCTCGTCATGCGCTGCACGGCCGCGATGCCCCCGGCGCTGAACGCGTGCGTGATCCTCGGCGAGAGGGCGTTCCCCATCCCGATGAGGATCGGGTTCGTCATCGCCACGATCCCGGTGCACGCGGCGAAGGTCCCGACCTCCCCGAGGCCGCGCGACGTCGCGATGAACCAGGGATACATCTGCGCGGCGACCACGGAGAGGACGCTCGCGCCGAGCGACCAGCTCCCGGTCGCCCAGTTCTTCCGGAAGCTCGAGAGCGTCTCCTTCCCGGGGCGGACGGCGAGGAGCGGCCGTGCGCGCACCGCCCAGAGCAGCGCCGCGACGGCCGCCGCGACGCCGGTGATCGCGTACGCGGTCCGGGCGGAGAGCACGCCGCGCCTCCACAGGAGGAGGAGCCCGCCCAGCTGCACCACGGCGACCGCCACGTCGAGGAGGAGCGCGGACGTGAACCGCAGCCGGCTGAAGAACATCTGCCGTCCGAACTCGCGGGCCAGCGCCAACGGAGCCACGACCGCGACGATGACCAGGACCGTCGCGAGCTCGTCGCCGCGCCTGATCGTCCCCAGGACGTACCCCGCCGCCGCGCCCGCCGCCGCGACGAGCAACGACAGCGCGACCTGATGAAGCAGGACGTCGCCGCTGTAGCGCGCGCGCTCCCCCTCGGGGACGCGCATGCAGTAGACGTTGTAGGGGACCGAGACGAGCGCCGACTGCACGCTCGTGGCGAGGAGCAGGATCCCGAACCCGAGCGAGTAGAGGCCGAGCGCATCTTTCGAGGCGCCCCTCGCGATGATGATGGCGGTCGCGAAGTTGGTGACGCTCACGATCCCCTGATCGAGGACCGTGGTCAGCCCCTGACGCACGGCCGCGCCCGCGCGCTCGCCGAAGCGGTTCCGCAACCCGAGGAGCAGCATCCTCACCCCACCTCGACCGCCTTCGCGCGCGCTCGTGCGGCTCCGCAGGGCTGCGGCGCCGCGCCTCCCGTGTCTGCCATCCTCCCCAGCCGCCCGCCTCGATCGCGAGAGAGCCGATCCGTTCGGCGCGGGTGATCTGGAATTCGTCCTCGGGTGAGCGGTCCGACGGGCTCGAGCCCGGCCGCCCACGCGGCACGGTAGCCAGCCCGCCGGACGGGCGCGACGACCCGAGCGTCGTCGCTTCCGAACGGGTGTGCGATCGCCTCGGCGGCCACGCCGAGGTGGCCCTCGAACCCCGCGGGCGATCGTTCGAGCGCCTCGAGCGCGACGGGCTGCGTCATCCGCGCCCCGATCGCAGCGCGCGCGTCGAGGGGGGCGGCTTTGACGGAGACTTCAGGCCGCTCCCGTTCCGCGCAGGACGACGGGGATGGTCTTCAGCAGGATCTTGAGGTCGAGCCAGATGCTCCAGGTGTCGATGTACTGCATGTCGAGCTCCATCCACCGCTCGAACGAGACGTTGCTCCGGCCGCCGATCTGCCACAGGCAGGTGATGCCCGGGCGGACGCTGAAGCGGCGCCGGTGCCAGTCGCGGTCGAACCCCTCGTAGTCGCGGACGGGGAGCGGACGCGGCCCGACCAGGCTGAGGTCGCCCTTCAGGACGTTCACGAGCTGGGGCAGCTCGTCGATGCTCGTCTTCCGGAGCACGGCTCCGAGCGGCGTGATCCTGGGGTCCTTCTTGATCTTGAACACGGGTCCGGTCGCCTCGTTCAGGTGCTCGAGCTCCCGGATGCGCTGCTCCGCGTCGACGACCATGGTCCGGAACTTGATGATCCGGAACCGGCGCTTGTTCAGCCCGACGCGCTCCTGCGTGAAGAACACCGGGCCCGGCGACGTCGCCTTGATCAGCACCGCGACGAGCGCGAACACGGGAGCGAGCGCGACGAGCAGCGCCGCCGTGAACACGACGTCGATGACTCGCTTCGTCATCGCGGCCCAGCCCTCGATCCCGTTGCACGCCATCGTCAGGACCGGGCCGCTGCCGAGCTCGTCGGCGCTCACGTGGGCGCCCTTGAGCTCGAAGAGGCTCGAAGGGAACGTGACGGGGATCCCCTGCTCCTCGCACTGGCCGAGGATGACCGAGCCCTGCTCGTAGTACGACCTGAGCGGCAGGAACACGAACACCTCGTCGACGACGCCGCGCCGAAGCAGGTCGGGGATGTCCTTGATCGCGCCGACGAGGCGGTAGCCGGTGCGCTCGAGCTCCCGCGTCCCCTCCCAGCCGGGGTCGTCGACGAAGCCCGCGATCCGGTACCCGAGCTCGACCCTCTCCTCGAGGTCGCGCGCGAACGCGATGGCCCTCCGGTTCGTCCCCACGATGAGCGTGAACCGGAGGTTCCTCCCGCGCTGCCGCAGGACGGCGAGGAGGCGCCGCAGCAGGACTCGGCTGACGACGATCGCGCCGGTGGTCGTGGCGAAGAACACGAGCGGGAACGGTCCGCCGACGAGCCCGACGCCGAACAGGGACGACAGGAGGTATGCGATCGCCGAGGCGATCGCGACCGCCTGGAGGAGCCCGACGATCTCGCGCCGGCGGCTCGTCAAGCGCTTCGACTCGTACACCCCGGCGAGCTGGAGGAAGAGATGCCAGAGCAGCACGATGGCGGCGAACGGCAGCAGGTTCACCGACAGGAAGTGATCGAAGCCGCGGATGGACCCCCGCGACGCCACCAGTGCTGCGACCGCGTACGCCGCCGTCATCGCTGCGACGTCGAACAGCTTCATGACGCCGACCAGCGCGACACGCCTGAGAGGAACCATCCTCCCCCCCCCGCCCGCACCCCTCGCCCGCACCTCGCCCCGCGTCCCTCGCTCGAGGCGCGCCCCGCGCCCCTCGCCCGAGGCGCGCGAGTCCCCACGACGTTCCTCAGCGGCGAAACGCTATGTACGCCGCACGGAACGTGCACCGCGCGAGAACGGTCCCGACGAAGGGGAGAACTCGTCTCGGGACACTCGACCTCGGTATCGCTCGAGCCGAGCTCCTCTGCCTGGCGTTTGCGGCGTACCGGCGCGTTCATACGTTCGCATCGGCCGCTTCTCCGCAGCGTGTCGAGACCGTCCGATCTCCCTTCGGGCGACACGCGATGGGACGGAGCGCTCCTCTTCGAGGTGTCCCTTGGCGTTCACCGTTCGTGCCTGCGGGCCCACCGATCGAGCCGCCATCCTCGCCTTGCTGCGGAGCACGTGGGGGAACACGCAGGAGGGATCCGCGACCGTCGAGCGTCTCGAGGCACAGTGGGACTGGCGGTTCCTGCGGAACCCGGAGGCGACGCCCTCCGTGCCGAGCGGGTTCGTGCTCGAGCGGGACGGCGAGGTCGTCGGGTACGTCTCCTGCACGCCGATGCGGGTGAAGATCCGAAGCTCGATCCAGCCGGGGTTCTCGCCCGGCGAATGGGTGACGGACCCCACGCGCGCGCGCGGCTACGGGGCGCTCCTCATGCGACGGGTCATGAGCCTGCAGGGCGTCGGGATCGCAGCTCCGAACGAGGCGGCGTACCCTGCGCTGAAACGCCTCGGCTGGTCGGACGTGTGTCGTCTCGAGTCGTGGGCGCGCGTCGTGCGCGCCGATCGCCTGCTCCTCGCGCGGATCCTCCGGCGGCTCCGGAACGCCGCCGTCCCGCCGGGAGGGCTCGAGGGCGCGCCGGGGCCGCTCCACGCGCGACCGCGCGCGGACGGACCGATCGAGATCGTCCCCGTGGCCCGCTTCGACGAGCGGTTCGACGCGCTGTGGGACCGCGTCGCCCCGGAGCTCGGAACGGCCGTCGTCCGAGACCGGCGCTTCCTCAACTGGCGCTACGTCGACATCCCCGGCCGCCGGTACGCGATCGCCGCCGCCGAGCGCCGCGGCGAGCTGGAGGGGTACGTCGTGTACTACGCTCGCTGGCGCGATGGCGTCCTGTTCGGGCACGTCATCGACCTGCTCGTCGCGCGCGCGGCCGCGTCCACGCGCGACGTCTTGCTGGCGTACGCGGTGGACGAGCTGAAGCGGTCCGGGGTGGCCGTGATCACGTCGTACGCCACGCCGCACGACACGTTCCTCCGTTCGGGTCTGCGCCGCGCCGGGTTCCCCTTCGCCCGCCGGGGTCCCGCCGTGCTCGCGATCGACGGCGCGGGCGCCTGCGCCATCCATCCCGGCGATTGGTTCCTCACGCGAGGCGACTCCGACCTCGACATGGCGACGTAGCGACCCGGCGTCAGGGCGCGAGCTTCGCGGCCGCCCACTCCGCGGCCGCGCGCACCCCGGGGAGAGGGCTTTCGAGCCGCGCCCGGACGAGCTCGAGCCAGCGCGGATCCCCCGAGTTGCCCGCGGCCAGGAGCGCGTTCCGGACGAGGCCGTCGTAGCGGGCGCGGGCGAGCGAGGTGCCGTAGAAGCGCAGGCGGTATTCGTCTTCCCCGAGCGCCAGCAGGTCGCCGAGCGCGAGCGCCTCGCGGCCGGGGCGCGGGAGGAGCTCGGGATCGCAGGCGGGCTTCGCGGCGGCGTTCCAGGGGCAGACGGACTGGCAGACGTCGCAGCCGAAGATCCATCGGCCGGTGCGGGCCGCGATCTCCGGGGGGATCTCGCCGCGACGCTCGATGGTCCAGAACGCGAGGCAGCGGCGCGCGTCGACGAGGCCGGGCTCGGGGATCGCTCCGGTGGGGCAGGCCGGAAGGCAGGCTTCGCACGAGCCGCAGCGCTCCGGGTGCGGGGGGTCGGGGTCCAGGTCCCGGTCGACGAGGATCGTGCCCAGGACGACCCAGCTGCCGTGGGTCGTCGTGATGAGGCAGCCGTTCTTGCCGACCCAGCCGATGCCGGCGCGCTCGGCCCAGGTCTTCTCCATGACCGGGGCGATGTCGCAGGTCGCGAGGGTGCGGGCGCGCGGATCGGCGGCGGCGATCTCGGCCGTGACCGCCCTCAGCCGGGCCTTCATCACGGCGTGGTAGTCGCGACCTCGCGCGTAGCGGGCGATCTCCCCCGCGCCCTCGGGCGCGGAGGCCGACTCCCCGGGAGCGAGGTACCCGAGCGCGACGGCGATGACGCTCCTCGCGCCCGGGAGGAGGCGCGCCGGATCGAGGCGCTCCGCCCGCTGCGTGCGGAGCCAGACCATGTCGGCCTCGGCGCCCCTCGCGAGCATGCGATCGAGCGGGGCGGGATCGAGCGGGGTGGCGCGGGCGACGCCGCACGCGTGGAAGCCTGCCCGGCGGGCGGCGGCTTTGACGAGCGCGGCGTCGAGCGGAGGCACCGGGGGGTCTTAACGCGTCGGGGCGGGGGCGCCCAAGGGTCGAAAACTGGCGATATCGATCGCGGCCAATACGATGCCTCGATATGGCGCGACGGTTGGAGCTTCACTCCTGGGACGGGTTGCCGGGGACGGCGGAGCGGGGTCGGGCGTGGGCGCTCGTCGCGGGGGACTGCGTCGCCGCCCTCGAGAAGCTCCCGCCCCACTCGGTGGACGTGGCGTTCGCCGACCCGCCGTACATGCTCTCGAACGGCGGGACGACCTGCCAGAGCGGGAGGCGCGTCTCCGTCAACAAGGGCGGGTGGGACGCGTCCCGCGGCATCGCCGAGGACCACGCGTTCCAGTCGCGCTGGCTCGGGGCGGTCCGCCGCGTCCTGAAGCCGTCCGGGACGCTCTGGGTCTCGGGCACCCAGCACGTCATCTTCTCCATCGGCTTCGCCATGCAGGAGCTGGGGTTCCACCTCCTCAACACGGTCACCTGGTACAAGCCGAACGCCTCGCCGAACCTCGCCTGCCGCTTCTTCACCCACTCGACCGAGATCCTCCTCTGGGCGAGCCCGTCCCGGGCCCGGCCGCTGCCGCACCGGTTCAACTACCAGGCGATGAAGGCCGCCAACGGTGGCAAGCAGATGCGCGACCTGTGGGAGATCTGGGAGGCGCCCGCGCCGGGCGACGAGCAGGTGGTCTGGTCCGTCCCGACCCCGGGACCCCGCGAGAAGGTCCACGGGCGGCACCCGACCCAGAAGCCGCTCGCGCTGCTCGACCGCGTGCTCGCCGCGAGCGCGGCGGAGGGCGACCTCGTCCTCGACCCGTTCTCCGGGTCGGGCACGACGGGCGTCGCCGCGGTCCGCGCGGGCTGCCGCTTCCTCGGGATCGAGCGCGACGCCTCGTACGTCGGCCTCGCGGCGCGCCGGCTGCGCGCCGCCGAGCTGCTCCCGGCCTCCGAGGGCGCCTGACGGGGTGGCGGGCCCGCGTCGGGCTCCCGTCTCTCGGGGGCGGTGCGAAAGCGCCGCGCCGTGTCGATCCTGTCCGGGTGCGCTCGCGCTCAGGTCTCGTTGCCGCACCCCGGATCGCATGGTAGAGGGGGAACCGTGAGAGGTCCTCCCCATCGCCATCCGGACGAGCCGCGCGAGGTCTTCCCCGCCGTCGAGGGCGTCATCACCGACCCCGACGACCTGAAGCTGGGCGACCGCGTCGTCTACCCGAACCAGGGCGTCTGCGCCGTCGCCGGCTTCAAGGAGATGGAGGTCTCCGGCGCGAAGCTCCAGTTCGTCACCGTGCGGCGCGAGGAGGACGGGGCGCTCGTCCACGTCGCCCGGAACAAGGTGCCCTCGATCGGGCTCCGCCGCGTCGCCTCCGCCGACCAGATGGAGGGCGTCTTCCACTACCTCGCGGCGCAGTTCGACGACCCGGAGCTCGACTGGAAGGTCCGCCACCGCGACAACGCCGACCGGCTGATCGCCGGGGGCGTGCTCGGCGTCGCCGAGGTGGTGAAGGGGCTGCACTCGCTCTCCCGGATCCGGCCGCTCCCCACGAAGGAGCGCGAGCAGTACGACAACGCCCGCCACCTCCTCGTCCACGAGATCGCGGTCTCGCTCAACGTGCCGCCGGTGCTCGCGGAGGACTACGTCGACTACGCCCTCATGCCGCCCGCGGGCGTGACGTTCAAGCTGAAGCCCCCGCCGACCCCGGTGCTGCTGCCGTCCCGTCCGAAGAAGCGCCGCACCGTCGCCGAGGATGAGGACGACCTCGGGCTCGGCGACCTCGGGCTCGACCTCGACCTCGAGGGCGCGCTCGGCACCGCCCCCGCCGTGGAGGGCGAGGAGGCCGAGGGCGGCGCGGAGAAGGCGGAGGGTTCCGAGGCCGAGGGCGAGGCGCCCGAGGCGGAGGAGGGGGCCGGGGCCGCCCCCGCGCCGCGCGCCGCCCCGAAGGCCGAGAAGCTGCCCGCGAAGGCGGCCCGGGGCGCGAAGGCGGCGAAGCCCGCCGCGGCGCGGTCGGCGAAGAAGGGGAAGCCCGCCGCCCCGAAGAAGGCCGCCGCGAAGAAGACCGCGCCGAGGAAGCCGGCCCGGGCCGCCCCGAAGCGCGGAGGGAAGAAGAAGTGATCCGCATCGTGACGCTCGCGCGGCTCGACCCCGCGGACCTGGTGTTCCTGACCCGGACGCTCTTCCGCGCGTTCGGCGTCGGCACCGAGCACGCCGGCGACAAGCCCGTCCCGAAGGACGCCCGCACCGACGACGGTCGCCTCGACGCGGTGAAGCTCCTGAAGGAGGTCGATCCGATCCGGAGCTTCGCCGACGACAAGGTCCTGTTCATCACCGACCAGCCGCTCGCGCTGAAGCCCGGGCCGCTCGGCGAGCCGCCGTGCTGGGGCTTCGCCGAGTTCGGCGGCAACAAGGCGGTGATCACCACCACCAGGCTGCCGCAGCGGGGCGTGACCGAGGCGTCGATCGAGGCGTACCAGCGCCGGCTCGCGCGCGAGGCGACCCACGCCATCGGCCACCTCTGGGACCTCCACCACTGCTACGACCCCCGGTGCGCGATGCATCCCTCCTGGTCGCAGGGCCTGCCGGCGAACCCGGAGATGGACCTCTGCACGTTCTGCCGCGAGAAGAGCGAGCGGAAGGTCCGGCTCGCGAAGACGTGAGCGCGCCGGCGCGCTCGACCGGGCCATGACCGACCCCGCTCCCCAGGCGCAGGGCCCATCGGACGGCCCCGAGGAGCGCCGGCGCGGCCTCGTCGCGCAGCTCCTGCTGCGCGAGCTCGCCCTGGCGCGCGCGACGGTGCGCGGCTGGCTCTCCGTCCTGGGGTGGGCGTGGCAGCGCCGCCCCGCGGAGCCCCGGCTCGCCGCGATCGCGTTCGCGATCGGCGCGGGGCTCGTCGGCGCGACCGCGGTGGTCGCCCAGGCGCGGC
>DASVZX010000151.1:0-29170 GCA_036391435.1 Anaeromyxobacter sp. | reverse complement strand
CGAGCACGCACCGGGCGGGGAGGGCGGCGAGCAGGGGGCCGATCAGCTCGGGGAAGTACCGGTTCAGCGGGCGGAGCTCGCGCGACTGGAGGAGCAGCTCCGCGCCGTCGCGGAAGACGAGCGCCCGGAACCCGTCCCACTTCGGCTCGTAGAGCCATCCCTCGCCCTCCGGCACCGCCTCGGCCAGCTTCGCCAGCATGGGCTCGACGGGGGGATCGATCGGGTACGCCATCGCTGGAGCGATAACGGGCACCGGGCGCGGCCTCACGTGCTCGCGCGCCCGCAAAAAGCGCCCCAGGCGAGCACCGCGACGCACCGTGACACTCGGCCCACGCGCCGTGACATCGGGGCGGACCCTTGAGAGCCAGCAGACGGCGGGCTCGTCCGCTCCTATCATGCTCCACCACAGCTTGGCGCGAGCTCCGGGACGAAAGGAGCGATGGCATGAAGAACGTGGCTTTGGTCGCGAGCCGGCTCGCGGTCGCTGGTTGCCTCCTCACGCTGGCGGGCGACGCCTTCGCCATCCCCGCCTTCGCCCGCAAGTACGGCACGAGCTGCCTCACCTGCCACACCGTCTACCCGAAGCTGACGCCGTTCGGAGAGGCGTTCCGGCGGAACGGCTACCGGTTCCCCGGGGTGGACAGCGACTACGTGAAGCAGGAGACGGTCGCCCTCGGTCAGGAGGCGAACAAGAAGACCTTCCCGAGCTCGGTCTGGCCCGCGACGCTGCCGATCTCGGCCCCGATCTCGATCGGCGCGAACGGACAGTCGTTCTGGTACCCGGACACGAGCGCGAGCGTCCCGCGCGCCAACGGCGGGACCCAGTTCAACCTCGACGACCTCGTCGCCGAGGCGCACCTGTGGGCGGGGGCCTCCCTCGACGACACCATCACGCTCTGGGCCGAGGTCACGCTCGCGAGCGACGGCGTGGACGTCGAGCACGCGCAGGTGCTCTTCAACGACCTCGTCGGGTCGAAGCACGCCCTGAACCTCGTCGTCGGCCGCGGGTTCCCGACGCTCACGAGCTTCGGCCCCCACTCGTCCTATCTCGGCGACTCCCTCATGACCGTGGCGCCGGTCACCGGGATCTACGGCCTCTCGAGCGACCCGTTCACGCTCGTCGACAACTACAACGGGGCGGAGGTGAACGGCGTCTTCGCCGGCCGGTTCGACTACTCCGCCGGCGTCCAGTCCGGGAAGAACGCGTTCTCGGGCGGGCTGCACTTCAACGCCGAGAACGTCTACGGCCACGCCGGCTTCAAGCTCGGCGGGATGCGGCTCGACGGAGAGGGCTCGCAGGGGCCCCGGGACGCGATGAAGCCGTGGGCCGAGGACGCCGTCGCCGTCGACCTGTTCGCCTACCACTCGCGCGAGTCCTTCGACGTCCCGGGCGCGACGGGCACGCCGATGGGCGACACGTCGCTCACGCTCGGCGCGGCGGTCCGCGCGCAGTCCGGCTCGGCCGAGCTCGACCTCGGCGCGTACACGCAGCGCCACGACCACGGCGCCGCCACCCTCGACAAGGTCACCGCCGACGTCGAGTACGGCGAGCTGTCTTACGTGCTCTTCCCCTGGATGGTCCCGGCGCTCCGGCTCGAGCGGATCGGGCTGCGCCCGACCGGCGGGACGAACGTGAGCGACGTCCACCTGATGCCCGGCGTCGCGTTCCTCGTCCGCCCGAACGTGAAGGCCGTGCTGGTCGCGAACGTCGAGTTCGCGAACGGCTTCCCGACCGCCGCGGACGGCAGCCTCCTCGCCTGGGACGGCGGCAACGCGGACTGGGGAAACCTCGTCGCCTCTCCGAAGGACCCCGCGGCCGCGCCGTCCACGAAGCTGAAGGAGTTCCAGTCGGTCGCCCTGTTCCTCGCCTGGGCGATCTGAAGCGGTCCCGCTCTCGGGCCGAACCGGAGGAACGCCATGAACCACCCGCTGCCGCTCCGTCGCGCCGCCGCGAGCCTCGCCTGCGCCCTCGCCCTCCCCGCCCTGGCGGAGGGCGGCACCGTCACGGGGAAGGTCGGGGCGACGCCGGCGAAGTACCTGCCGGAGACCGTCGTCTACCTCAAGGCCGTCGCGGGCACGTACGCGCCGCGCAAGCACACGATGGACCAGCGCGGGATGCAGTTCCTCCCGCACGTCCTCCCGATCACCCAGGGTGACACGGTCGAGTTCCTGAACAACGACCACGTCGCCCACAACGTGTACTCGCCGGACGGCGAGGGCTACAACCTCGGCACCTTCAAGCAGAACGAGAACGCGAGCTACACGTTCAAGAAGACCGGCGTCTACTCGCAGCTCTGCAGCATCCACCCCGAGATGCTCGCCTACGTCTTCGTGGGGCAGAACCCGTACGCCGCGGCCGTGGACTCCGGCGGGCGCTACGCGATCAAGGGCGTGCCCCCCGGGACCTACCAGCTCGCGGTCTGGAACGCGAAGCTCAAGGCCGCCGACCGGCCGGTGACGGTGACCGCCGGGAAGAGCACGCAGGTCGACCTGTCCATCCAGCGCTGAGGCCCGACCGGTGCGGCTGCCCCTCCAGGTTCCGACGCTCGCGATGGCGGCCGCGCTGGCGCTCCCCGGGTGCGGCGACCGCGCCGACGCCGCGACGCTCCCGGCCGACGCCGCCGCCGCGAGCGCCGCCGGGGCGCCCGGCGTGCCCGGAGAGGTCTTCCTCGATCACGCGATCCACGCCGGCCAGGCCAGGATCCCGTGCCTCGCCTGCCACGTCTGGGCCGACCGGTCCCCGGTGGCCGGGCTCCCGTCCGGCCGGAAGTGCATGGGCTGCCACAAGTTCGTCGCCAAGGACAAGCCCGGCGTCCAGCTCCTCGCAAAGCGCGTCGAGGAGGGCCGGCCCCTGCGCTGGGAGCGCGTCTTCTCCGTCCCGGACTTCATCTACTTCTCGCACCGCATGCACGTCCGGGCCCGGGTCGACTGCAAGGAGTGCCACGGCGACATGACGATCGCCCGCGTCATCCGCCAGGACCGGCCCTTCACCATGGGGCGCTGCCTCGGCTGTCACCAGGAGCGCAAGGCGACCCAGGACTGCGTGGCCTGTCACAAGTGAGCGGCGAACCATGACCCTCTCCCGACGCAGCTTCCTCGGAACGGCCGCCGCCGCGCTCGGCGGGGGCGTGCTCGCGTCCTGCAAGGCGAAGCTCCCGCGCTACCTCGTCCCGCAGGTCGTCGCGCCCGACGACGCCGTCCCGGGCATCGCGCGCCGCTACCGCACGGTCTGCCGCGCGTGCCCGGCGGCGTGCGGCGTCACGGCGACCGTCCGCGAGGGCCGGGCGATCAAGCTGGAGGGCAGCCCCGACGATCCGGTCGGCCAGGGCGCCCTCTGCCCCCGGGGCCAGGCCGCGATCGAGGCCCTCTACTCCGAGACGCGGCTCGGGAAGCCGCGCGTCGGCGGCCGCGAGGTCCCGTGGGACCAGGCGGAGGCCGCGCTCGTCGTGGGGCTGAAGACCGCGCTCGACCGCGGGCAGCGCGTCGTGGTGCTGACGCGCCCGGAGCGGGGCCGGCTCGGCGCCCTGTTCGGCGAGTGGCTCGCCGCGCTGGGACAGCCGGCGACGCAGGTGGTCACGTTCGCGCCGATGGATCGGCCCTGGCTGCGCGAGGGCCAGCAGCGCGCGTTCGGCAGCGCCGCGACGCCGGTGCTCGACCTCGCCGCGGCGAAGCTCGTGCTCTCGGTCGGCGACGACTTCGTGGAGGAGGGCTCGCCCGTCGAGCACGCGCGCGCGCTGGCGGACCAGCGCGCCGCCGGGGGGCGCCTCGTCTACGTGGGCCCGCGGCTGTCGCTGACGGCCGCGGCGGCCGACCAGTGGATCTCCGTCGAGCCGGGCACGGAGACCGCGTTCGTCCTCGGGCTCGCCCACCGCGTGCTCGAGCTGCTCGGGCCCGCCGCCGCCGTCCCGGCGAGCGTCGCCGAGGCGCTGCGCTCCCGGCTCGCGGCGTACGATCCCGCCACGGTCGCGGCGCGCACGCGGACGAGCGGCGTCGCGCTCTCCGACCTCGCGGGCGCGCTCGCGCGCGCCCGCCCGAGCCTCTGCGTGGGCCCGGGGCGCGCCGTCGCCGGGGCGGACGCCGCGACGCTCGCCGAGGCGGTCTGCGTGCTGAACGCGATCCTCGGCAACGTGGGGCGGACCCTCCGCTTCCTCCCGGACGCGCCGTCCCCCGCGGGGATGGACCTCGCGGAGCTGGCGCGGCGGGCGGCCGCCGGCGAGGTGGGGGCGCTCGTCGTCCACCACGCGGATCCGCTCGGCTACGGCGCGGTGTACGGCGAGCTCGCCCGCGCGCTCCAGCGCGTGCCGTTCGTGGCGGCGTTCGCGAACGAGCTGGACGCGACCGCGAGCGCGGCCCACGTCGTGCTCGCCGATCACCACTTCCTCGAGAGCTGGTCGGACGTCCCCTCGCGCCCCGGCGTCGTGGCCGTCCAGCAGCCGGTCATGTCGCCGGTGCTCGACACGCGCGCCGCCGCCGACGAGCTCGTCGCGGCCGCGCAGGCGCTCGGGAAGACCGCCGGCCTCCCGGCCGACCCGTTCGCCGACGTCGTGCGGCACGCGTACGGCGAGAAGGACCTCGAGCGGGGCAACCGCATCTCCGGCGCGACCCCGGTCCCCGTCGAGCTGGCGAGCACCGCGCTCGCGACGGCGGGCGAGCCTCCCGCGCTCCGCGGCCCCGAGGCGGGGTTCCCCCTCGTCCTCGCGCCCTCGTTCCGCCACCTCGACGGGCTGCCGACGAGGAGCGCCCTCCTGCAGGAGCTGCCGGATCCGCTCTCCGGGTTCGCGTGGACCGGCTGGGTCGAGGTCCATCCGGCGACCGCCGCGGGCCTCCACGTGAAGCCCGGCGACGTCGTCGCGCTCGAGAGCCCGGCCGGGCGCGTCGAGCTGCCGGCGCACGTGACGACCGCGATCCGCGCCGGCGCGCTCGGCGTGCCGGTCGGGGACGCGATGGCGCTCCTCGACGGGAGCGGCCCCATCGGCCTCGGCATGCGCGTCATCGCGCGCCGCACCGGCGCGCACGTTCACCGGCCCACGCTCGAGGCCGGTCGCACGCAGCACGGGCGCGAGCTGGCCCGCAGCGTGAGCCGCTCGTCGCCGCGCCTCCCGGAGCGGGCGCCGCTGCCGTCGATGTACCCGCCCGTCGAGCACCCCGACCACCGCTGGGCCATGGCGATCGACCTCGATCGCTGCACCGGGTGCGGCGCGTGCACGGCGGCCTGCTACGTCGAGAACAACCTGCCCGTCGTCGGCGCGATCGAGAGCCAGCGCGGCCGCTCCATGTCGTGGCTCCGGGTCCAGGCGTTCGTGGACGAGCGCGCCGACGGGCCCGCCGCCTCGTTCCTGCCGCTCGGCTGCCAGCACTGCACGAGCGCCCCGTGCGAGTCGGTCTGCCCGACGTTCGCGACCTACCACACGAAGGAGGGGCTGAACGCGCAGGTGTACGCGCGCTGCATCGGCACCCGCTACTGCGAGAACAACTGCCCCTACGGCGTGCGGCGCTTCAACTTCTTCGACTGGCCGAGGACGGGGACGGCCCGCCTCGGCCTCAACCCGGACGTCACCGTGCGCGAGCGCGGCGTCACCGAGAAGTGCACGCTGTGCGTGCAGCGGATCCGGACGGCCAAGGAGGAGGCCAAGTGCGACGGGCGCGCGCTGCGCGACGGCGAGGTCGTCTCCGCGTGCGCCGCGACGTGCCCCACCCGCGCCATCGTGTTCGGCGACCTGAAGGACCCCGCCTCCGAGGTGTCGCGCCTCGCCGCCGACGGCCGCGCCTACAAGCTCCTCGAGGAGCTCAACACGGACCCGGGCGTCTTCTACCTCGCCCGTCGCAGGGAGGGCCACGCGTGAACGACACGAACGCCTCGAGCGCTCCGCGGGGGTCGGCGATCGAGCGCGACACGCTCGCCACGCTCTCGCGGCCCTCCCGCACCTACTGGATCCTGCTCGGGATCTCCGTCGCGCTCGTCGCGATCGGCGGCGTCGCGTGGACCCTCGCCCTGCGGCGCGGCCTCGGCGTCCTCGGCCTCGACGAGCCGGTGATGTGGGGCGCCCTCATCACGACCTTCGTCTTCTTCATCGGCGTGAGCCACTCGGGGACGCTCGTCTCGGCGATCCTCTACTTCACCCGCTCCCCGCTGCGCTCCGCGATCGGCCGGTCCGCCGAGGCGATGACCGTCATCACCATCCTCACCGCCGGGCTCTACCCGATCATCCACATCGGGCGCTCGTGGCTCTTCTTCTTCGTCCTCCCCTACCCGAGCGATCGCCAGCTCTGGCCGAACTTCCGCTCGCCGCTCACCTGGGACGTGTTCGCGATCAGCTCGTACGTCCTCGTGAGCGGACTGTTCCTCTACATGGGGATGCTGCCGGACCTGGCGCTCCTCGGCCGGCAGGTGCGGGGTTGGCGCCGGCCCCTCTACCGGTTCCTGTCGCTCGGCTTCGCCGGCACCGACGGCGAGTGGCGGCTCTTCGAGACGGCGTACCCGATCTTCGCGGCCATCGTGATCCCGCTCGCCGTCTCGGTGCACAGCGTCGTCTCCTGGGACTTCGCGATGACCCTCATGCCGGGCTGGCACTCGGCGATCTTCGCGCCCTACTTCGTCGCGGGCGCGATCTTCTCGGGCATCGCGATGGCGATCCTCCTTCTCTCCGCGCTGCGTCGCGGGTACCGCCTCCACAGCTACATCAAGGCCGAGCACTTCGAGCTCCTGTCGAAGC
This sequence comes from Anaeromyxobacter sp., assembly GCA_036391435.1. Taxonomy (GTDB): domain Bacteria; phylum Myxococcota; class Myxococcia; order Myxococcales; family Anaeromyxobacteraceae; genus Anaeromyxobacter. Next base: position 22,457 of record DASVZX010000151.1, on the reverse strand, counting down.
TGCTCCTCGCGATGTCGCTCGTGATGACGTTCGTCTACGCCACCGAGTTCTTCATGGCGTTCTTCCGGGGCAGCGAGGCCGAGATGGAGGTCTTCCGGTCGCGCGCGGCGGGCCCGTACGCGCCGATGTTCTGGCTCGTGGTGGCGTGCAACAGCGTCGCGCCGCTCGCCTGCTTCTGGTCGCGGGTCCGCCGCAGCCTGCCGGCCCTGATCGCGATCGCCGTGCTGGTCACGGTGGGCATGTGGTTCGAGCGGTTCGTCTTCATCGTGACGACGCTGGCCCGCAACTTCGACCCCCAGAACTGGGGCACGTACCGGCCGACCGTCCCGGAGCTGCTCATCTGCCTCGGCGGCTTCGGATGGTTCGCCATGCTCTTCCTGATCTTCGTGAAGGTCTTCCCGTCGATGTCGGTGGCCGAGACGCTGCAGGCGGAGTACGCCGCGCCGGCCGCCGAGGTGGAGGCGAGCCATGCGTGAGGATCTCGTGGCCATCTACGCGGACCCGCGCGCCGCGCTGCGCGCGCTCGACGCGCTGCACGGCGAGGACGTGACGACCGCCCAGATCGCCAGCTCGGCGCCGCTCCCCGGCGCGCACGCGGAAGGGAGCCACGACCGCTCGAGCACGCTCGGCTGGATCGCGCTCTGCGGCGCGCTGACGGGGCTCGGGTGCGCGATGGCGCTGCAGGTCGCGACCTCCGACTCGCTCGGGCTGCTCGTGGGCGCGAAGCCCATCGTCTCCTGGACCGCGTTCGGCGTCGTGATGTTCGAGCTGACGATGCTCTTCGCCGGCGCGGCGAACTTCATCGCCCTCATCGTGCTGTGCGCGGTCGCCCGGCGCCAGGTGTCCCGCCGGGCGCGCGACGAGGTGAGCAGCGAGCGGATCGTCGTCGTCGTCCGGGCGCGCCACTTCGCCGAGCGCCGCCGCGCCGCCATCCGCGAGTGCCTCGAGGGGACCGCGGCCGAGGTGCAGGGATGAGGCTCCGCGTCCTCGCAGCGTGCGCGCTCGCGGCGGCCGGGTGCGGCTCCCGCGACCTGTGGCCCGCGAGCATGGAGCAGCAGCCCGCCGTCGAGCCGCTCGCGCAGGCGCGCCCGGCGCCCGCCGGGGCGGTGCCGCTCGGCGGGGTCGAGACGCTCCTCGACCGCGACGACGACGAAGAGCTCCAGCCGCCGCGGCCGCTCGACGCCGCGGCCGAGGAGCGCGGCAGGCTCGTCTTCGCCCGGCACTGCACGCCGTGCCACGGGCCCGAGGCGAGGGGCGACGGGCCGGTCTCGGCCAAGTTCCCGCCCGCGCCGAACCTCCGCTACGCGTCGATCTGCAAGCGGACCGACGGCTTCCTCTACGGGACCTTCACCGCCGGCGGCAAGGCCATGCCGTCGATGCGCGAGGGGACCCGTTCGAGCGAGCGGTGGGACCTCGTGGCGTTCGTGCGCTCCCTCCAGCGCGAGGGATGCTTCGACGGCTCGGCCCCCGGCGCGCAGGGAGCGACGCGATGAGCTGGCGTGACCTGGAGTCGGGGATCGGGCGCGGCGCCGCGGTCGCGGCGAGCGGCGCCGTGGTGGCCGGGCTCGCGGCCGCCGCGACCGGCCTCGGCCCCGCCGTGGCGCCCCGCACCACCGGGGCGCTCATCGCGAGCTGGCTCTTCTTCGCGGGCGTCGTCGCGGGCGCGGCGGCGTTCCGCGCCTTCTTCCGGATCGTGGACGCCCGGTGGGCGCGCCCGCTGGCGCCGCTCGCCCGCCTCCCCGCGGCGTTCCTCCCGTCCGCGGCGGTGGTCCTGGCGCTGATCCTCGCGTCGGCCGTCCGGGCGCCCTGGGTCGCCGACGCGCGCGGCTGGCTCGGCACGCGCGCCCTGGTCGCCCGCGAGGTCGCGGCGAACGCCGTCCTGTTCGCGCTCGCCTGGCTCGTGCTGCGCCCCGGCCGCGGCCGGTCGCGCGCGCTCGCCGTCGCGTACTGCCTCGTCTACGCCGTGGTCCTCTCGATCTGGGCCTTCGACTTCGTCCTCGGTCCGGATCCGGTCTGGGGGAGCACGCTCGCGGGGCCCTACGTGTTCATGGCCGCGTTCCTCGCCGGCACCGGCCTCGTCGTCTTCCTCGGGCTCGCGCTCGGGGTGCTCGGGCACCGGGAGCGGCGCGACGCGGGGGCGCTGGTGTTCGCCCTCGGGATCTTCTGGGCGTACCTGTTCTGGTCGCAGTTCCTGACCCTGTGGTACGCGAACCTCCCCGACGAGATCGGCTTCGCCCTGCGCCGCGCCGCCGACGGCTGGGGGTGGGTCGTGCTGGCGGTGATCGGCCTCGTCTTCGTGGCGCCCTTCGTCGCGCTCCTGCACCCGGCGGGTCGGCGATCCCCGCGGTTCTTCGGCGCGATCGTCGCCGCACAGCTCGCCGGCCTCTGGCTCGACTTCCACCTCCTCGTCGTCCCCTCGCTGTCGCCGCGCGGGTCGCCGCCCCTCGTCTGGCGCGACGTGCTGATCGGGCTCGGGATGCTCGGGGCGTTCGTCCTCTCCATCGCCCCGGCGATCGGGCGCGAGCTGCGGGCGCGCCGTCCCGCCGCCGCGCCGGCGCCGGACGCCGCCGCCGGCGCCCCGGTCGTCTGAGGCGCGGCGCCGGCGAAGACGCCTCCGGCCCTACCTCGCCCCGCGCAGGATGTCCCAGTACGCGCCCCGCGCGCCCGCGGCGATCGCGTCGTCGAGCGCGCGGTTCCCGTTGTAGTTGTAGCTCGCGCCGTCCCCGGCGCCGGCCGCGCCGAGGAAGAGGAAGCGCGGATCGCCGGCGAGGAGCGCCGAGAGCCAGGCGCCGACGTCGTGCCCGAGCGCCTCCTCGACGAAGAAGGACGGCCCGAGGAGCTCGGGATCCGCCGCGCGCACGCCCGCCCGCGCCGGGCGACCGGGCGGCGCGAGCGCGTCGGCGAGCGGGGTGCCGCGGTAGAGCCGGAGGCCGAGCGTCACGCCCACCGCGTCCGGATCGAGCCTGCGCAGGGCCTCGATGGCGCGGGCGATCGTGGCGCGGGTCTCGCCCGGCGCGCCGAGGAGCAGGTCGAACATGACGCGGAGCCCGGCGGCGCGGCACGCCGCCCGGGCCGCCTCGACGTCCGCGCGGCGGTGCGCGCGCCCGAGGCGCGCGAGCAGCGCGTCCTCGACGTGGTCGATCCCGAAGTTCACGCCGACGCACCCCGCCGCCCGCAGCGCCCTGGCGAGGCGGGGCCCGAACCCGGAGGGCTGGCAGTAGGCGTACCAGCGCACCCGTCCGCCCAGGCCGCGCCCCGCGATCGCGCTCGCGACCGCCTCCGCGTGCGCCGGATCCGTGTTGAGCTCCGCGTCGCAGGTGTGGAGCACGTCGATCCCCGCCGCCGCCAGCGCCGCCAGCTCGTCCGCCACCGACTCCGGCGCCCGCCGCCGGAGGGTGCGCCCCTTCGCGAGCGGGTCGGCGCAGTAGGCGCAGGTCATGGGGCACCCGCGCGACGTCTCGAACCCCACCTGGGCGCCCTCGCGCAGGTAGCGGGCGTTGTCGACGAAGGTCCGGCGCGGCGCCGGCTGCGACCGGAGCGCGACGAACCGCGGCGGGTTCTCGCGGACGCGCGCGCCGTCCCTCCACACCAGGCCGGGCACGTCCGCGCGCGCCGCGCCGCGCGCGAGCAGCGCGAGCGCCTCCTCGCCCTCGCCCCGCACGCCGAGCTCCGCCCCGAGCGCCGCGAGCGCCGCCGCCGGCGCGATCGAGAACCCGACGCCCCCGAGCACGAGGGGCGCGTCGGTGTGGCGGCGGATCGCGGCGACGATCTCGGCGTGCGCCGGGAGGAAGGAGACGCGCGAGGCCGCGGACGCGTCGTCGAGGTTGCGCAGCGAGAGCGCGACGAGGGCCGGCCGATCGCGGAGCGCCGCGCGGACGTCCTCCTCCGCGGACGCGCTCCACGCGAGGTCGAGTACGCGCGCGGGGATCCGCTGCCGCTCGAGCGCGTCGGCCAGGAGCTCGACCCCGATCGGCGCGATCGGCGGCCGGACCCGGTTCGGGTTCACGAGGAGCACGTGCTCGCGCGCCGTCACCGGGACAGCCTACTCGCTCGGTGTTGCCCGGTCACGGCGGGGCGGGCGCGGACGCCCTCCCTCAGGGGCCGCCGGAGGGCGGCGCGCCGTGCGCGCCCCGCTCCGCGGCGAGCTCGGCGGAGGGGTCGAGGAGCGGCAGCAGGAGCGTGAACGTGGCGCCCTTTCCCGGCTCGCTGGCGACGCGGATCGCCCCGCGGTGCTGCTTCATGATGGCGTAGGCGATGGAGAGGCCGAGCCCGGTTCCCTTGCCGGCCTCCTTCGTCGTGAAGAGCGGCTCGAAGACGTGGGCCTGCGCCTCCGCCCCGATCCCGGTGCCGCTGTCCGTGACGGACAGCTGGGCGCAGGGCCCCGGGGTCTCGAGGCCCGCGCGGACCGCGGCCTCGGCGTCGAGGGACGCGCGCGACGCCGCGATGAGGATCCGGCCGCCCTCCGGCATCGCGTCCTGCGCGTTCGTGACGAGGTTCATGAGCACGCGCTCGATCTGCGGCGCGTCGGCCATGACCGGCAGCGCCTCCGCCGGCAGCGCGCTGCAGAGCTCGACGTCCTCGCGGACGAGGCTGCGCAGGGAGTGCTCGAAGCGCCGCACGAGCTCGACGAGATCGACGGGCCCGGCGTGCAGGACCTGCCGGCGGCCGAGGGTGAGCAGGCTGCTCGTGAGCGACGCCCCGCGCTGGACGGCGGCGAGGATCGCGTCCACCCAGCGCAGCTGCGGGTCCGCCTCGCCGGTCCGCCTGCGCAGCAGGACGGCGTTCCCCTTGATGACCGAGAGCACGTTGTTGAAGTCATGGGCGACGCCGCCCGCCAGCCGGCCGATCGCCTCGAGCTGCTGCGCCTTCAGGAGCTTCGCCTCCAGCTCCCGCTGCACGGTGATGTCGATGCCCGAGACGAGGAAGGCCGTGCGGCGGCCTGCGTCGTCGGAGATGGGCGTGAGATAGCAGGAGACGACCCGCCGCTCGCCGGTCGGCCGGAGCACGGCGCACTCCAGCGCGGCGACGCGCTCGGGTCGCGACGCCGCCAGCTCGGAGGCGACGCGAGCGCGGTCGGCGGGCTCGAGGAGGGTCGCGATGTCGTGGCCGAGGATCTCCCGCTCGGACCGGTCGAGGATCTCCGCTCCCGCGCGGTTGACGAGGGTGACGCGCCCGGTCAGGTCGACGATCGCGAAGGCGACGCCCGCGACGTCGAGGTACTTCTGCGCCGTGTCGCGCTCGTGGCGGAGCGCCTGCTCGCTTCGCCTTACCGCGCGCATCGGGAGCGTGAGCACCAGGCGGAAGGACAGGACCCCGGCCGAGAGCAGCGCGAGGAGGAGGAGCCCGGAGCGGAAGAGCAGCGGCCGCAGCGAGCGGGAGACCTCGATCGTCCCGACGCGCGCCCCCGCGTCGAACAGCGGCACCGACCGGGTCATGCAGGGCGCGGGCAGCGGATCCGCGCTCTCGGCCACCACCGCGCCCCTCGCGTTGAGCACCCGCCGCCGCTCGGCGTCCTTCGGCCGCGGGCGGCGAGACAGGTACTCCGAGACCCGGATCTTCTCGTACTCCCAGAGCTCGGGGTTGGCGCCGACGATCCGGGTGACGATGCGCGAGTTGATCTCGGCCTCCGCCTCCAGGATGCCCGCCGTGTAGTTGTAGGAGACGAGGAAGTAGATCGCGGGGGGCAGGACGACCATCGCGGCGGTGAGCGCGCTGACGGCGACCGCGACGGTCCCCTCGAGCTCAGTGTCGCGTGTCATCGGGCGGGGCGGGCGACAGCGGGAGGTTCCCCGTCTGCTCGAGGATCTTCCGGGCCTCGGGCGACGCCAGGAACTCGAGGAAGCGGCGGACCGCCGGAGAGGGCGAGCGGCGGACGACGGCGAAGAGCGTCTTCGCGATCGGGTAGGCGCCGGAGGCGAGGTTCGGCACGGTCGGCGCCACGCCGTTCAAGGCGAGCGGCACGAGAGGCGCGTCGTCGCTCCGGAGCTGGGTCAGCGACGTCGGGCCGATCGAGCCGGGGGTGCGCGCCAGGATGTCGTCGCACTCGTCGTTGGTGAGGGCCAGGAGCATCCCCTCGCGGGCGAGCGCGGCGTCCACGGCTGCCGGCATCTCCGGTGAGAGGCTCCGCAGGATGGCGTCGTCCACGTCGGTCCGCGGCCGGAGCACCAGGCGGACGCGCTCTCCGCTCGGCCAGGTCGAGAGCTCACCGCGGTAGATCCGGACGATCTCTCCCGTGGTGATCCCGCTCACCCCGGTGCGCGGACCGACGGCGAACAGGAACGGGGTCCGCGCGTACGCCAGCTCGGTGAGGCCGAGCGCCTCCTCGGACGGCTCGAGGTGCCGCCCCGAGATGGCGACGTCGATGGCCCCTCCGGCGACGGCCGCGATCGCGCCGCTGCTCCCCACGCTCGGCAGCACGTGCAGCCGCTGACCCGGGTTCGCTCGCTCGAAGGCGCCCGCGAGCCGGCGCAGGGTTCCGAGCGCCGTGCCGGTGCCGCTCAGCCGCAGGATCTCCTCCGCGCGCGCGCTGCCGAGCGCGAGGAGGAGCAGCGTCATCGCCGCGGCGACGCGATGCAGGGCAGGCCTCATCGATGATGTCTGTCCGTCCCGGCAGCGCCCCCCGGCGGTCGATCCGCCGGGCCCCGGTCCTGAGCGACCCTGGACTGGTTTGGCATTCTGCCAGCCGCTCGGCGCAGCCCGGCGCACAAACATCGGGGCCCCCACCTGTGAGCGCCGACCCGGCTCAGGGCCGCCGCGACCGCCTGCCGCTGCGGCATGCTGCCGAGCGCTTCGCGAGGGCCGCGATGTCCCGCGACCGCGGGACGGAGAGGTCGCCGCGTGGTTCGCGGTAAGCCGAACGGGTGGCTTCCCTTTGATCGCGGTTCGACGATGCCGCGACCGAGCCGCCTCGGCTCGACCTCGCGCGTGACCGCGCGCGGAGAAGCAGCTCTGGCCGGTGAGCCGCGGGCCCGCGTTCTGCCGCGGTCGGAGGGGCGCCCCCATCCGGGCGCGGCTGCGGCGGGCGCGGCGCCTATTCCTCGATCTTCTCCCGTATTCACCACCGGAGGTGTCTCCATGAGAAGGCTCACGAACGGACTCGCCCTCGCGCTCGCCGTGCTCTCGCTCGCGCCGGGCGGCGCACGCGCCTGGCAGCGGGAGCGCGCGCACGTCTTCGCGACCCTGCCCGCCGGCGCGACGGGCCCCGAGGGCCTCGAGGTGGACCCCGGCGGCAGGGTGTACGTCGCGACGTTCGGCTTCACGGCGGCCGGGCCCGTCTCCGGTCCCGGCCAGATCTACGTGTACGAGTCGAACGGCCGCTTCGTCCGGCAGGTGTCCGTCGCGGGCTCGACCTCGCACCTGCTCGGCCTGCGCTTCCAGCCGGGCAGCGGCAAGCTCCTCGTGAACGACTTCGGCGCCGGCCAGGTCCTGTCGGTCGATCCCGTCACCGGGGCGTCCACCGTGTTCATGACCCTCCCCTCGCCGCTGCCGCACCCCGGCGGCGCCGGCCTGAACGACCTCACCTTCGACGGCGCCGGGAACGTGTACGTCTCCGACTCGTTCCAGGGGATCGTCTGGAGGACGGGCCCGCAGGGCGGCGTCGCGACGGCGTGGGTCGACTCGCCGCTGCTCCGCACGGCGGGCGTCCCGCCGTTCGGCGCGAACGGGCTCCGCTTCGACAACGAGGAGAGCGCGATGTTCGTCGCGAACACCGGCGACGACACGGTGATCGAGGTCCCGGTCACGCCGGGCGCGGGCGGCCCCGTCGCCGGGACGCCGTCCGTGTTCGCGAACTCGGTGAACGGGGCGGACGGCCTCCTCGTGGACGCCGACGACAACCTGTGGGTCGCCGCGAACCAGGCGGACGAGATCGTCGTCCTCGACCCGACCGGCAAGGCGATCGCGAAGCTCGGCGACTTCGGCGGGAGCGTCGTCGACGGCGCGCCGCTGCAGCTCCTCTTCCCGGCGAGCCCGCGGTTCGCCGGGAAGGAGCTGCTCGTCACGAACCTGGCGCTCGACCTGCGGCTCTTCGACCCGTCGTACGCGTCGGTGGACTCGCGGTGGTGCGCCCAGGTCTCGCGCTACACGATCTCGCGGATCCCCGCGCGCATCCCCGGGCCCGGGGGCGAGTAGCGCGGCGCCGAACGCGGTCGGCCCCCCGTCCCCCCGCGCCGCAGGGGGCGGGGGAAGCCGCGGGACGTCGCGCGCCTCAGGGTGCGGCGGCGGCCGGGTCCGACGACCCCGCCCGAGCCGGCGGCGCGCCCGCCGGCCTCGTCCACGTCTCCGGGTGCTCCGCCTTCCAGCGCATCGCGGAGAAGATCCGGGTCCGGCCGCTCGGGTGATCGTAGAAGAGCGCCTCCTCGATCGGACCCGGCTCCATCTTGCGGTACTCGGAGACGTCGAGCGCGGCGCGCGCGAAGCCGTCGGGCTGGGCCGCGGCGTTGAGGCCGTACAGGTCCGCCTCCTGCTCCTGCACGCGGATGATCGTGTTCAGCACCGGCGTGACGAGGAACATGAACGCCGTGAAGACGAGCGCGAGGAGCGGCAGGCCCGCCGGATCCGCGATCCCGCGCACCTGCCACCGCGCCCCGCGGCGGGCGCGGAGCCGCTCGAAGGCGCGCAGCACCACCCAGAAGCCGACCCCGGACACGAGCGCGAGCTGCAGCAGCGTCTTGTACACGTGGTTCAGCACGTAGTGGCCCATCTCGTGGGCCATGATCGCCTCGATCTCGGGCAGCGAGGCGCGGTTCAGCAGGTTGTCGTTGAGCGTGATGCGCTCCGTCCCGAGGAAGCCGGCGACGTTCGCGGAGACGCGCGTCGTCTGCTTCGAGGCGTCGATCTCCCAGACGTCGCCCGTCCCGATCCCGTTCGCCCGCGCGAGCGCGAGGACGGGCCGCACCACGCGCTCGTCCGCGAGCCTGCTCGGGTGGTTGAAGACCGGCACGACGGCGACCGGGTAGATGACCATGAAGAACGCCTGGAACGCGATCGCGACGACGCTCGCCCAGAGCCACAGGGCCGCCTGCACGCGCCGGATCACCGCGTAGAGGACGGCGATCGCGACGGCGCCCAGGATGGCCCCGAGGAGCAGCGCCTTCCCCTGCTCGCCCATCCACCCGCCGAAGGTCAGGTTCGAGAGGCCGTAGCGGCGCTCGCGCCACCAGTCCTGGTACACGGCGAGCGGGAGCGTCAGCACGGACGTCGCCGTGAGGAACAGGACCCAGTAGATGCCCGGCTGGATCCACCTCCAGCCCACCCGCTCCGCCAGGTTCCGCATCCGCGCCGACAGCCCGGTCGCGAGCAGGAGGAGGTACACCGCGACGGCGTAGAGGAACCCCCAGAGCTGCAGCCAGTAGCCGCCCTCGAAGTAGGCGTCGGAGCGGGCCTTCCGTTCCGGCGACAGGAGGTCGAGGTACGCGCGCGTCGCGGCGGACGGGTCGAGGGCGCCGGAGGCGCCGCTCGCGGCGGCGGGCGGCGGAGGCATCGGCGCGAGCGGCCGCGGGGCCCCCTCGCCGCGCGCGGGCGGCGCGGCGGAGAGCGCGATCGCGCACAGGAGCGGGAGGAGCCAGCCGGAGCGAGCGGAGCGGAGGCGGTTCATGGCGCACCCGTGCCTGGAGATGAGGACGGCGGGAGAACATACCCCGGCGCGGCGCCGGGCGGCCGCCGTCCGGGAGGCGCATCAGCGCTCTCTATCGGGCGACAGGATCTACTGAATTGAACGTCGCGCCGCGGGTCCGTACCGTCGCATCGACCAGACCACCCATTGGCGCGGGCGGCCCCGCTCCGGAGCCGCCCCGCGGAGATCGACCATGATCCTCGTCCTCCTCGGCCCGCCCGGCGCGGGAAAGGGCACGCAGGCGAAGCTCCTCGCGGAGGAGTACCGCATCCCCCACATCTCCACGGGCGACATGTTCCGCGACCACAAGGCGCGCGGGACGGAGCTCGGGAAGAAGATCCAGGCGATCATGGACGCCGGCGGCCTCGTCACCGACGAGATCACGAACGCCATGGTGGACGATCGCCTCTCGCGGGACGACGTCGGCCGCGGCCTGATCCTCGACGGCTACCCGCGCACGACCGCCCAGGCCGAGCACCTCTCCGCGTTCCTCGCCGCGTCGGGCCGCAAGATCGACCGCGTGGTCTCGTACGAGATCCCGACCGAGGTCGTGGTCGACCGGATCGCCGGGCGGCGGAGCTGCCCGAAGTGCGGGACCGTGTACCACGTCACGGCGAACCCGCCCCGCCGCGCGGGCTGGTGCGATCACAACGACGGCGAGCTCGTGCACCGCGCGGACGACCAGCCCGAGAACGTGCGGAAGCGGATGGAGGAGTACGCCGCGAAGACGAAGCCGCTGAAGGCGTTCTACCAGCAGCGCGGGCTCGTCACCGAGATCGACGCGCAGGGCGCGCCGAACGCGATCCTGGGGAAGACGCGCGAGGCGCTCAAGAGCGGCCCCCGGACCGCCGCGTAGGAGCGGCGGCGTCCGGAGGCTCGCTCTCCCGGCGCGGCGGCGGCCCTCAGTGGCCGGCCGGGAAGAACGTGTAGCTCACCCAGACGAGCACGCCGAGCAGCGCGACACCGATCCCGATGCTCCACCCGATGAGCTTCTTCTCCACCGGGAGGAGCGGCTCGCGCTGCATTCCCCTCAGCTCCTCCACGAGGCTGCCCTCGGGGGCCTGCTTCATCGCCTGCGCTGGCGCTGCCATCGCATGCTCCTTTCGTCGAGCGTCGTCCTCGAACGCCTTCGTCAGCTCGCGAGCGGCGGCTTCACCCCGTGGAAGAAGATCCACGAGATGAGCAGCCCCACCCAGATGATGAAGCCGAACAGCGAGAGGGCGTAGATGGCCGCGAGCTTCCCGATGCCCTCCTCCCACAGCTTCTTGAAGTTCGACACGACGCCGATCGTGAAGAACGTCATCACGAAGAAGAGCCCCCGGAACACGCTCCCCTCCCCCGCGGCGAGCTTCGCCGCGCTCATCTGCTGCTTCGAGGCCGCGAGCCTCGCCCGGACATCGGCGAGCGTCGCGCCCGCCTCGGCCGTGGCCGGCGCCGTCGCCGGGGCGGCGCCCATCGCGGCGGGCACGGCGGCGCTCGACGCGGCGAGCTGCTGCTCGGCCGCCGCGGTCTGCTTCCCGAGCTCGGTCACGCGGCGCGACGCCGGCAGGGCGACGAGCAGGATCGCGGCGAACGTGACGATGTAGCCGATGACGAACTTCGGGCAGCGCTCCCAGATCTCCCGGGCGCGGACCCTGTCGCCCGGCCTGCGGTCGATGAACGTCGCCCACACGATCGCGAGCACGAACGCCCACACGCCGATGAACACGTCGATGAAGACCTTCACGGTCGCGGTCGCGCCCATGATCCAGTCCGGCTGGTAGCGGATGCCGTCGGCGAGCGCGCGGCCGCGGATGAGCGCGTCGGCGATCGCGCCGCTCGCCACGGCGGCGCCGTCGGTCTTCACCGCGAGCCCCATCCAGGCGCCCGCCACCATCGGCTCCCGCCAGAGCGCGTGCTGCGCGAGGAACGGGAGCGCCACGAGCTCGACGACCGCGAAGATGACGACGAGCGACGAGACCATGATCGGCACGACCGGCCGCGCCCGGATGGCGCCGCCCGTCGCGATGGCCGCGGACACGCCGCAGATCGAGATGCCGGACGCGAGCGGCGCCGCCCACTCCCGGCTGAAGCCGAAGTACTTGCGGGCGATGAAGTACACGACCGCCCAGTAGATGAGGTACGCCTCGACGATGGCGCACAGGCCGCGGAACATCACCGCGGTGGCGAGCCCGAGCTGCTCGGCCGCGACGACGCCGAGGGCGCCGCCGAGGATCACGATCGCCGTCTTGATGTACAGCTCGGGGCGCGTCGCCTCCTGGATGCGGGCGGCGAGCCCGGGGAAGAAGTTCCCGACGACGAGGCCCGCGAGCAGGGCGACGACGAAGCCGGCCTCGCCGGTGAGCTTCAGCGCCCAGCCGATGCCGTACTTCGCCATCTCCGGCTGCGTCGTCGCGGCGACGTACGCGAAGTTCCCCGCGAGCCAGCACCCGTAGCTGATCCAGAAGACGATCGTGAAGCCGACGAGGAAGCGCCTCAGGTTCGCGCCGAGCAGCCACGCCGCGACCCCCATCAGCGCCGCCATGAACCCGTAGGTCAGCAGGAGCGACGCGAGCCCCGGCAGCCGCTCGTAAGGCTTCGAGAACGGCGCGACCGCCTTGCCGACGTCGACCCAGACGTTGGTCTTGACCCCCCAGCCGAGGAGGTCGACCCCCGCGAACACCCCGAGCGACAGGGCGAAGATGAACAGCCCGATCCACAGCGCCAGCCAGTCCTCGCTCAGCTTGCGGCGGTCCGCCATGCGCGCCTCCGGGGTTCCGGGGAGCGATCCCGGGCGTCCGAGGCCGCGGGGGCGCGCACCAGCTCCGGATGCGCGTGTGCCGCGGGAACGAGCCGTCCTGCCGCTCGGGACGTCGCTACGGCCGGTGCGGCAAACTGTCGCGCCCGGTTCCGGGGGGGTCAAATCGAGTTCTTCGATGCGGCCCCGCCGGACGTGGCGCGGCCACCGTCCGATTCAGGAGTTGAATAGGCTCGCCGGCTCGGCGGCCCCATCTCCGCGACATGACGGCGATCGCGAGCGCGACCGGGCGCCGCGCGCACGCGGGCTGCCATCGGCTATACCCGGGCCATGCGCGACCGCGAGCGGCCGTACGTGATCTGCCACATGGTGCCGTCGGTGGACGGGAGGATCGTGACCTCGGGCTGGAGGCTGCCGGGCACCCTCCTCTCCGAGTACGAGCGCACGGCCGCGACCTTCGACGCGGACGCGTGGATCATCGGGCGCGTCTCCATGGAGCCGTACGCGGGCCGGGCGAAGGTCCCGGCGCGCGCCCCCCGCGCGCGCATCCCGCGGACCGACTTCGTCGCGCGCGCCGGCGCGCCCTCGCACGCCGTCGCGATCGATCCGTCCGGCAAGCTCCGCTGGAAGTCCGGGTCCATCGACGAGGAGCACGTCGTGACGGTGCTCACCGAGCGCGTGCCGGATCGCTACCTCGCGTTCCTGCGCTCGAGGGGCGTCTCGTACCTGTTCGGCGGCAGGACGCGGATCGACCTCCCCGCCGTCCTGCGCAAGCTCCGGGCTCGCTTCGGGATCCGGACGCTCCTCCTCGAGGGCGGCGGCAAGATCAACGGCTCGTTCCTCGCCGCCGATCTCGTCGACGAGCTGAGCCTCCTGTACGCGCCGGTCGCGGACGGCGGCGTCGGGACGCCGACGCTCTTCGACGCGCGCGACGGGGCGGGGCCGGCGCGGCGGCTGAGGCTGCTCTCGGCCCGGCGGCGGCGCGGCGACCTGCTCTGGGTCAGGTACCGCGTCCGGCGGTGACCACCGGCGAGAGACGCAGGCGACGGATCGGCGCCACCCTGGCGGCGTCGTTCACGCCGAGCAGCGCGGCCGCGGCCACCGGGTCACGCCGGGGGCCCGCGCGCCGCGTCGAACCGGCCGCTATAGAACCGCTCGTCGCTCTCTTCGTCCCGGCGGGTTCGCATGCGCGTCGCGATCATCGGCTCCGGACCCGCCGGCTTCTACGCCGCCGAGGCGCTGCTCAAGCGCACGGACGTCCGCGTGGACGTGGACATGTTCGACCGGCTGCCCACCCCCTACGGCCTCGTCCGCGGCGGGGTGGCGCCCGACCACCCGAAGATCAAGGCGGTCGCCCGCGTGTTCGCGAGCACCGCCGCGCGCCCGACCTTCCGCTTCCTCGGGAACGTCCAGCTCGGGCGCGACGTGACGGTGGAGGACCTCCGCCGCCACTACCACCGGATCGTGTACGCGACCGGCAACGAGGCCGACCGGCGCCTCGGCATCCCGGGCGAGGGCATCTGGCGGTGCACGCCGGCGTCCGTCTTCGTCGGCTGGTACAACGGGCACCCCGACTACCGCGGCGCACGGTTCGACCTGTCCGTCCCGCGCGTCGCGGTGGTGGGCAACGGCAACGTCGCCGTCGACGTCTGCCGGATCCTGCTCCGCACGCCCGAGGAGCTCGCGCGGACCGACGTCGCGGAGCACGCGCTCGCGGCGCTGCGCGAGAGCCGGGTGCGCGAGGTCTGGATGCTGGGCCGGCGCGGCCCGGCGCAGGCCGCGTTCACGCCGCCCGAGCTCCGCGAGCTCGGCGCGCTCGAGGACGCGGACCCGATCGTCGATCCGGCGGAGCTCGCGGACGCTGGGCAGGGACCCCCCGGGGGCAACCTCGAGATCCTCCGCGCGTTCGCCGCGCGCCGGCCGCGCCCCGGGACGAGGCGGCTCCACCTCCGCTTCCTCGCGTCGCCGGCCGAGATCCTCGCCGATCCCTCGGGCGCCGTCGCGGGGATGGCCCTCGAGCGGAACCGGCTCGAGGCGCGCCCCGGCGGCGGCGTCGTGGCGCGCGGCACGGGCGAGCTCGAGCGGCTCGACGTCCAGATGGTGCTGACCGCGGTCGGCTACGCCGGCGTGGAGATCCCCGGCGTGCCCCACGACGAGCGGACGCACACGATCGCGAACGTCGACGGGCGCGTGGTCGACCCGGTCCACCGGACCGTGATCCCGGGCGAGTACGTGGTCGGCTGGGCGCGGAGCGGCCCCCAGGGGCTCATCGGCGAGCACAAGAAGGCGTCGGCGCACGTCGTCGCCCACATGATCGAGGACGCCGCGGGCGCCGAGGCCCGGGCGCTCCCGCCGCGCGAGGCGATCGACGCGCTCCTGCGGGAGCGGGGCGTGCGGTTCGTCTCGTTCGACGACTGGCGGCGGCTCGACGAGGTCGAGGTCGCCCGCGGCGAGCGGCGGGGCGCCCCGCGCGACAAGATCGTGGACGTCCAGGCGATGCTGGAGATCCTCTCGGACGAGCCGTAGCCACCGGCCGACGCGCCGCGCGGACGCCCCGGTCAGCCCAGCGTCTCGCCGAAGAACGACTCCACCCGTCGCCAGTGCCGCTCGGCGGCCTCGAGGTCGTACGCGCCGGGGTGATCGGGCACCGCGAAGCCGTGTCGCTTTCCCCGGTACAGCTCGATCGCGTACGCGACGTCCGCCGCCGCGAGCGCCGACGCGAGCGCGCCCTGGTGCTCGGGCGTGCAACCCCGATCCTGATCCGCGACCGCGAGGTAGAGCGCCGCCTTCACGCGACCGGCGAGCCGGTGCGGGCTCTCCGGCGCGTCGGTCACGAGGCCGCCGCCGTGGAACGACGCCGCCGCGCGGACGCGCTCGGGGTGCAGCGCGGCGGTGAGGAACGACAGGCGACCGCCCATGCAGTAGCCGATCGCGCCGACGCGATCGCCGCGGACGCCCGGCCGGGCGGCGAGCGCGTCGAGGTACGCGCCCGCGTCCGTCCGCAGGCGCTCCGGGGTGAGCGACCCGATGAGCTTCATGAGCCGCTCGCGCTCCGGCGGGTCGTTCCAGACGCTCGCCTTGTCGAACGGCGGGAAGTCGCCCGCGCGGTAGAAGACGTCGGGGAGGAGCACGACGTAGCCGAGGCCCGCGAGGCGCTCCGCGATCCCGTGCAGGGTGGGCCGGACGCCGAAGGCGTCCGGGTAGACGAGCACGCCCGGACGCGCGCCCTCGCCGCCGCGGTACGCCCACGCCCGGGCGACGCCGTCGCCCGTGCGGATCTCGAGCTCGTCGCGCTGGATCGTCATTCGGTCACCTCGCCCGTGGTCCTTAACCGGAGGCGGCCCGGCGCGGCACGGCGCCGGCGCCGCCGCCCTCGGGACGCAGGGCCCCATCTGGGCGGCCCGCGCAGCCCCGTTCGTGGCGATGCTGAGGGCGGATGACGGACGGCCGCCTTCACATCGCGTTCATCTCCGACACCTTCGACTCGCCGACCGCGGGCGGCGTGCGCTCGGCGCGGCGCTTCGTCGAGGGCCTCCGCGCCCGTCACGACGTGACCGTGGTCGCGGCGGGCGTCTCGGGCGACGGGATCCTGGAGCTGCCGGCCTTCTACCCTCCCCTCGTCGGCAAGCTGATGCGGCGGATGGGGTTCGTCTTCGCGGTCCCGCGTCGGAGGCCGCTCGAGGAGCTGTTCCGGAGGGTGGACGTCGTCCACGTGCAGTTCCCGTTCTGGCTCGGGCTGCGCGCCGCCGCGATCGCGAACGCGCTCGGGACGCCGCTCGTGAGCGCCTTTCACGTCCAGCCGGAGAACCTGCTCCGGAACCTCGGCCTGCGCGCGCCCCGGCTCGCGGCCCCGATCTACCGCCTCTTCCTGCGGTACCTGTTCGACCGCTCCGACGCGGTCGTGTGCCCGAGCGCCTTCGCCCTCGCCGAGCTGCGCGCGCACGGCCTGCGCGCGCCGGCGGAGGTGATCTCGAACGGCGTGCCGCCCGGCCTGGGTCCCACCTTCGTCGAGCGGCCGGCCCGGCACCGCGGGAAGCTCCTCGTCGTCGCGGCGGGGCGTTTCGCGCGCGACAAGCGGCTCGACGTCACGATCGAGGGCGTGCGGCGCGCCCGGAACGCCGCGCGGATCCAGCTCGTCATCACGGGGCGCGGGCCGAGGGAGCGCGAGGTCCGCCGCCGGGCCGCGACGCTCCCGGTCCCCGCGGAGGTCGGCTTCGTGAGCGAGGCGGAGCTGCGCCGGCTGCTCGCCGGCGCCGACCTCCTCGTGCACGCGTCGGAGGTCGAGCTCGAGAGCCTGGCGGTGCTCGAGGCGCTCGCCTGCGGCACGCCCGCGCTGATCGCCCGCGCGCCCGCGAGCGCCGCCCCCCAGTTCGCCGTCTCGGAGGACTTCCTCTTCGCGCCGGGCGATCCGGACGACCTCGCGCGGCGGCTCGACCGGCTCGCCGAGGAGCCGCGGCTCCTCTCCGACGCGCGGGGCCTCGCGCTCGCGCTCGCCGGCCGCCACCGCTTCGAGGACTCGCTCCGGCGGCTCGAGGCGCTCTACCTGCGGGTCGCGGGGCGGCGGTCGGTCCGCTCGGCCTGAGGCCTGGCCTGCGCCGGCCGCTCGCGCCGCGCGATCCAGAGCGCGGCGGGGAGCGCGCTGAAGTCCGCGATCATGGCGAGCAGGAACGCGGCCGCGGTGACGACGCCGAACTGCCGGAGGGGCGGGAAGCTCGAGAAGGAGAGGCCGAGGAACCCCGCGGCGTTGATGAGCGTCGCGAACACGATCGCGCGCCCCGAGACGCGCAGCGCGTGCCGCAGCGCGGCCTCGAGGCCGCTCCCCTCGCCCTCGCTCAGGTGGTGGAAGAAGTGGATCTGGTCGTTCTCGGTCGTGCCGAGCACGGTCGTCGCGATGAGGATGGTCGCCACGTTGAGGGGCGTCCCGGTGAGGCGCATGCCGAGGAAGGTGACGAGGATCGCGAACACCGAGGGGATCATCGCCATCAGCCGCGCGGACGCGCTGCGGAAGACGAACAGGAAGACGACGAAGATGAGGACCGCCGTGATCGCGAAGCTCTCGGCGAGCGTCGGCACGAGGCTCGCGCCCACCTTCGCCTGGAGCATCGACGCCCCCACGACCCGCATCCCCGCGCCGCGGAGCGCGGGCACCGCCGCGACGGCGCGCGCCCAGTCCGTCCGGAGCGCGGCGTCGAGCGCGCCGAAGTCCTGGTCGCGCGTGCCGCGGAAGAGCACCGTCAGCTGCGCGCTCGCGAGCGAGCCCGCGTCGACGAACGCGCGGAGCTCGGGCTCGGAGAGGAGGAGCTGCTCGACGTCGGCCGCGAGCGCCGCGAACGCGGCGGGATCGCCGTCCGGGAGCCGCTCGTCGCCCGTCGCGAGGTAGCGCCGCATCCGGAGGAACGTGGTCGGTCCCACGACGGACGTGACGTCCGGCTCGCGCTCGACCTCCCGCGCGAACACGTCGAGCCCGCGCAGCACCTCCGGGTCCGTCACCGCGCCGGGCGGCGTCGTGACCCACAGGCGCGCGACGTTCAGGCCGCCCACCTGGGCGCGGTAGTAGAGCATGTCGCGGTGGATGGGGAGCGCCGGGTCGACGTAGTCGAGGGAGTCGACGCCCACCCGCATCGGCGCGAGCCGGCCGGGGAGGCCGGCGAGCGCGACGAGCCCGGCCGCGGCGAGGACGAGCGCGCCCGGGACGAGCACCCGCCGGTGGCGCCACGTCAGGGCCGGGAGGGCCGCCGCGATCCGGTCGTAGAGCCCCGAGCGGACCGCCACGGCGCGGCCGGTCGGCGCGCGGAGGGCCTTCTGGAGCGCCGGGAAGAGCGTGAAGACCACGAGCCAGGAGAGCGCGAGGCCGGCGGCGGTCCACAGCCCCATCTCGCGGATGGGCCGGATCTTCGAGACGGCGAGCGCCGCGAAGCCGAGCACCGCCGCGAGCGTCGAGGCGGTGACCGGCAGGAGCTTGTTCCGGAGCGCGAAGATCCGGTGCGCCTCGACGTCCACCCCCTCCGGCTGATCCACGAACCGCGACTGCACGTACACGAGGTTCGCGAGCGCGGTCACCATCACCGTGAGGGGCACGAGCGCCGACACGACCGTGAACGAGAACCCGAGCAGCCGCCCCACCGCGACGCCGAGCGCGACGGCCGTCCCGAGGGCGAGGACGATCGCGGCGAGCGTCCGCCACGAGCGGTACAGGAAGAGCACGAGCGCGACGACGAAGAGCCCGAACACGGGGAACCAGCGGACCGACGCCTCGCGCGAGGCGCGCTCGATCCAGGCCTCCACGTACGGCGCGCCGATCCGCCGGACGCCCCGCACCGCGTCGAGGGGCGTCCGCGCGATCGCGGCGTCGACGGCGCCGAGGAGCGCGTCGCGCCGCTGCGGCCCGTCGGCGGCGAGGCCGACGGCGAGCCCCTGGAAGCGCGCGGCGACGAGCCCCTGGCGCGCGAAGAACGAGGTGCCGGTCGCGAACGCGCGGAAGGCCGCGGCGCCCTCGGGCGTCGGCTGGAACCCCGGGTGCGTGCGCCGGTAGACGTCGAGCGCCGAGTAGGGCGAGGCGCCCGGGATCGCGCGGAGCGCCGCCTCGAGCGCCGCGGTCTCGCGCAGCACCTCGGGGCTCCACGGATCGTCCGCCTCGAGCAGCAGGATCACGATCGGCTGCTCGGGGAAGACCTTCTCGAACGCCCTCGTCGCGACGAAGTCCGGATCGGACGGCACGAGGAGGCCGGAGATCCCGGCGTCCGAGCGGATGCCGAGCGCGAGCCCGACGGCCGCGGCGAGCGCGAGGGCGTACGCGACGAGGATCGGCGCGCGCCGGCGCACGATCCACGCGAACGCCCCCTCGATGCGGCCGCTCATCGCCGCCGCCTCGGCCAGGGCACGAGGGCGGGCGCGCTCCGGAGCCGCTCCGCCCAGGCCGGGTGGCGGGAGGCCATCCGGCGATCCATCCAGGGGACGCTCACGAGGACGAACAGGAGCGTGATGGCGACCGGCCCGGCGATCGCCCAGGCCCGCCCCGGCGCCGCCGCCACGCCGGACAGCCAGAGCCCCCACCAGAAGAGGATCTCGCCGAGGTAGTTCGGGTGGCGGCAGAGCGCCCAGACGCCGCCGTCGAGCACCGCCGCGGGGTCGCGCCGGCGGCGGACGAAGCGCCGGAGCTGGGCGTCCGCCGTCGCCTCGAGGAGCACCGCGCCGCCCGTCACGACGACCGCCGCCAGGTCGAGGGCGCTCCACGGGCGCGCGGGCCCGGCGAGCGCCGGGAAGATCGGGAGCAGGCCGAGGAAGACCCACGCGGTCGGCATGAGGTGCACGCCGACGAGGGAGAGCGGCCAGTAGCCGCGACCGCTCCTCGCCCGGAGCTCCGCGTAGCGGAAGTCCTCGTCGTGGAGCCCGCCCCAGCGCGCGAGCTGGTTCGCGGTGAGGCGCGCCGCCCAGGCGAGCACGATCGCGAGCACCCACGCGCGCCGGAGGCGGTCCGCGCCGCCGAGCGACGCCCAGTAGAGCGCGATGGGCACGGGCGCGACGCTCCAGTACGGGTCGTAGATGCTCGAGTTGTCGTGCCGGACGCTGAACGCGAAGACGGCGAGCGTCGCCGCCGCGTCCGCCGCCGCGGCGACGAGGACCGGGTGACGCGCCCGGAGCGCCCACCCCGCGGCGAGCGCGACGGCGAGCGCCGCGCCGTAGGCGACGGCGAGCGCCGACAGGCCGCTCGCGCGCCGGGCGGGCGGGTGATCCTCGGGCATCCTCTTCATCCGTACAGCCTTCGCGTCGCGCGACCCATGATCTGGATCGAGGTCCGGCGCGGGAGGAGCCGCGCGAAGGCGAACGCGGCGACCCGGTTCAGCGCCCCGGTCACCGTGCTCGGCCGCCGCCCCAGCGCGGCGAGCGCGCCCCGGGCGACGTCGTCCGCCTCCATGAGCGGCACGCTGCGGCGCGGCCGCGAGGCCGCGTAGCCCGGGGTGCGCGTCGCGCCCGCGCGGCAGGCGAGCACGTCGACGCCGCGCCCCCGCAGCTCCGCCCAGAGCCCCTCGGCGAGGACGAGATCGAACGCCTTCGACGCCGCGTACGAGGCGAGCAGCGGGTTGCCCTGCGAGGCGGCGAGCGAGGTCATGAGGAGGATGCCGCCCCGGCCGCGCGCCGCCATGGCGCCGCCGAGGCCGTGCGCGAGCACGAGGGGCCCGCGGCAGTTCACGTCCACGACGCGCAGGTGCTCCTCGATCGGCCGCTCGAGGAACGGGCCGATCGCCGAGTGCGCCGCGTTGTAGACGAGGAGCCCCACCTCGAGCCCCGCCGCGGCCCGGATCGCGGCCGCGCCCGCGCCGGGGTCCGCGAGGTCGATCGGCGCCGGGCGCGCCTCGACGCCGTGCGCGCGCCGAAGGTCCGCCGCGAGGACCTCGAGCGCGGCGGCGCGGCGCGCGACGAGGACGAGGTTCAGCCCGCGCGCGGCGAGGCGCCGCGCGAACGCCTCCCCCAGCCCGGCCGAGGCGCCGGCGACGAGCGCCCAGGGCCCGTAGCGCTCCCGGAACGGCGTCACGCCGCCTCCGGTGCCGCCCCGGCCGCCTCGCGCGTGAACGGGTGCTCCGAGCGCGCCAGCCGCCACACGACGAGGACCGGCACGACGAGCCACGGCGCGTTCGCCGCGACCACGATCCCGGGCGAGGGGGTGGCGTGGATCCCCTTCAGCTCGTCGAAGAGGATGATGAAGACGTTCGTGAAGAGCATCGCGGCCCAGATCACGGCGGGGAGCCGGATCCAGTCGCGGCCGCGGGCGAAGGCGTAGATCGCGACGGCGTAGAACGGGCCGAAGGCGAGCACGTCGAGCCAGATGGTCGCGCGGTACCACGCCGGGCGCGCGAGGAGCAGGGGGTCGAAGCTCCGCTCCCACCAGTGGACGAGCGCCAGGAGCCGCCCCGGCGGCCAGAAGGGCGGCACGAAGGCGAACGGATCGGCGATCACCACCTGCTCGAGGCTCACCACGTAGGTCGTGAACACCAGGTTCACCGCGAAGAACGCGATCAGGGCGGCGTCCAGCGGACGCCGGGAGAGCGGGAGGGCGACGCGCATGGGGCTCACCCATACCGCACCGGCCTCCCACCGGGGGAAATCCGCCGCGGGGACCTCCCCGGACCGTGCACATAGCGCTCGCGGGCGCCGGACCTTCGCGCTAGCTTCATCGGCGCGTGAGCCCCACCCGAACCGCGCGCGCGGCCTTGGCCTGCGCCGCCGCGCTCGCCGCCGCCGCGTTCGCCGCCGCCCCGAGGGCCACGATGGTCTTCTGCGCGCCGGGCTCGCCGGGCACGACCGAGGAGGCCCAGGGCGCGATGGACGCGTTCGCGTCGGCGGTCGCCGGCCGCGCGGGCCTGCCGCCGGAGGCGCTCGGCGCCACCTACGCCGCGACCGAGGAGGCCGGGGTCGCGCGGCTGCGCGCGCCGGACGCGGCGGTCGCGCTCGTGTCGCTCCCGTTCTTCCTGAAGCACGAGAAGGCCCTCGCGCTGCGGGCGGGGCTCTCGCCCGTGCTCCAGGGCGGCGCCGCCACGGAGCGGTGGACCCTCGTCGCGCGCAAGGGGCGGCTCCCCTCCCCCGCCGCGCTCGGGGAGTTCGCGATCCTCTCCTCCGCCGGGTTCGCGCCCGCGTTCGTGCGCGGCCCCGCGCTCGGCGGGTGGGGGAGGCTCCCCGCGAGCGTGAGGATCGAGGCCTCCTCCGCCGTGCTCTCGGCGCTCCGGCGCGCCGCCGCGGGAGAGCCGGTCGCCGTGCTCCTCGACGGGGCGCAGGAGGCGGCCCTCGCGTCGCTCCCGTTCGCGGCCGAGCTCGAGGTGGTGGCTCGCTCGCCGGCGCTCCCCGCCGGGGTCGTCGCGACGGTCGGCCGGCGCCTCGCCCCGGCGCGCTGGGAGAAGCTCGCCGGGGCGCTGCGCGCGCTGCCCGACGAGCCCGCCGGCGCGGAGGCGCTCGCGGGCGTCCGCATGTCACGCTTCGTGCGGCTCGACGGGAAGGCGCTCGCCGCCGCACGGGCCGCGTACGCGGAGGCGAGCCGGTGACCCTCGCCGCGCGACCCGCCGCGCTCCTCGCGCTGGCGCTCGGCTGCGCGCCCGCGCTGCGGGCGCCCGCGCC
>DASVZX010000150.1:0-4209 GCA_036391435.1 Anaeromyxobacter sp. | reverse complement strand
AAGCGCTTGACCGCGTTTCACTGTCCGATGACTCGCGCGCGGCACGCGGCGCGAGAATGCCGCTCCTGGCGCAGCGGATCGCTCCTGCGGCGCTCGCGGATCGCGTCCGAGGGGGCGCGGCACCCTCCGGCTTCGATCGCGGCAGGGCGCGACTGCGTGCGTTCACGGAGGGCCCGGAAACGCGTGCGATGCTTCGCTCATGGAAACTGCGCGCATTCACCGTCCGTCTCCAGGAGCTCCTCCGCCGCGAGCGCTTCGCCCTCGCCGATTTCCTCGTCGCGCTCGCGGGCTTCGACGAGCACCGGCTCTGGGTCGAGCTCGGGTACACCTCGCTGTTCGACTTCCTGCACCGCGAGCTCGGGCTCTCGAGGGGCGCCGCGTTCTACCGGAAGTCCGCGGCGGAGCTCGTCCAGCGCTTCCCGGAGCTCGTCGAGCCGCTGCGAGACGGGCGGCTGTGCCTGATGACCGTCGCGGAGGTCGCGCGCGTGCTCACGCCCGAGAACCGCGCCGACGTGCTCCCGCGGTTCTTCGGGCTGTCGAGGCGCGAGGCGCAGGCGCTCGCCGCGGAGCTCCACCCGATCCCGGTCCCCCCGGTGCGCACGGTCGTGACGGCGGTCCGCACGGCGGGCCGCCCGGCTGCGGCACCGCTCCTCGCCCTCGCGCCGAGCGCTGGCCTTGATCCTGCGCAGGCGGTTCTACCGGTTGAACCGAGGTCACCCGGCGCGCACGAGTCCGAGAGGGCGCGTCGAGCAGCCGGTTCCGCCTCCGCAGCGAGCGGTGACCGTGACGAAGCCGCTCACGGCCGAGCTGAACCGGTTCCACGTGACCCAGGCCACGTCCCGGCGCGCGTCCGGCGCGCGGTCTGGAAGCGCGACTGCGGGAGGTGCCAGGTCCGGCTCGCCTCGGGGGAGATCTGCGGATCGACGCTCCGCGTGCAGATCGATCACGTCGTCCCCCGCGCGCTGGGCGGACCCTCCACCGAGGAGAACCGCCGGCTCGCCTGCCGGGTGCACAACGATCGCTCGGCGCGCCGGGTTTTCGGCGACGCCTGCATGGAACGCTTCACGGCGAACCCGCGCGCCGTCCCGGGAGCCCCGGAGTGAGTCCCGGCGAGGCGCGGACCTCGTGCTCCGCGGCCTCGACCGCGCCGGCTCACGCGAGGTTGTGGAACACCCGCTGCACGTCCTCGTCCTGCTCGAGCGCGTCCACGAGCTCGAGGACCTCCTTCGCCTGGTCCTCCGGCAGCTGCACCGTGCTCTGCGGGACGTACTCCGACTCCGCCGAGACGAGCGGCAGCTTCCGCGCCTCGATCGCGTGCTGCAGGTCGCCGAAGCTCGAGAACGCGCAGCGGATGACGAGCTGCCGATCGCCCTTCTCGCCGGTGGCCTCGCCCATCTCCTCGAGGCCGTGGTCGATGAGGTCGAGCTCGAGCGCGTCCTGGTCGATCCCCTCCGGCGAGAGCCGGAACACGCCCATCTTCTGGAACTGGAACGCGACGCTCCCGGTGGTCCCGAGGTTTCCGCCGTGCTCCTTGAAGTGCATGCGGACGTTCGCGACGGTGCGCACCACGTTGTCGGTCGCCGTCTCGACGACGATCGCCACGCCGTGCGGGCCGTAGCCCTCGTACAGCACCACCTCGTACGCCTGCTGGTCCTGGCCGCTCGCGCGCTTGATCGCGGCCTCGACCTTGTCCTTCGGCATGTTCGCCGCGCGCGCGTTCTGGATGGCGCGGCGGAGCGCCGGGTTCATGTCGGGGCTGGGGCCGCCCGACTTCACCGCGATCGCGATGTCCTTCGCGATCCGGGTGAACGTCTTCGCCATCCGGTTCCACCGGGCGAACATCGTCGCCTTGCGCGTCTCGAAGATGCGTCCCATGGGCTCCTCTGCGACCGTGGCGTCGCGAATCCCGCACGGCGGATATCCCAGGCGTGGCCCGGGGCGCAAGCACGGAACGCGCCGGCCGGGCGGGTTGCCCCCGGCCGCCGCCGGGCGGGTCCGCCCGACGGCGCGCCCGGCGCGCCCGCGTCCGCGGTACCCTCGGAGGATCCCGGCCCACGGAGCCGGGGCGGGGGGCCATGGACGGGATCCCACTTCGCGAGCAGCCCTCGCCCGAGCGCGTCCACGTCCCGCGCGAGGCGCTCGCCCGGATCGGCGCGGCCTACGAGGACGGCCGCTACCTCGACGCCTGGGCGCTGGCCCGGCCGTTCGGGCCGCTCGCGGCCTGGCGCGGGGGCGAGGCCCTCGTCCTCGCGGGCCGCCTCGCGCAGCGGCTCGGGAACACGCGGCTCGGCGGCCGGCTGCACCTGCGCGCGCTGCGCGAGCACCCGGAGTCTCCGGCGGCGTGGGCCTGGGGCCTGCGGACCGTCGGCTGGCGGCTCGGCCCCTACGCGGCGCTCGAGACGGCGCGCCGGCGTCCGCCGCCCGCGGAGACGGTGGAGGTCGTCTCGTTCCGCGCCGAGATCGCGGTCGAGCTGCGCGACTTCGACGAGGCGGAGCGGCTGCTCGCCCGCGCCCGCGCGCTCGCCCCCGACGACCCCTGGATCCCGGTGCTCGCCGCGCTCGCCCTCCAGGAGGCGGACGCGTACGAGGAGGCCCTCGCCCAGGCGGATCGCGCGCTCGCGGGCCGCGCCTGGTACCGGCCCGCCGTGGACGCGCGGGCCGACCTGCTCATCGTCCTCGGGCGGGACGACGAGGCGCTCGCCCTGCTCGAGGAGGCGATGGCGAGGCTCCAGGCCCCGAGCGTCGCGACCGAGCTCGTGGCCCTGCAGGTCGAGCACGGGCGGTACGACGCGGCCGACGCCACGCTGGACCGGCTCGAGGAGCTGACGCCGCTGCGGGATCGCCAGCTCGCGGCCTGGATCGCCGCTCACCGGTCGGACACCGCCTACCACCGCGGCGAGCTCTCCCGCGCCGTCGCGCTCGCGCGCCGCGCGGGCGCGTCGGGGGTCGCGTTCTACGAGCGGCTCGCCGAGCGGCTCGCGATCGCGGAGGCGCCCGCCCGGGTCGAGCTGCCGGTGCCGTGGGTGCGGCAGCACCGGCTCACCTGCGCCCCCGCGACGATGACCGCGCTCGTGCGGCACTTCGGCGCCGCCGCGCGGCACCTCGAGATCGCCGAGGCGATCTGCTACGACGGCACGCCGGATCACGCGCAGCGGACCTGGGCCGTCCGCCAGGGTCTCGTCGTCCGGGAGTTCACGGTCACCTGGGAGGCCGCGACCGCGCTCCTCGATCGCGGCGTGCCGTTCGCGCTCACGACGGTCGACCCGGGCAACGCCCACATGCAGGCGGTCGTCGGTTACGACCGGGCCCGGCGGACGCTGCTCCTTCGCGACCCCTACTTCCGCTACCTCGGGGAGATCGTCGGCGACGCCGGGCTCGCCGACTACGCCGCGTCGGGCCCGAAGGGGCTCGTGCTCCTGCCCGCGGCCGAGGCCGGGCGGCTCGACGGCCTCGACCTCCCGGAGGCGGCGCTCCACGACGTCTACCACCGCGTCCAGGCCGCGCTCGTCGCGCACGACCGGGCCGGCGCGGCCGCGGCGGCCGCCGAGCTCCGCGCCGCGGCCCCCGGGCACCGGCTCGCCCTCCAGGCCGACCGCTCGATCGCGTCGTACGACGCCGACGAGCCGGCGCGCCTGCGCGCGACGGAGGCGCTCCTCGCGCTGTTCCCGGACGACGTCAACCTGCGGCTCTCGAAGCAGGCGTCCCTCGCCGACCTGGGGCGGCGCGACGAGCGCATCGCCTGGCTGCGCGCGGAGTGCGCGCGGGCGGGGCATCCGCTGCTGCGGCTCGCCCTCGCGGAGGTGCTCCGGCTCGACGCGCGGGCGCAGCCCGAGGCGCTCCGGATCGCCCTCGCGTCCGCGCGCGGGCGCAACGCGGGCGGGTACCACACGCTGGGCCACGTCCTGTGGGATCGCGGCGAGCGCGAGCCCGCGCTCCTCGCCTACCGCGCGGCGGCGTGCCTCGAGCGGACCGACGAGCGGTTCGCGGACAGCTACTTCCTCGCGGCGCGCCTCGCGGGGCGCGCCGAGGAGGCCGTCGCGTTCCTCCGCGACCGCTTCGAGCGGCAGGGCCGGAAGTCGGGGGGGCCCGCCGTCACGCTCTTCGACGCCCTCGACCTGCTCGACCGGCGGCGCGAGGCGCTCGAGGTCCTCGACCGGGCCATCGCGTGGCGCCCCGCCGACGGTCCGCTCCTCCTCTTCGCCGCGCGCG
>DASVZX010000149.1:0-3001 GCA_036391435.1 Anaeromyxobacter sp. | reverse complement strand
CGGGCTCGACCGCGAGATCGACGGCGAGCTCGCCGGAGGGCTCGGTCAGCCCCGCGGCCGGCACGGCCAGCCCGAGGAGGAGCAGCGCGGCGAGGATCGCGCGCGCGCGCGCGGGCGGGACCTGGGAGGGCGCGAGGTACGTGTCGAGCTGCTCGGGCGCCGAGATCCGGTCGACGAGCTCCCGCTCCGCGTCCGACCAGCGGACCGCCGCCGCGAGCTCCGGGTAGCTCGACGAGAGCCGGACCCCGGTCGACGCGACGGGCTGCAGCGCGGCGGCGACGAACCGAGCCGCCTGCGGGCGCTCGAGGGCGTCCACGATGGTGCGCACCGGCGACAGGCGGCTCGAGCGCGTCCACTCCGGCACGGGCGGCGCGGCGTCGAACGCGTACGCCCCCGCGTCGAGCGCCGCGATGACGCGGAAGTAGGCCGCCTGCTGGTCGGCGAGGGTCTCGGCGACCACCTCCGGCGTGACGACGCCCATCTCGACGAGGAGCTCGCCCTGCGGGCGCCTCGTCTTCGCCATCAGCGAGAGGCTCACCGAGAGCGCGTCGATGTCGATCTTCCCGTCCTGGAGGAGCATCAGCCCGAGCGGCCGGAACCCGGCGAACACCTGCGCCCCCACCGGCCGGCCGTCGCGGAACCACAGGCGCGAGGTGCCCTCGCCGTGGGCGACCTCGAGCACGCCCGTCGCCCGGTGGTTCAGCGCCTCCAGGAGGATCGCGGCGAGCGGCGTCTGGGCCAGATCGCCGGGCGTGTCGAGGAGGCTCATCCGGGCTCATCTTACACCGCGGGCGGCCGCGATATCGGCCAGGGCGGCGTACACGCCGATCCCGGCGGCCACCGCGAGGTTGAGGCTCCTCATGCCGGCGCGCATCGGGATCGAGACCTGCCGGCCGGGGTAGGCGGCGAGGAGCGCGGGCGGCAGCCCGAGCTGCTCCTGCCCGAAGACGAGGAAGTCGCCCGCCCCGAACCGAGCGTCGAAGAGGCTCCTGCCGCCTCGCGCGGTGAACAGGTGCAGCTTTTCCGTTTGACCCCGAAGCGCCGCCGCCTCAAATTCGCTCCAGCCGCGGTGGATCCGGGGGGAGACCTCGGCCCAGTAGTCGAGGCCGGCGCGCCGCACGTCCTTCTCGTCGAGCGAGAAGCCCAGCGGCTCGACGAGGTGGAGCAAGGACCCGGTGACGGCGCACGTCCGGGCGACGTTCCCGGTGTTCGGGGGGATCTGCGGCGAGACGAGCACCACCTGCAGCGGAGGATCGGCGGGGAGCAGGGTCGGCATGGGCGGCATCGGCATCGTGAACAACCCCCGGTCGCGGCGCAACCGGCGCCGCCCCCGCACCGGCCGCCGGCTGCGGGCGCAGCTCGGCGACGACGGCGACGTCCTCGACGCGGCGACGCCCGAGGCGCTCGCGCGCGCGCTCGAGACCTTCCGCGCCGTCGGGGTCGACGTGCTCGGCGTCAACGGCGGCGACGGGAGCCTCCACTACGTGCTGACCGCCGCGGTGCGGGCGTGGAGCCCGGCCCCGCTCCCGCGCGTCCTGATCCTGCCCGGCGGCGCGATGAACACGGTCGCCCGCGGCACCGGCGTGCGCGGGAGCCCGGAGCGGGCGCTGCGCGAGGTGCTCATCCGGCGCCGGCACGGGTACCCGCTCCGCACCGTGGAGCGGGACCTCCTGCGCGTGTCCGCGGACGGCGGGGCGCCCACCTACGGCTTCATCTTCGGCACGGGGTCCATCGTCTCCTTCCTCGAGGCGTACTACGGGACCGGCCGCCCCTGCCCGCTCACCGCCGCGCTCCTCGTCGGGCGCGGGGTGCTCTCGGCGCTCGTGAACGGCCGGTTCGCCGCGGCGCTCACCCGCCGCGATCGCCTCCGGGTCTCGACGGACGGCGACGAGTGGCCCGACGGCAGCTACCTCGCGCTCGCCGCCGCGACGACGCCCGACATCGGCTTCGGCTTCCTCGCCTTCGGGCGGTGCCTCGAGCAGCCCGGGTTCTTCCACGTGGTGGGCGTCACCGGCTCGGTGCCGCAGCTCGCCCTGTCGGTCCCGCGGATCTGGCGCGGCGCGCCGTGGCGGCGGCGGCTCGCGCAGGACGAGGTCGGACGCGCCCTCCTCGTCGAGGGCGACCGGCCGAGGTTCACGGTGGACGGCGACCTGTACGGGGCGGAGCGCGCCGTGTCGGTCGAGACCGGTCCCGGCGTCGAGATCGTGGTCCCGTGATACCCTCGTCCACGATGCGTCTCACCTACGCGGGCTCGAGCGACGTCGGCCGGAAGCGGACGCACAACGAGGACGCCTACCTCCTGCTCCCGGAGGAGAGCCTCTTCTGCGTCGCGGACGGCATGGGCGGCCACGCCTCGGGCGAGGTCGCCGCGCGCATCGCCGTCGAGGAGATGGCCGAGTTCTTCCGGCTGACCGGCCGCGACGACGAGGCCACCTGGCCGTACCGGATGGACCCGGCCCTCGGCCACGACCAGAACCGGCTCGTCACCGCGGTGAAGCTCGCGAACCTGCGCATCTTCGAGCGCGCGGCGAGCGATCAGCGGCTCAAGGGCATGGGCACCACGATCGTCGCGGCGTCGTTCCCGCGGAGCGGCCGCGCCGTCCTCGTCGGCCACGTCGGCGACAGCCGCGCCTACCTCTGGCGGCGCGGCGCCCTCCGGCAGCTCACCGAGGACCACTCCCTCCTCAACGACTACAAGAAGACCCGCGCGCTCACGCCCGAGGAGATCCAGGCGTTCCCGCACAAGAACGTGATCGTGCGCGCGCTGGGGATGCGCGACGCCGTGGACGTCGACCTCCTCGAGGAGCCGCTCGAGGACGGCGACGTCGTCCTCCTCTGCTCGGACGGGCTCTCCGGCCTCGTGCCCGACGCGACGATCGCCGAGGCGATCCGCGGGAACGTGGGCGACCTCCGGCTCGCCGGACAGGTGCTCGTCGACGAGGCGAACGCCGCGGGCGGCACGGACAACGTCACCTGCGTGCTCGTGCAGGCGAGGCTCTAG
>DASVZX010000148.1:0-23094 GCA_036391435.1 Anaeromyxobacter sp. | reverse complement strand
TCGCGGCCCCGATGGGGTCCGCCGTGGACCCCGGCACGATCGGGCTCGCGGCCGGGCTCGGGCGCGCGCTGGCCGAGGATCTCGTCGCGGAGGGCGACTTCCCCGCCTTCGACGCCTCCACGATGGACGGCTACGCGCTCCGCGCATCGGACGCGCGCCGCGCCGGCGCGCGGCTCGAGGTCGCCTTCGAGGTGTTCGCGGGCGGTCCGGCGCCGGGCCCGCTGCCGCGCGGCGCGTGCTGCCGGATCTTCACCGGCGCGCCGCTCCCGCGCGGCGCCGACGCGGTCGAGCAGCAGGAGGAGGTCCGGCGCGCGGGGCGCTTCGCGGCGTTCCGGCGGGCGGTCGAGCGCGGCCGGTTCGTCCGCCGCCGCGGGTCGGACCTCGCGGCGGGAGCGGTCGCGGCCCCGATGGGGTCCGCCGTGGACCCCGGCACGATCGGGCTCGCGGCCGGGCTCGGGCGCGGCGACCTCCTGGTGCGGCGCAGGCCCCGGGTGGGGATCCTGCCGACCGGCGACGAGGTGGTCCCCGTCGGACGCGTGCCGGCGCCGGGGCAGATCGTCGAGTCGAACGGCCACGCGCTCGCGGCGGCCGCCCGCGAGGCGGGCGCCGACCCGGTGGTGCTGCCCATCGCCCGGGACGAGCCGCGGGCGCTCCGCGACGCGCTCCGGCGGGCGGCGGGGCTCGACGCGCTCGTCACGACCGGGGGCGTCTCCGTCGGCGAGCGCGACCTCGTGCGCGCCGCGCTCGCGCGGGCCGGCGCCCGGCTCGACTTCTGGCGGGTGGCCCTGCGCCCCGGGAAGCCCTTCGCGTTCGGGCGCTGGGGGCGCACGGCCGTGTTCGGCCTGCCGGGGAACCCGGCGAGCGCGCTCGTCACGTTCGAGCTCTTCGTCCGGCCCGCGCTGCGCGCGCTCGCCGGGCTCGGCGGGACCGGCCGGCTGCGCGCGCCCGCGCGGCTCGCCTCCGCGCAGGAGAAGCCGCGCGAGCTCGAGGCGTACCTCCGCGCCCGGCTGCGGAGCGTCCGCGGCCGCCTCGTCGTCGAGCCGCTGCGGACGCAGGTGAGCGGCGACCTCTCGTCGGCGGCGGGCTACGACGCGCTCGCGGTCCTGCCGGCGGGCCGCGCCCGCTTCCCGCGCGGCGCGACGGTGGACGCGATCGTGCTGCGCGCTCCGCACGGTGCGTGAATCCACACCCGGGGTTGTGGTAGACCGAGCGTCATGGCTCGGATCCGCTGGGATCGACCCGACGCGTTCGACCACGTCGTCCTGCTCGCGGCCGGCGACGCCCGGCTGCGCGCCGCGATCGCGGAGCGGCTCGGGCGCGTGCCGGGGCAGGACCCCGGGGGCGGCGCGCGCGGGCGCCACCCCAGGTTCAAGGTGGTCGCCGCCGCGAGCGCGCCCATGGTACGCCGGAGGCACGCCGGGAGCGTCTCCGCGGCCGCCGTCGACCTCGGCATCCGCGGGACGAGCGGCCTCGAGCTGATCCGCGAGCTGCGCGAGGCGCGCCCGGAGCTCCCGATCCTCGCCTACGCGCGCGGCGCCCCGGCGTCCGAGGCGATCGCCGCGGTGATGGCAGGCGCGGACTTCTTCCACGACTGCCCGGACGCCGGCTGCGCCGGGGTCGAGCGCGCCCTGGAGCGGGCCATCGACCGGCGCCGCCTCATCGCCGTGGTGGAGCGGAGCGAGGCCCAGCTGGAAGAGGCGCGCGGCAGGTTGGCGCAGATGTCCGGAGAGCTGGTGCGGGCGGTACCCGGGTTCCGCCCGCTCCACTCCCGGGGCGACGTCCTGCCGTTCCGCGAGGCCGCCCGGAGGTACCTGCTCGCCGCCGCGCAGCTCTTCGAGGGAGATCCGCGCGCGCTCGCGAAGGCGCTCGGCGTCTCGTACTTCGCGCTCCGTCGCCTTCTCGCGCGGTACGACGTCCCGTACCCCGGAGCGCGGTCGCGGAAACAGGGGACACGGGGTCGGTGGCGGACCAGCACGGGAAGTGCTATCTAACGCTGCGTGCGGCTTCCGCAGGGTCGAGTGCGGAATCCGCAGTTCACCCGCAGCACGGCCCCCCGCCGAGGAGCACCGCCCGATGCCCGCACTCGCCGACAAGTTCGCCACCAACCTCAAGAGCGAGCGGCTCCGCCGCAAGCTCTCGCAGGAGGCCCTCGCCGCCAAGGCCGGCCTCTCCGTCTCGTACATCTCGATGCTGGAGCGCGGCCAGCGGACGCCCCCGCTCGACACGCTCGAGTCGCTCGCGAAGGCGCTCGCGGTCTCCCCGACGTCCCTGCTGTCCTGACCGGCGGCGCCGTCGCCCCGGGCGTGCAACCGGGGCCGGGATCGCTTATCTTCCCGGCGGTTCTCGGCCCCGGACCCCCGGAAAGGACGACGGACTGGCGCGCATGGTGATGTGCAAGAAGCTCGGCAAGGAGCTGCCGGGCCTCGCCTCGAAGCCGTTCCCCAACGAGCTCGGCCAGCGGATCTACGACGGCATCTCCCAGGAGGCCTGGAAGATGTGGCTCGAGCACTTCAAGATGATCATGAACGAGTACCGGCTCACCCCGAGCGATCCCCGCTCGACGGAGATCCTGTACCAGCAGGCCGAGCAGTACTTCTTCGGCGAGGGCGCCCAGGTCCCGCCGGACTACCGGCCGCCTCCCGCCAAGGGGTAGGCGCCCACGGCGCGCGGCTTGCGCGGCCCCGGCGACATCCTGCTCGCCTCGACGTACGAGCTCGGCCACCCGCCGCACGGGGTGGCGTTCCCCGCGGCGTTCCTCGAGCGGGCCGGCTACCGGCCGGCGGCGCTCGACCTCGCCGTCGAGCGCTACGACGCCGCGCGCGTCCGGGCGGCCCGCCTCGTCGCGGTCTCCGTGCCGATGCACACCGCCCTGCGGCTCGGGCTCGCGTTCGCCGCGCGGGTGCGCGCCGACGCGCCCGGCGCCGTCCTCTGCTTCCACGGCCTCTACGCGCCGCTCAACGCCGAGCTGCTCCTGCGGTCCGGCGCCTCGGCGGTGCTCGGCGGCGAGAGCGAGGAGGAGCTCGTCGCGCTCGCGCGGGCGGTCGAGCGGGGCGAGACGGACCTCGCCCGGTTCGTGCTGCGCGGGGGCGGCGAGGTCCCGCGCCGGCGGCTCGACTACCCCGTCCCGTCCCGCGCCGCGCTCCCGTCCCTCACGCGCTACGCCGGGTTCGTCGGCGCCGACGGCCGCGCGCGCGCGGCCGGGTACACGGAGACGACCCGCGGCTGCAAGCACCTCTGCCGGCACTGCCCGGTCGTGCCGATCTACCGCGGCCGGTTCCTCGCGATCCCGGAGCGCGTCGTCGTGGCGGACGTGGCGCGGCAGGTCGCGGCCGGCGCCACGCACCTCACCTTCGGCGATCCGGACTTCCTGAACGGCCCCGCCCACGCGCTCCGGATCGCGCGGGAGGTGCACGCGCGGTTCCCGACCCTGACCTTCGACTTCACCGCGAAGGTCGAGCACCTCGTCCGGCTGCCGGACGAGGTCGCGGAGCTCGCCCGGCTCGGCGCGGCGTTCGTGACCTCCGCGGTCGAGTCCCTCTCCGGCCGGGTGCTCGCGAAGCTCGCCAAGGGCCACACGCGGGAGGACGTGCTGCGCGCGCTCGAGCTCTGCGCCGCCGCGGGGCTGCCGCTGCGGCCGTCGCTCGTGCCGTTCACGCCGTGGTCCACGCTCGAGGACCTCCTCGACGTGCTCGACACGTTCGAGGCGCGGGGCGTCCTCCCGGCGCTCGATCCCGTCCAGCTCTCCATCAGGCTGCTCGTGCCGCCCGGCTCGCTGCTGGAGGGCGACCCCGACGTCGCGTGGGCCGGCCTCGACGAGGCCGCGCTCACCTGGCGCTGGACGCACCCCGATCCGCGGATGGACGCGCTCCAGGCGCGGATCGCCGCCGAGGTGGAGGCCGCCGCCGGGCGCTGCGAGGAGCCGCTCGCGACGATCGCGCGCGTGAAGGTGCTCGCGCTCGCGGCGGCGGGGCTGCCGCACGGGCACGTGCGGACGCTGGCGCCGGACCAGCGGCGGGTGCCCCGGATGACCGAATCCTGGTTCTGCTGAGCGGAGCCCACGACCGCGCAGGTGGGCGCGGTGAGCGAGGCCGAGAAGCAGGCGACGCACGAGCAGCGGCGCGGGTAGAGTGAGGCCTCGGTCCACCGCCTTCGCGCTGGAGGTCTCATGAGGCTCGTCGCGCTCGCCCTGCTGCTCCTCGCCTCTCCGGCCGCGACCGAGGCGGCCGAGACGTCCGGCCCCGTCCCCGCCGAGAAGGGGACGCCGGTCGTCTGCACGGTCCGGTCGCCCGGCGAGGACGGGGTGGTGCGCGTGGACCTCGATGGTCCGTGTCGATTCCTCCCCGACGGAAAGGGAGGGTCGTTCAGCCTCTCCGCTCTCGACGGGCAGTCGCCGCTCTTCGAGGACATCCTCGTCCTCTCCGTCGACGTCGTCGCGCCGGGCAAGGCGGAGGTCCGCGGGCTGACCTCCGAGGGGATCAACTCGCGCTGGGGCGAGGCCCGCCGGTCGAAGAAGGACCCCGCGTGCTGGACGGGGAGCGACTTCGAGATCTGCGCGCGCCGGAAGGGATGAGCCGGGGCGGTCGGCGCAGGACGCCCCCGGCTCCACGCCGGGGCCCTGACGGCTAGAGCGTCGGCAGCGCCGCCCGGATGTCGAGCGTGAGCCGGCGGTGCCCCTCGCGCAGCGCCGCCTCGACCTCGGCGGGCGTCTCCCCCCTCGCGAACAGGAAGCCGAGGTAGCTGTCGCCCTCCGGCAGCGGGACGACCTCGCGGCCGGTCGGGGCGGTGACGACGACGTCCTCGACGCCGGGGACCGCCCGCGCGGCGTCGAGGCCCCCGACGGCGTGCAGGATCCCGCGCCTCGGGATCGGCAGCATCATGACGCCCGACGCGCGCGCCTCGCGGCGGACGCTCGCGAGCGGGAGCCCCATCGCGTGCGCGACGAGCACCTCCTCGAGCGTGAGGCCCGCGCCGAACCGGAGCGTGCGGGAGCAGAGGCCGCCGATCGAGCGCGCCGCGATCTCGAGGACGACGGGGCCGGCCGGGCCGCCCGCGCTAACCGGCGGCGCGAGCCGGAGCTCGGCGTGGACGGGGCCCTCGGCGAGGCCGAGCGCCCTCGCGCCGGCGGCGACGATCCGCTCGATCTCGGCCTGGAGCGCGGGCGCGTGGCGGGACGGCGTGACGTAGATCGTCTCCTCGAAGAACGGGCCGTCGAGCGGGTCGGGCTTGTCGAAGATCGCGAGCACCTCGAGCGCGCCGCCGCGCAGGAGCCCCTCGACCGCGACCTCCGCGCCCGGGACGAAGCCCTCGACGAGGATGCCGCTCGACGCCTCGCCCTCGCGCGGCCGGCGCTCGGCGCGGCTGTCGTGGAGGAGCCTCGCGATGCGGCGCCACGCGGCGACGAAGGACTCCGGGTCGTCGGCGCGGATGACGCCGCGGCTCGCCGAGAGGACGAGGGGCTTCAGGACGCAGGGGTACGCGACCTCGCGCGCGGCGGCGGCGGGATCGCCGGCCGCGTCGAACGGGCGAAACGGCGGGACGGGCAGGCCGGCGGCGCGCAGCGTCTCCCGCTGCGCGTGCTTGTTCGCGGCGCGGCGGGCGGCCTCCGGCGGGTTGTGGGGGAGGCCGAGCCGCTCGAGCGCGAGCGCGGCGATCACCGCGGTCGCGTCGCTCGCGGGGACGACGCCGCGGATCGCCTTCGTGCGCGCGACCTCCGCGATCTGCTCGGCGGCGCGGTCCGGGCGCCGGTAGTCGAGGGAGACCTGGTCCTCGCGCTCGAGGAACAGCTCCTCGACCCTGTGGCAGAGGTCGCTGCCGACCACGAGCGGGACGCCGAGCCGATCCGCCGCGGCGCGGAAGTCGTCGAGGCGGTAGCTCGTCGTGGGGACGAGGAGGAGGAGCCGCGGCTTCGAGTCCGGCATCGGGGGAGTTATGTGCGGGAGGGTCCGGCGGGGCAAGGCCGTGCCGAGGCGCGGCGCGCCCGCCCTACCCCTTCGCCTCCGCCGCCTGCCGCAGCTCGTGCCAGACGAGCTCCACGTCCTTCCGCTCCGTCGCCGTCGCCCCGACGGAGACGCGGATCATCTGCCTGCCCTTCAGCAGGCTCGGCGTCACGTAGGCGCGGCCGCGCTCGTTCACGCGCATCGCGATCGCGAGGTTGTGCGCCTGGACGAGCTTCTCGTCGGTCGCGCCGGCGGGGACGTGCCGGAGGCACACGGTCTGCAGCGGCGCGGGCGCGACGCGCTCCCAGCCGGGCGTGCGGTCCACCTCGCCGGCGAGCCAGCTCGCGTTCGCGAGGTCCCGCCGGATGCGGGCCTGCAGCGCCGTCACGCCCTCGTCCACGAGGTGGAACCAGGCCTTGAGCGCCCGGAAGCGGCGGCCGAGCGGGATGCCCCAGTCGCGGAAGTTCGCCACGCGGCCGTCGTGCTCGGTGCGCAGGTAGGACGGGTTCGTGCTCATGACGCGGACGAGGTGCTCGGGATCGCGGACGAAGTACGCGCTGAAGTCGAACCCGATCCCCATCCACTTGTGCGGGTTGAAGACGAGCGAGTCGGCGCGCTCGATCCCCTCCCACATCCAGCGGCACTCCGGCAGCACCATCGCCGTGCCGGCGAGCGCGGCGTCCACGTGGAGCCAGGCGCCGTGCCGCTCGGCGAGCGCGGCGATCTTCCCGACGGGATCGAGCGCGGTGGTGCAGGTCGTGCCGGTCGCGGCGACGATCGCGCAGGGGCGCAGCCCGCGCGCGCGATCCTCCTCGAGGGCCCGCTCGAGGAGATCCACCCGGAGGGCGTGGTCTCCGTCGGTCGCGACGAGCCGCAGGTGCGCCTTCCCGAACCCGGCGAGGAGCGCGCCCTTCTCGACCGAGCTGTGCGCCTGCTCCGACGCGTAGACCGTCATCGGCGCGTCGCCCGCCTGCAGCCCCTTCCCGTTCTGCGAGAAGCGGCTCGTCCGCTCGCGCGCGCAGAGGAGCGCGGTCAGCGTCGCGACGGACGCCGAGTCCTGCACGACCCCGGAGAACGCCGCCGGCAGGCCGATGAGCTGGCGGATCCAGTCCATCACCACCTGCTCGACCTCGGTCGCGGCCGGCGAGGTCTGCCAGCTCATCCCCTGCACCCCGAGCCCCGCGGCGGCGAGATCGCCGAGGACGGAGGCGAGGCTCGTGTTCGACGGGAAGTACGCGAAGAAGGCGGGGTGGTTCCAGTGCGTCACGCCCGGCAGCACCGCCGCGTCGAGCGCGGCGAGCGCCTCGCCGACCTTCCCGCCCTCGAGCGGCGGGGCGGCGGGGAAGCGGGCGCGCACGGCGCCCGGCTCGGACCGGCTCATCACGGGGAGCGAGCCCATCCGCTCGCGGTAGTCGGCGATCCAGTCGACGAGGGCGTGGGCGTGGCGCCTGAACTCGTTCGCGTCCATGGGGGCGGAGTGTACCGTATGCGCATGCACGTGCTCGTGATCGGCGGGAACCGCTTCGTGGGCTGGCTCCTCGGCTGGCGCCTCCTCGCCGGGGGGCACCAGGTGACGCTCCTCAACCGCGGCCGCCTCCCGGACCCGTTCGGCGACCGCGTCGAGCGGCTCGTCGGGGACCGCACGACGCCCGACCTCGACCGGCTCCTCGGCGGCCGCGCGTTCGACGCGGTCGTGGATCTCGCCGCGTACGCCGGCGAGGACGGCCGCCGCGCGGCGGCGCTCCTCGCCGGGCGGACCGGCCACTACGTGATGGTCTCGACCGGGCAGGTCTACCTCGTGCGCGAGGCCTGCCCGCGCCCCGCGCGCGAGGAGGACTACGACGGCCCGGTGACGGCGCGTCCGTCGGACCCCGCCGACGTCCGGGACTGGGAGTACGGCATGGGCAAGCGCGCCTGCGAGGACGCGCTCGCCGGGGCGTGGGACCGTTCGCGCTTCCCCGCGACGCGGGTGCGGATCCCGATGGTGAACGGTGAGCGCGACTACCTGCGGCGGGTGGAGAGCTACCTCTGGCGCCTCCTCGACGGCGGCCCGGTGATCCTCCCGGACGGCGGCGCCCACCGCGTCCGCCACGTCTACGCCGGCGAGGTGGCGCGGTTCCTCGCCGCGATCCTCGGCCGCGAGGCGACGTTCGGGCGCGCCTACAACCTGGCCCAGGAGGAGACGCCGAAGCTCTCGGAGCTCGTCGCGCGCCTGCGCGCGCTCCTCGGCAGCCGCGCCGAGCTCGTCGCGGTCCCGTCGGAGCGGCTCCGGGCCGCGGGGCTCGACCCCGTCCGCGTCTCGCCGTTCAGCGGCCGGTGGATGTCCTACCTCGATCCCGGCCGGGCGCGGCGCGAGCTCGGGTTCGTGCACGAGCCGCTCGACGCGTACCTCGGCAAGATCGTCGCGAGCTTCCTCGCGCACCCGCCGGCCGACCGGCCGGAGGGCTACGCCTCCCGGGACGCCGAGCGCGCGGACGCCGCCCCCGGCTTCGGCCCGACCGCCTGACGCGCCGCGCGGTCACGCCGCGGCGCCGGACGCGCCCTGGAAGACGAGCCGCTCGATGGTCTCGCGCAGCTCGTCGAGCTCGACCGGCTTCACGAGGTGCGCGTCGAACCCCGCCTCGGCGCTCCGCGCGCGGTCCTCGGGCTGGCCGTAGCCGGTGACCGCGACGAGCCGCACGGCGTCGCGGGGCAGGCGGGCGCGGATCTCCCGCGCGAGATCGTGGCCGCTCCGTCCGGGGAGGCCGATGTCGAGGAGCGCCACGTCCGGCGGGCTCTCGACGCAGGCGCGCAGGCCCCCGTCCGCGTCCGTCTCGACCCGGACCGCGTACCCGAAGAGCTCCAGCGCGTCGGCGGTGGTCGCGGCGACGTCGGGGTTGTCCTCGACGACGAGCACGCGGACGCGCCCGTCGTGGGCGCCCGCCGCCGATCGCGCGCCGGAGGCCGGGACGGACGTGACCGACGCGAGCGGCAGGCGCACCGAGAACACCGTCCCGGTGCCCGGCCCGTCGCTGCGCACGTCCACGGTGCCCCCGTGCAGCTCGACGAGGCGCCGCACGAGCGCGAGGCCGAGCCCGAGCCCCTCCTCGCCGCCCTCGCTGTGGGTCCCCTGGACGAACGGCTCGAAGATGCGCGGCAGGAGGTCGGGCGGGATGCCGAGGCCGGT
This sequence comes from Anaeromyxobacter sp., assembly GCA_036391435.1. Taxonomy (GTDB): domain Bacteria; phylum Myxococcota; class Myxococcia; order Myxococcales; family Anaeromyxobacteraceae; genus Anaeromyxobacter. The sequence continues at coordinate 13,992 of DASVZX010000148.1, read as the reverse complement.
GTCGCCGACGCGGACGACCGCCTGCGCGCCGTCCGCCTCGACGCCGACCGAGATCGTCCCGCGCGGCGGCGTGTAGCGGATCGCGTTCCGCAGGAGGTTCGAGAGCACCTGCTCGAGCCGGAGCGGATCGGCGTCGACCATCGGCACGGCGCCGGCGGCGCGGATCGCGAGCGTCTGCCCCTTCGCCTCGGCGGCCGCGCGGACGGCGTCGGCCGCGCGCGCGACGGCGCCCGGCAGCTCGAGCCGCTCGAGCCGGAGCTGGAGCTTGTCGTGGGTGATGCGCGAGAGATCGAGGAGGTCGTCGACGAGCCGGCGCAGGTGCCCGACCTGCCGGCCGATCACCGCCGCGTGGCGGACGCCCGGCCCGGGCTGGGCCTCGAGGAGCCGCCCGGCCGACGCGACCGCCGCGAGCGGGTTGCGCAGCTCGTGGGCGAGGGTCGCGAGGAACTCGTCCTTGCGCCGGTCGATCTCCTCGAGCGCCTGCGCCTTGGCCGCGAGCGCCTCCTGGGCGGCGGCGAGCTGCACGTTGTGCCGGCGGATCTCGTCCGACTGCGCGTGGAGGGCCTCGGTCTGCGCGTGCAGCTCCTCGGCCTGGGCCTGGATCTCCTCGCGCTGCGCCTGCAGCTCCTCGTTGTGGCCGCGGAGCCGCTCGTTCGACGTCTGCAGCTCCGTCGTGAGCGCCTCGAGGCGCGCGTGCGCGAGCGCGTTCGCGAGGGCGACGGCGAGCTGCCGGGCCGCGCGCTCGGCGAACGCCACGGCGTCCTCGCCGAACGCGCCGGTCGCCGCGAGCAGGACGACGCCCACGGGCGCGCCGCGCGCGACGAGCGGGACCGCGAGCGCCGCCCGGGGCCGCACCTCGCCGTAGCCGAACGCGAGCGCGATGGGGAGGTCGGCCGGGATCGGCTGCAGCGCGGCGGCGCGCCCTGCCGCGAGCGCCTCCGAGACGAGCCCCTCGCGCGGCAGGAGCGCCGGCGCGGTCCCCGCGCCGCGGGTCGCGAGCGCGTGGAGCGGCCCGTCCCCCGCGACGTACACCGCGCCGAGCTCCGCGCCGGCGTACGTGGCGATCTCGCGCAGCGCGGCGGACGCGATGGCGGCCGCGTCGAGCGGCGCCGCGAGCGCCTCGCCGAGCCGGCCGTCCGCCGCCATCCGCCGCTCCCGCCGCCGCAGGCCGCGGGCCATGCGGCAGAACGCGACGGCGAGCGCGTGCAGCTCCCCGCGCGCGGACCGGTCGCGCGCGAGCGCGAAGGCGGGGCCGAAGTCGCCCGCCTCCACCGCCCGGGCGGCGCCGACGAGGGCGAGCGCGGGGCCGCGCACCGCGCGCGTGGTGAGGAGCGCCGTCAGCCCGAGCGCGAGGGCGACGAGGATCGCCGTCCCGACGAGGGCGCGCGCGACGTCGGCCTGCAGCTCCGCCGAGCGCGTCCGGGCGGCCGCGACCATCCGCCCCTGGATCGCCTCGAACGCGCGGATGCGCGCGAGCAGCCCCTCGCGCGCCTGCGCGACGCGGAGCTCCTCGCGCGCGAGCGCCGCCGGCGGCGCGCCGCGGCCGACGAGGGCGAGGTACGCGCTCGTCTCCTCGACGTGCTCGGCCGCCGCGCCGGACACCGCCTCGAGGGCGGCGCGGCTGTCCGCCTCGAGCGGGAAGCGGTCGAGCCGGTCGAGCACCTCGCGCTGGTGGTCCACCCGCCGCGCGTACTCCTGCAGGTGGCGAGGGTCGCCGGTCGAGACGTAGTTGCGGACCGCGACGAACCGGTACAGCGCGACCCGCTCGAGCTCCTGCGCCGTCTGGAGCGGCGGCTCGATCGCCTCCGAGACGTCCTGCTGGAGGACGCGCACGCGGGCGAGCCCGCGCAGCGCCACGCCCAGCTCGAGCCCGAGCAGGACGAGCACGACCCCGAACCCGATGAGGATCCGGCGCCGGATGCTGCCGTTCGCGAACCGCATCAGGGGCTCCCCGGCCCCGCGGCCCGGACGCGGAACACGCGGTGCCTTCGATCGACGACCCGGAGCCTCCGCTCGACCGCGGGCGGCGGCCACTCGGCCTCGCCGAGGAGCAGCCAGCCGTCGGGGGCGATCCGGTCGACGACGCGGGACAGCACCTCGGCCTGGCTCGCCGGGAGGAAGTACATGAGGACGTTCCGGCAGGCCACGAGGTCGAAGGTCCCGCCGCCCGGAGGCGGCGCCGGCGAGGCGAGGTCGTGCGCGGCGAACCGCACCCCGCCCGCGAGCGCCGGCGCGACGCGGACGTCGGCGTCGCCGCCCGCCTCGAGCCACCGCGCGGCGAGGTCGTACGGGACGTCGGCGGCCTGCGCGCGCGGGTACCGGCCGCTGCGCGCGCGCGTGAGGGCGGAGCGATCGACGTCGGTGGCGAGCACCGACCACGGGCCGCCCGAGCCGGCGAGCAGCATGGCGAGGCCCCACGCCTCCTGCCCGTGCGCGCAGCCCGCGCTCCACGCGCGGAGCGCGCCCTCGCCGCGGGCGCGGCGCAGCTCGGGGATCGCGCGCGCGCGCAGGATCTCGAACGCGACGGGGTCGCGGTAGAGCCGGCTCACCTTGATCGTGAGCCGCTCGAGCAGCGCCCACGGCTCGACGAGATCGCAGCGCAGCCGCGCGAGGTACTCCTCGGTCGTGGGCGAGCGCGTCGCGGTGAGGCGCACCGCGGCGCGCCGCGCGAGCATCGGCGCGCGCTGGCCGCGCAGGTCGACGCCGGTCCGCTCCACGACCACGCCGAGCAGCGCGTCGAGCTCCTCCTCGCTCGGCTCCACCGGAGGCGTGCGCTGCGCGGAGGCGGGAGCGAGCTTCGGCATCGTCCCCGGAACCTCTCGCGAGGGCCCGATCATCCCGCGCGCCCGCCGCGATCCCCATCCTGGCGTCCGCGTCACCATCGTAGCGTCGGGGGCGGGACATGACGATGAAGGGTCGAGGCGGGGTTGCGGTCGCAGGGCTGCTCGCGATCGCGGTGAGCGCGTGCGCGCACCAGGCGCGGAGCGGGCGCGTGGCCCGGGGCGCCGCGGCGGAACCGCCGCGCACCGCGGCCGAGCAGTCGGCGCGGGCCGAGAGACAGCTCGAAGGCGCCCGGCAGCGGCTCGACGCCGCGCGCGAGGACGCCGCCCACGCCGAGCAGCAGCGCGCGCAGGCCCGGCAGCAGCTCTCCCAGGCGGAGCAGCGCGCGTACCAGGCCCGCCAGCGCGTCGCGCAGGAACAGGCGAACGTGCAGCGGCTCGGCGAGACCGCGCGCGGGGCGCGCCAGCAGGCGGAGGAGGAGGCGGTCCAGGCCCAGCTCGCGCAGGAGCGGGCGCAGGGGCTGCGCACCGCCGCCGGCCGGATCGCGGAGGCGTCGCCGTCGCACCTCGTCGTGGACGTCCAGGACGGGGGCTCGATGTCCTTCCTCGTGGATCAGGGGACGCGGGTGCTCGTCGGGACCGAGCAGCGCTCGCTCGCGGACCTGCAGCAGGGCGCGGAGGTGCGCGTCGCCTACGACCCGCGGGGCGCCGAGCCGTCGGCGGTCGCGATCCACGTCGCCCCCGCGCGGGAGCAGGCGCCCCCGGCCCCGCCGCAGCCGCAGCCGCAGCGATAGCTGAAGCCCGCGCGGTTCTCTCCCGCCGGGACCGCGCGCCCCGCGCGGCCCGCCCGGCGCGCGGCCGCCCTCGCGGTCGCCCGGCTCCGCCCTCTTGCTCCGGCGTGGAAGCGCCGTTCCTCGCGCGTGGAAGGCCCGGGGCCGCCCGGACCGTTTCACGGTGCGTTCTCGCTGGCCGGATCCTCGCATCGCCGTCGGCGGGCTCGGGGTGGAGGGACGCGCGATGGGAACTCGGATCGGGGCGCGCCTGCTGGCGCTGGGTGCCCTCGCGGCGTGCGTCGCCGCCGCGGCGGGGTGCGGGAGCCGCTCGACCGCCGCGGGGGGCGGCGGCGCGAGCCCTCCGGGCGGCGGCGGGAGCCCGCCGGGAGACGGCGGGAGCCCCCCGGGCGGCGGCGTCGTCGCCGCAGCGCCCTGCGCGAGCACCGGCGCCGCGGCCGCGCCGGGCGGCCGGATCACCTTCGGGACGGCGGGACCGTGGAATGCGGGGAACTGCGCCTACGACGCCTCGACGATCCGAGAGAGCTGGGTCGTCGACGTCGCGACGGACGAGGCCGAGAACCGCTGGATCGCGACGCCCACGGCGCTCTACCTCGCGACGCCGGGCGGTGCGCTCCGGCGGTACGACGAGCGGGACGGGCTCCACCTCGGCGAGGCGACCGGCCTCGCGCCCGGCCCCGTCGGCTGGGTGAAGTACTGCGACGGCGTCCCCCTCGCGGGCGACGCGCCGTGCTCAGGCGCCGTGATCTGGGGCGGCGCGACCCAGTACGGCATCTTCAGCCTCGCCGGAGGCGGGCCGAACGAGGTGTTCGTCGGATACCACGGCGGGAAGACGCCGGGCCTCACCTGCGGCGCCGATCCGGATCCCGACTGGTGCGACCCGCTCGTCCACTCCGGGAAGATCGATCGGGTGCGCCTGAACGCGGACGGGTCCCTCACCGTCGACCGGTTCGACTACTGGGAGAACGACGTCGGGAGGGGCTACTGGCACAACCGCAGCCCCTTCCGGCTCCTGTACGACCACGTCGCGCACCCGGGGACGCTCTACTCGGCGAACGACCACGGCGTCGACATCGCCTTCCCCGACCGGTTCACGCCGTACGCGGCGCCGCAGGGTCTCGACGCCTGGCAGGACACGTGGTTCGGCGATCACGCGCACGCGGTGGTGTGCACGCCCGTCCCCTGCGGCCAGCCCGGGAGCCAGACGCGCGCCGGCGACTGGCGCGGGCTCGCCCTCGACGCGCAGGGGAGGCTGTGGCACGCCGGCGAGTGGACCGCCGGCCTCATCCGCTGGAACGCGGACCCCGTGAGCTGGTGGGTGCACGGGGCGTTCGACGCCGCGTTCGGCGACCCGTACACGCCGGGCGCCGGGTTCCGGAACGAGCCGGTGTTCAAGGTCCCGCAGGAGGGCGACCCGGTCCACCTCACGGCGGTGTCGGTGTGCCCCGACGGCCGCGTCTGGTTCGCGAGCTCGGGCGCGACCTCGGTGAGCGACACCGTCGCGGTGTGGGACGGGAGCGCGTTCCAGACCTTCGACGCCCGGGCGCTCGGCCTTTCGGAGCAGGGCGTGCAGGACCTCGTGTGCCTCCCGGACGGCCGGATCGTCCTCGCGGGCGTCACGGCCGGCGCGGCCGTCTACGATCCGGCGCACGGCTCGTCGAGGCCGCTCGCGGGGATCCCGGGCGCGCACGTGAACCGGCTCGGGGTGGACGCGATGGTGTCGCCCTTCGCGCTCCTCGTGTCGACGGACGCCGGGGCGGCGGTGCTGCGGAACGTCGAGTAGGCGGCGCGGCCGTCAGTAGCCGGGCGCGCTGCGCGCGCGCTCTTCCTTGATCTCCTTCACGACGCCGCCGTCGACCGTGAGCTGCGCCTTGGCGTTCGCCTTCACGCGCTCGAGCGCGACGCCCTTGTCGACGGGGAGGACCTCGTCCTTCGTCGCGCCCTCCGCGGCGAAGGTGATCGTGCGGGCCTTCTCGTCGACCTGCTTGACGGTGCCCTTCACCTTGTCCGCCGCGGCGGCGGACGACGCGAGGAGGCACAGCGACATCGCCAGGGACAGCATCGCCAGGAGTCTCTTCATGTCTCGCGCCCTCGTCCGCGCGTGATGCTCGGGAGCCGCCCCGGCATCGGGCGCGGGACGGCATCGCCCAGCGTGCACGCATTCGCGAACGAGGGATCATCAGCGCGCCTGATGGCGCGCCTAAGCGACGCTGCGGTTGACGAGCCCACACCACTCCGTCACCGTCGCGGCGAGGATGCCGCGCAAAGTCAAGAGAAAGTTGGCGCGGCTTGTTGTCACGCCCGCTGTGGTGCGGCCAATTAGCGCGTGTGCACCTCCCGGGCTTCGCAGCCGTCCCGCCATCCCGCCGCACGACGGAGAGGCAGCCATGGGGTACCGCGCAGGTGCAGGCAGGACGGCATTCGCCCTTGTGAGCCTCTTCCTGGGCCTGGGGGTTCAGCAGGCCCGGGCGGCCGAGGTCGCCGAGTTCTGGGACGCCGGCTTCCTGCGGATCGACTACCAGCTCCAGGCGCGCCTCGGGGAGCGCGACCAGATGGCGGACCCGAGCCGCAGCGGGAACACCTACGACGCCTACGTCCGGCGGAACCGCCTGAGCTTCATCGGCGCGGCGAACGAGACGTTCGGCGGCGTCGTCCAGCTCGAGTACAACGGCGGCCAGCGGCTCGGCGACGTCAGCGTCTCGGACCAGCGTCGGAAGTTCGAGCTGGTCCTCCTCGACGCCTACGCGACGGCGGACCCGGCGAGCTTCCTGAGGGTGAGGGTCGGGAAGACGAAGCACGTCCTCACCCGCGAGGTCCAGGAGGGCTGCTTCGACCCGCTCTCGATCGATCGCTCCCCGTTCATCCTCGGGCCGTTCAGCGCGCACGCCGCGGAGAAGACCACGCGCGACGTGGGCCTCATGGTCTGGGGGAACGTCTACGACAGCGTGTTCCAGTACCGGCTCGCGGTCATGCAGGGGAACCGGTTCGGCGACACGCCGGAGGGCATCGGGTTCCGCTACACGGGCCGGGTCCATGTCACCTTCTTCGACAAGGAAGCGGGGAGCGTCTACAAGGGCACCTACGTCGGCAAGAAGCGGGTGCTCACGCTCGGCGCGGGCTACGAGCTGCAGCCGAACGCCGTCTACGCGTCGGAGGTCCTCGGCGTCGCGAGCGGCGCGCAGACCTACCGCGCGTACACCTACGACCTCTTCTACGAGCACCCGACCCCGTTCGGGACGTTCACCGTCTCCGGGGCCTACCTCAAGGCCGACTTCGGCGAGGCGGCGATCCGCGGGGTCGCCGACGCGCAGGGCGTCTCGGGCGAGCGGAGCGGCTACTACTGGAAGGCCGGGTACATGCTCGGGCCCGTCCAGGTCTTCGGGCGCTACGAGAAGTGGTCGTTCGCGAGCCTGAGCGGCGTCGTCGGCCAGCAGCTCACGTGGCTCGTCGGCGGCGTGAACTTCTATGCCTACGGCGACCACCTCCGGCTCACGCTCGAGGCGTCGTCCACCCGGTTCCAGCTGGCGCCGGCGACGGACTTCGCGACGGTCCTGTTCCAGACCCAGGTGCGCTTCTGAACGGGGGCGGAGAGACCATGATCTCGAGAACGCTCAACCGCTGGACGCTCGGGACGGCGGCGCTGTCGCTCGCGCTCCTCGCGACGGTGCAGGGCTGCCGGGTCGTCACCTACTCCGTCCGGCTGACCGGCCTCGCGATGACGCCCGGGACGGCGAGCATCGCGGCGACGACGACGCAGCAGTTCACGCTGAGCGGGACGTACAGCGACCTGTCCGCCCGGGACGTCACCGCGGACGCGGCGTGGAGCTCGTCCGATCCCGCCGTCGCGACCGTGAGCGGCGGGATCGCGACGCCGCTCCGCGCGGGGACGACGACGATCACCGCCGCGCTGGAAGGCCACTCCGCGAGCTCCGCGCTCACCGTGACGAACGCGCTGCTCCAGTCGCTCGAGGTGCTCCCCGCGAACCCGAGCATCCCGAACGGGACCGCGCTCCAGCTCTCCGCCACCGGCCACTTCGACGACGGCAGCGTCCAGGACCTCACGGCGCAGGCGGCCTGGACGTCCTCCGATCCGTCGGTGAACGTCGGCGACGCCGCCGGGTCCAAGGGGCTCGCCGTGTCCACCGCGCTGGGAGCGGCGACCTCGACCGTCACCGCGACGCTCGGCGCCATCTCCGGGTCCACGGCGCTGACGGTGCGGGACGTGACGCTCGCCTCCCTGACGGTGACCCCCGCCACCGCCACGATCCGCGTGGGACGCGGCCAGCAGTTCGCCGCGACCGGCACGTTCTCCGACGCCTCCACCCACGACATGACGCGCGAGGCGACCTGGCAGTCGTCCGCGACGTCCGTCGCGACGGTCGGCCCGACCGGGCTCGCGATGGGGGTCTTCGCCGGCACCGCGACGATCTCCGCCACCTCGAGCGCGCTCCTCGGCTCCGTCCCGGGCGACGCGCAGCTCACGGTCCAGGCCGCCGCCCCCGGGTACTGACCCGAGGCCGGCTCCGATGACGAAGCCTCAACATCCGCAAAGGAGGTCACGACGAGCACCACGCCGCACGGGAGGGGAACGGTCCGCAGCGCCAGTGAGCCCGGCTCACTTCGAAAGGACGTCATGCATTCGACGAACAAGCGGTCTTCTCTGACACGCACCTCCGGCGCGGCCGCAGGGCTCCTCTGCCTGTGCGCCGTCCTGTCCTCCGGCTGCTCCGGCGGCAGCAACAGCTCCTCCCCGCCCCCCCCGACGAAGACGACGTACACCGGCACCGTCTACATGGCGTCGGAGGCGGGCGGGCACGTCGCGATCGTCCCGATCACGATCGATCCCTCGAACGCGACGACGCCCATCGTGGTGGACGTGGCCAACGAGACCCGGGTCCAGCTCCGGAACGCGGACGGGACCCTGGCAGGCACCGGCATCCCGCCGACGGGCACCAACACCAACCACATCTTCCACGACCTGCGGCTCGATGGGACGAAGCTCTACTACTCGACGATCTTCACGGACGCCGCCAACAACAACGCCCACCTCGGCTACGTGGACCTGGCGAACGGCAACGCGGTCCACGACGCGATGATCGACGCCACGCCGGCGGCGCAGGCGGGGATGGTCTACTGCGGCTCCGGCCAGTCGGCGACGCACTACTTCCCAATGACCATGAGCTCTCCGGCGTACATCGACGCGATCGACAAGTCCGCCATCGTGACCGGCGCGACGTTGGCGGCCGGCAGCGCCTCGGTGACGCGGACGATGGTCAACACCTTCAGGGCGGGCGGCGACCCGAACTACCTCTTCGCCCACGGCGTCAACAACCCGGGCTCCACGAAGCTCTACGTCGTGGTGAACGAGACCGACCCCACGACCGGCGCGATGACGGGCGCCATCACCTCGTACCTCATGAACACGAGCGACGTCGTGGCCGGCACCGTGACGTCGGCCAACGTGACGTCGCACACGGTCTCCGGCCTGACCCCGGCGATGGGGACCATCGCGTTCCGGCCCACGTACACGCCGGACGGCACGAAGATCCTCCAGGCCGGGAGCGACCGCTTCATGGTGCTGAACGCCTCGGACCTGAGCGTGCTCGACAACAACACGGCGATCGGCGGCTCGTTCAAGGCCTTCACGGGGAACGGCGGCGTCCAGAACCACGACGTCATGGCGACCCCGGACGGGAAGTACGCGATCCTGTCGCTGCGGTTCCAGCACGCCAGCGGCGACATGGAGGACAGCGGGCTCCAGCTCTACGATCTCGCGAACAAGCGGGCGATCGGCGACCCCGTGAGCACGTGCAGCAAGTGCCACGACTCCACGACGATCGCTCACCCGACCTGCGGCCTCGTCGGCAACCTGACCGCGGTCACCCAGTGACCTGAGGGCGACGGGCCGCGGTCCCGGAAGGCACCGGGCGGTTCGGGCATCCCCGAACCGCCCGGCCTCGCCGGGGCGCGAAGGGCCCGAGGCTCCGCCCCACCTCCGTGGGGCTGCGACGAAAGCTCGCGCCGCCCGCGGCCGCGCGGGTGGAAGACTCGCCTCCTCGATGCCAGGGAGGAGGCCGACGATGACGACGAGGGTGCTGCTGGTCGTGGCGCTCGCGCTCGCGGCGCCGTCCGCGCGAGCGGCGGACGCGGTGCAGGCGGAGGCGCGGAAGACGTTCCAGGTCCTGCCGCAGAAGGCGCCGGAGGCGAAGGGGAACCCCTCGACCCCCGCGAAGATCGCGCTCGGCCGGATGCTGTACTTCGACCCGAGGCTCTCGGCGTCGCAGCTCATCAGCTGCAACACCTGCCACAACCTCGGGCTCGGCGGCGCCGATCTCCAGCAGACCTCCGTCGGCCACGGGTGGCAGAAGGGGCCGCGCAACGCGCCCACGGTGCTGAACGCGGTGTTCAACGTCGCCCAGTTCTGGGACGGCCGCGCCGAGGACCTGAAGGCGCAGGCGAAGGGCCCGGTGCAGGCGGGCGTCGAGATGGCGAACGCGCCGGCGCGCGTCGTCGAGACCCTGAAGAGCATCCCGGGCTACGCGCCGCTCTTCGCGAAGGCGTTCCCCGGCGAGCAGGACCCCGTCTCGTTCGACGGCATGGCGAAGGCCATCGAGGCGTTCGAGGCGACGCTGCTCACGCCCGACGCGCCGTTCGACCGGTACCTGAAGGGCGACGCGAAGGCGCTCTCGCCCGTGCAGCGCGAGGGGCTCGCCCTCTTCATGGCGAAGGGCTGCACCGCGTGCCACGGCGGCGCGAACCTCGGCGGCGACGCCTACCACCCGTTCGGCGTCGTCGAGGCGCCGTCCGCGGACGTGCGCCCCGCCGGCGACACCGGGCGGTTCAAGGTCACGAGCACCGAGGCGGACCGCTACGCCTTCCGCTCGCCGCCCCTCCGGAACGTCGCGATCACCCAGCCCTACTTCCACTCCGGCGCCGTCTGGAAGCTGCGGGACGCCGTGAAGATCATGGGCTCGGCGCAGCTCGGCATCGCGCTCGCGGACCCGGAGGCGGACAAGATCACCGAGTTCCTGAAGGCGCTCACCGGCCGGCAGCCGAAGGTCGAGTTCCCGGTCCTGCCGCCGGGCACGGACGCGACGCCGAGGCCGGAGCTCAGGATCGGGCAGGGCTAGGCCCACGCCTGGCTGGCAGAGGACATCCTTCGGGAGATCGTCGATCTGCTGAACACCCGGCAGGGCCACCGGTTCGTGTTCCCGGCCGACGAGGCTCACGCAGAAGGCGACCGCTGCTCGCGTGGCGGCGCCGTGGCCGGCGGCGGCGCGGGCGTGCGGGCCCGGGGCCGCTCGCCGGCGCGAGGGGCTCCCGCGCGCGGGTTCGTCGTGAACCGATCCATCCAGGCGTCCCCGAAGACCTCCCGCGCGGCGCGGTCGTTGTGGCGGTCGCAGCACACCCGGCAGTTCTCGACCGTGGACGGGCCGCCGAGGGCGCGCGGCACGATGTGGTCGATCTGGCACCTTCGCGTCGAGCCGCACACCTCGCCCGAGGCGAGCGGGTACTGGCACCGCCCTCCGTCGCGCTTCCAGACCGCGCGCTTCACGTGCGCCGGGACGTAGCCGAGGTCGGAGGAGGGAGGAGGCGTGACCCGCGGCTTCTCCACGAGCCCGCGGCGCTTCGCGTGCCGCGCGATGACGAGGTCGAGCCCCGCCTCGAGGACTTCCGCGATGCTCCCGGCCGGAAGGGAGTGGGAGAGCGCATCCCTCGCCTGCTCGAGCTTCTTCTCGAAGCGCTTGTCGGCCGTGAGGTGGATCCGGATGAGCTCGGCCGTGAGCGGCTCGATGGTGGAGGCGGGCGGGGCGGCCGACGGCGCACTCCACGGCGGCAGGGGCGCGAGCGGGGCGGCGGCGGGATCCTGTTCGCCCGGGCGAACCACTAATAGTGAAAACGAGGCCGCCTGGGCGGGCGCGGGTGCCTCCTTCGGGGCGGCGAGCTCGAGCCGCGGAGCCTCGGAGGGCGCGCGGAGGGTCGTCACGACGTCCCGGCGCGGAGGCGCCTCGTCGGGCCGGAGCTCCGCCGCGACCGCCTTCGCCTCCCGCTTCGAGAGGTGGAAGAACCTCGGCAGCACCTCGTCCTGGGTCTCCGGAGTGAGGACCTTCGAGAGCTCGCCGATGGTGGAGATGCACAGGCGGCCGTCGCGCAGGGCCTCGAGGACCTCGGGGAACCTCCGGATGAGCCCGACCGCGCGGACGCGGAGGAAGGTGGACGCCTTGGAGAGGCCGAGCTCGCGGTTGAGGTACTCGAAGAGCGAGGCGTAGCCGAGCTCGAGCCAGAGGGCGCGGCCGTCGAAGTCGGCGACGGCGAGGAGGAAGTCGGCCATCGCCACGCGCTCGCGGGCGAGGAGGTCCTGGAGGCGGCAGGTGAGCTCGTGCGCGTTCGTCATGGGCGAAGCATCGCATGCACTTTCGCGGCGCTCCGGGACGCGCGCATTCGCATCCTGGCGCGAGAACGCGCGAGGGGTGGCGCGACCCCACGCGAGCGTCTCGAGCTCGCGGGAGCGCCCTTCCCGCGCCGCAGGAACGGCGTTCTCGTGCGGCTCGCCGCGCGCGAGTCGCCTCGGGGTGAAACCACGTCAACAGATCATTTGGGGCGTGCGCGTGGATTCGCCCGCGCTCGCGGGTGAGTCGATCTCGCCGGCCACGTTCCGTGCACCGCGGCGGCGCCGCGGCCGACAGCCCTTGCGGCGGCGAACGTCAGGCGCATGGGGTAACTTTACAGTTGGTCATGCAGAAGCGCCTGCTCGCGGGACCAGATCTTCGCGCTCACCTCGAGGATCAGCTCGGGTTCCTGAAGGCATCCGCCGCGGCGTTCGATGCTGGGAACACGCGCGAGGCGATGCGGCTCGCGGTGACCCTCCGGATCCTTCTCCACGACACCAAGCACTCGAGGTCGCTCCTCGGGCAACTCGGGCGCAAGGGGGAGCAGTTCTGGGACAGCGCGGTCCCGGACAAGCCCGGTAACCTGCTCGCATATGGCGGGTTGGTGGCGGTTCACGCGGCGCCCGGGCACCCGAAGTACGCGCCCCTGCTCGACGACTTCGACGGCGCCTCGCGGATTGACTTCGGGACGTGGTGGAACGCGCCGGTGCTCCGCGAGCAGAGTGGCCCCGCCTTGTCCCGCTGTGACGTCGTGCTGACTGCGGCGAACCAGGACGGCGGCGCCCACGTCGACCCGCGACTCGACGAAAGGTACGCGCGGTTCGCGCACGACAACGCTCTCGGGGTACTCGGAGGCGACGGAGCTGGCCCCGTTCGGCCTCTCGACGGAGCCGTCGCGGCGACGCTTCGTCAGATCGCTCACGAGGTGCTTCGGACGCTCGTCCCTGGTTACCACCTGAGCCGGGCGCCGGGGGGCGGCGCTGCGTCTGCGGCGATCATCCCTCCGATCCGAGTGACCATCGGACCGAAGCCAGCGAAGCCCGGCCGCAACGACCCTTGCTCGTGCGGCAGCGGCAAGAAGTTCAAGAAGTGCTGCGGCCGGTGAGAAGCGGCGCAAGGGCTCAGGTGTCTGGCTCATCTCCGCACAGTAGACTCGCTGGCGATGCCCCGTTCTCCGAGCCGAGTCCACGACCGGACGAGCTTCTTCAAGTACATGCCCGCGTCCAAGGCGCAGATCGTGCTCTCGAACAAGGCGATGACGTGGAGTTCGCCTGTCCGGTTCAACGATCCGTTCGACACGCCGCGCGACATGGCGTCCGGTGTTTGGTGTTGAGGCGCGGTGATCCGGAGGTTCGCGAGATCCTAGAGTCGGCGAAGCTCTACACGGAGGAGGAGGCGGCGCCGGCTGCGGCCTATGCCCGCACCCTCGTCATCTGGGCGCGTCGCAAACATCTCTGACGTGTTCACCGTGCAGGTAGACTTCGTCTCCACGGGAGGGGAGATGAGAAGACCGATCGTCGCCGCGCTGTTGCTGGTTATCGCATGCGTCGGGCCCCAGGAGTTCGGCCGGCCGATCAACCCAGCCGATGCCTCGAAACTCACTGTCGGTGTCTCGACCCTTGAGGACGCCAAGGCGATCTTCGGCGAACCCGGCAACTGCATCACCGGAGGGGGCAACCTGGTGACCTGCACCTGGACGCACAGCATTTATGACCCGTGGAACAAGCAGCAGCCGGCGAAGACTGAGATGGTGCTGCTCCAGTTCAAGGACGGGAAACTGATGCAGGGCCACTAGCCTCGGCTGCGGCGGCGACGGGTGGGGTGTCCACCCCCGATCACACCCCCACAAAGAAACAGGGGGCTACGGTCTCCCGTAACCCCCTGCCTTACTGGTGGACCCGACCGGGATCGAACCGGTGACCTCCTGAATGCCATTCAGGCGCGCTCCCAGCTGCGCCACGGGCCCAAAGCTGTCTCGCTGCGCTACGTCTCGTTCGGCTGCTCGTTCTCCAGCGCCCTGATCTCCCGCTG
>DASVZX010000147.1:0-1898 GCA_036391435.1 Anaeromyxobacter sp. | reverse complement strand
GGCGCCGGCCGGGCCGGTGCGGGCGACCCCGACGACGCGGGGGAGGCGCTCGATCGCGCCCGGAGGGACCTCGAGGCGCGCGACGAGGAGCTCCGGGACACCGCCCGCCGCGCCGACGAGGCCGAGGCGGAGCTCGCCCGGGCGCGCGCGCGGGCGGAGTCCGCGGCGGCCCAGCAGAAGAAGGCGGAGGCCGACGCGCGGGCCGCGCGCGAGGAGGCGCGGCGCGCGGCGGATCAGGCCCGCGCGGCCGACGCGCGCATCTCCGACCTCGAGAAGCGCCTCGCGGAGTCGGAGCGGCGCGCGGCGTCGGCCGAGGCGGAGGCGCGGCGGCGCGCCGAGGAGGCGGGCGCGGCCCAGGAGGCGGCCGCACGCGCCGAGGCGCTCGAGCGCGAGGCGGACGAGCTCCGGACGGAGCTGCTCGTCGCGCGCGGCGAGGCCGACGGGGCGCGCGGCGAGGTGGAGAAGCGGACCGCCGAGCTGCGCAAGCGGATCGCCGAGATCGAGGCGGCGAGCGCGAAGAACGAGGAGCGGGTCGTGAAGGCCTACCAGAAGATCAAGGCCGACGAGAAGGTTCGCGACAAGGTGCGGAAGGCGCTCGCGATCGCGTCGCAGCTCATCGACGACGGCGCGCCCGCCGAGTCCGCGGCGGAGAAGGAGCGGCGCACCGTCGGCGGACGGGAGTAGCCGCGCTCGGGGCGCTGGCTAGCTGGCCTCCCGGTCCTCGAGGGCGTCGGCGCCGGGCGCCCCGTCGAGCTTCACCCCGAAGTAGCGAAGCATCCGCTCATGGTGGCGCGTGAGCCCCCGGATGACGAGCCGTTCCCGGACGGCGAGGTCGTGCGCGACCGCGGCGAGGCCGAAGTCCTCGCACGTCCTCACCCGCGAGAAGTCCAGCACCAGCGGATCGTCCGACGAGATCTCGACGAGCCATCCCGAGAGCCGCGTCGCCGCGCCCGCGTCGAAGTTGCCGTCGAGGCGGACGACGACCTCCCCGTGCGCGCCGTGCGTCACGTCCATCATGTGCCTGCCTCCGTGGTCGCCGACGAGGGTGCGCCCGGCTCCGGTCGCGGTCAACCGGGCGCCCCAACGTGGCACGCGCGCCGGCGCGCGGCTCGCCTCGCGCCCCTTCGGGTGACGGACGCCGGGTCCGGCCCTCGCGCGCCCCGCCGGGCGCGCGATCAGTGCGTCGACGGGCCGCCCGCGCCGGCCTCGGGCATCTCGTCGTGGGAGCTCGCCGCGCGCATCGCGCCGACCGCCGCCCCGATCGCGAGCAGGTTCGCCGGGGAGAGCGCCGCCCGGAACGCCCCCTTCACGAGGGGCCGGAGGACGGGCCACAGGCCGCCGCCGAGCACGAACCCCGCCGCCGCCGCGACGCCCAGCACCGTGAGCGGGTTCTCGTGCATCCGGCGTTCCAGCTCGACCTCCTCGGAGAAGCGCCCCCACGCGTCCCGCGCCTGCTCGGCGACCGACCGCAGCGTCTCGTTCACGTCGCCCATGTCCTCGATGCCGGCCATGCCGTCCCTCCCCGCCTACGCGCGCGACAGCAGCCGCCCGAGCACGAACCCGATCCCCACCGCGACCCCGATCGCCGCGAGCGGGCGCTCGCGCGCGAACTCGCGGATCCAGGCGCCCGCGTCCTCCCCGTACCCCCGCAGGTCCTCCATCCGGTCCTGGACCTGGCCCCGCACGTCCTCCACGCGGTCCTGGACCTTGCTCGCGACCCGCTCCGCCTTCTCCCGCGCCTGCGATCCCATCCCCTCGCCGCCGCCGCTGCCGCCGTTCTCCATCGCATCTCCCCCGGGAACCCCGTCCCTCGGAGCAAGGTAGGCCGCGGTGGGCGGCGGCCAAAGCCCCGATCACGCCGCGTTCCACCGCGCGAGCGGGCGAGCGCGCGCCGGGCG
>DASVZX010000146.1:0-8960 GCA_036391435.1 Anaeromyxobacter sp. | reverse complement strand
CCTCGGTGGCCCGGAGCGCCGCCGCGGCGTCCCCGACGCGGTCGGCCTCGAGTCGCGCGAGCCGCAGGAGCCGCTCCGCCGCGTCCTCGCCGCTCGTCGCGCTGCCCGCGCGGCGGAGCGCGGCGAGCGCCTGCGCGCGGCCGGTCTCGGCGTAGAGCCGGTCGAGGGCGCGCCGGGCGGGGGCGTGGCCGGGATCGGCGCGGAGCGCGTCCTCCCAGGTGTCGATGGCGCGCTGGATGTCCCCGAGCCGCTCCTCGGCGATCCGCGCGGCCTCGGAGAGGATCCGGGCGCGCTCGTCGGGCGGCGGGCGCGCGGCCGCCTGCGCCCGCAGGATCTCGACGAGCCCCTCGTCGTCGCCGCGCGCCCGGTAGAGGCGCGCGAGCGCCTGCAGCGCGAGCGGGTGCGCGGGCGAGAGCGTCAGCGCCTCGCGGTAGGCGGCGATCGCCTCGTCCGCGCGCGCGAGGCGGCGCTCGAGGATCTCGCCGATCCGGTGGACCACGTCCGCGGCCTGCGCCGCGTCCGGCTCCGCGTCCGCCTCCGCGCGGAAGAGCGCGGCGACCTCGTCCCATCGGCCCGCCCGCGCGTGGAGCCGGCCGAGGGCGCGCAGGGCGCCGAGGTGGCGCGGCGCCTCGGCGAGGACGTCCTGCCACGCGGACCGCGCGCGCTCGGGATCGACGGCGTGGGCCTCGACGACCTCGGCGCGGCGCTGGAGCGCGGCGATCTTGCGGCGCGGGTCGCCGGCCCCGGCGGCCTCGCGCCGGAGGAGCTCGGCCAGGTCCTCGTGCCGGCCGAGCCGCTCGAGCGCGGCGGCGAGCGCCGCCGCGGCGCCGCGGTTCGCCGGCTCGAGCTCGAGGACGCGCGCGTACGCGCGGGCGGCGCCGTCGACGTCGTCGAGCCGCTCCTCGCGGATCCGCGCGAGCCGGAACAGGACGGCGGCGCGATCCGCGGGGGAGGGCTGCGCCTCGAGCTCGGCCTCGAGGATCGCGCAGAGCACCTCCCAGCGGCCGGCGGCCTCGCACACGCGGTCGAGCGCCGCGCGGGCGGGGAGCAGATCGGGGTCGAGGCGGAGGGCCTCCCGGTAGCGCGCGATGGCGTCGTCGAACCGGCCGAGGCGCTCCTCGAGGACCTCGGCCGCCTTGAAGGTGCGGAGCGCGCGCTCCCGCGCGTCGCCGGTGGCGCGCGCCTCGGCCTCGAACGCGGCGAGGAGCCCCTCCCAGTCGCCGAGGCGGGCGGAGATCCGCCCGAGCGCGGCGAGCGCGGCGCGATCGCGCGGATCGAGCTCCAGCACGTCGCGGCAGCACTCCGCCGCGACGTTCGGGCGCCCGAGCTGGAGCTCCTCGATCTCGGCCCGCCGCATCTTCGCGGCGATCGCGGCGCGGACGTGGCCGGCGTCCTCGCGCGCGAGGTGGGTGGCCGCGAGGGCCTCCAGCGCCTCCGCCGCGTCGGCCCACGCTCCGCGCTCCTCGCGGAGCCGCGCCAGGTCCGCGAGCACGCTCGGATCGGCGGGGGCGGCGGCGCGCGCCCCCTCGAGGGCGGCGATGGCGGTCTCCGGGCGCCCGAGGCGCTCCTCGAGCCGCGCGAGCGCGTGCCACGCCTCGGCGGCGGCGCCGCCGGTGCTCGCCGCCGCCTCGGCCCGGAGCACCTCGGCGAGGACGTCGTCGCGGCGGAGCCGCTCGGCGTGCCGCCGCGCGGTGGCGCGGAGGAGCGGGTCGTCGGGGAGCAGCGTGAACGCGTCGAGCGCGAGCTCCGCGGCGCGCTCGGGCTCGCCGAGGGCCTCCTCGAGGAGCGCGGACGCGGCGGAGAGGTAGTGCGCGGAGAGCCGGCGGTCGGGCGCCGATCGCGCGCAGCGCACGTAGGCGTCGGCGAGCGCCGCGCGGTCGGCCGCCGCGGCCGCCCGGAGGGCCTCCTCCTCCGCGACCGCGAAGGAACCCGGCGCGGCCGCCGCCGCGCGCGCGAGCACCTCGCGGGCCTCGGCGGCGCGGCCGAGACCGTGGAGGAGCCTCGCGCGCAGCAGGAGCAGCTCGGCGCGGGCGTCGGGATCGGGGGTCCCGCTGGCCTCCGCCTCGAGGGCCTCCGCGGCGAGCGCGTCGTCGCCCCGGTCCATCGCGAGGCGCCGGCACGCGCGCAGGTTGGGGAGGAACGCCGGGTCGAGCGACAGCGCGCGACGGTGGAAGCCCAGGGCCCCGGCGGCGTCTGCGAGCCGCTCCTCGTAGATGCGCCCCACCTCGTACAGCAGGTGCGCCGCGGCGGGACGCGCGCCGAGGGCCTGCGCCTCGCGCTCGAAGGCGGAGGCGGCCGCGGCCCAGTCCATCGCGTCGCCCGGCGCCGCGGGGACGGCGTCGATGCGCGACGCGAGCTCCCCCGCGATGGAGTCGGTGCCCTCCGCCGGGTCGTCGGGCGACCGCCACTGGAAGCGCTCGGACATGGTTCCTTCCGAGGCTCGAGCCCCGTGGGGGGCCGCCCCGGGCCCCGCGCTACAGATCGAAACGATCGATCTTGCCGGACTTCTGGAGGATCTCCAGCGCGCCCTTCGTCGCCTTCTCCTTGTCGTTCCCCTGGAGCTTCACGACGAGCGGAGCGCCGGCGGACGGGGATGACGAAGGTGGGTACACGGTGACCGCCCACGTATCGCCCAGATCCTTGTCGACGTGGACCCGGCATTCCATGCTTCCGATGAACGCGCGCGCCATGATGGCTCTCCGAGCTTGGGTGCGGGCAAGATAGCCGAAAGAGACTTCATGAGAAAGTCCTGGATCGTCCTCGGGTTCCTCGCTGCATGCACCGGTGGTCCGCGTCTCCCGACCACCGCGCAGGGCCAGACCGTCCTCGAGGTGCGCGGCGCCCTCAAGAAGGGACCGTACGCCCTGGGGCGGGCCGATCTCGCGAAGCTCCCCCGCCGGAGCCTGCGCGGCGTCGATCCCGCGACGGGTCGCGCGGCCACCTGGGAGGGCGTCTCCGTCGCGACCCTGGTGAACGACCGGGTCGAGCTCGCGAAGGGCGCCGACACCGTCATCGTGCGGACCGCCGACCGGGCGGCCATCCCCATCCCGCTGACGCTCGTGCGCCAGTGGAAGCCGGTGCTCGCGGACAGGGCGGACGGCGCGACCCTCGCGACCCCGGTCCTCACCTGGCCGACGCTGGAGCAGCGCGGCCTCGAGACCGACCCGCGCGCCGAGGGGTGGTGGGCCCGCAGCGTGGTCGCGTTCGAGATCGTCGAGTGGCAGAAGGCGTTCGCCTCCGCGCTCGCGATCCCGGACGGCGCGACCGACGCGGCGCGCCGCGGCGCGACCTGGTACGGCGATCGCTGCATCCGGTGCCATCGCATGCGCGGCGCGGGCGGGGAACGCGGGCCGGACCTGACCACCGTCGCGGCGCGGCTGCGCCCGGGACCCTTCGCCGCGCTCCTCGACCATCACCCCGGGTGGACCGCGGAGGTGGGCGAGTCGCCGGGCCCGCAGGGCGCGGAGGAGCTCTGGACGTTCCTCCGGGCGGTCTCGGCGACGACGACCGGGCCGCGCACCGAGGCCGTCACCGCCGAGCGCGGCACGACGGAGCCGAACGCGCCATGATCCCGTCCCGCGCCCGCGCGCCTCACACGGTCCAGATGTAGCCGATGCGGACGCCCACGAGCTCGGCGATCTGCTTCGCGACGTGGCGGCCGTCGCGCCCCGCGACCCAGCGCGGGATCACGACGTGGAACTCGCCGCCGGTGAGCTCGGCGGCCGAGGCGAAGAGCTGCCACCGGCTCGCCACCTCCTCGAGCGTCACCGGGCCGGGCGAGAGGACGTCCATGAAGGTGGGCTTCGGAGACTCGCAGGACAGGCTCGGGCGGTGGTCGCGCATCGCGCCGTGGATCACCTCGGGCGCGTCCCAGCCCGGGAGATCCGCGCGGACGCCGGCGTAGCCGGCGAGCGGGAGCGTCTCGGCCATCAAGCGGATGAATCCCTGCCTGTGCAGGTCCTGTCCTGCCTCGTGTCCCGTAGCGCTGGTCTCGAGCATGACGTCCCCCGCTCGCCTGCCGCTCCGCTCCCGGCGGCACGCCCCTCACTCCCCTCCGAGAAGGGTGGCCCCGTTCCTTCGCGGGCGCATCCCCCGGCGTCCGGCCGCGACTTCGCGGTGACGCGCCCGCCCCCGGCCGCGGCCGTTCGCGGTGACGCGCCCGTGACCGAGGGACGCCACACCAGCGGGACGCATGAACCGCACCGCTCCCGACCGCATCCAGTGGGTGAAGTCGATCCCGTTCCTCGCCGTCCACGCCGTCGCGCTCGCGACGCCGCTCCTCGCGCCGCTCGCCTGGCGCTGGCTCGCGCTCGCCGCGGCGCTCTACGGCGTGCGGATGTTCGCGATCACCGCCGGCTACCACCGCTACTTCTCCCACCGCACCTACCGCACCTCGCGCGCCTTCCAGCTCGTCCTCGCGGTGCTCGGCACGACCGCGGTGCAGAAGGGGCCGCTCTGGTGGGCCGCCCACCACCGCGATCACCACCGCTTCTCCGACGGCCCGGAGGACGTCCACTCGCCGGTGCAGCGGGGGTTCTGGTGGAGCCACGTCGGCTGGATCCTGTCGGCGCGCCACGACCGCACCCGGCTCGATCGCGTGAGGGACCTCGCGCGCTTCCCCGAGCTCGTGTGGCTCGACCGCTGGCACCTCGTCGCCCCGGCCGCACTCGCCGCCGGCCTCCTCGTCGCGGGCGGGTGGCCCGCGCTCCTGTGGGGCTTCTTCGTCTCGACGGTCGCGCTGTGGCACGGGACGTTCGCGATCAACTCGCTCGCCCACGTCTTCGGCCGGCGCAGGTACGCGACCGCGGACGACTCGCGCAACGGCCTCCTCCTCGCGCTCCTCACCTTCGGGGAGGGGTGGCACAACAACCATCACTTCTACCCGGGGAGCGCGGCCCAGGGCTTCCGCTGGTGGGAGGTGGACGTGTCCTTCTACGCCCTGCGCGCGCTCGCCGCGGCCGGCGTCGTGCGCGATCTCCGCACGCCGCCGCGTCGGGTCCTGCTCGGGGACGGGTCCGCAGGCGGGACGGAGGGGCTCTTCGACGCGAGCGCGACCTGAGGCGGCGGCCCCGCCCGCGACCTCGACCCGGCGCCGCGCCGACACTAGAGTGACGCCCTCGGGAGGGAGGGCTGCACATGGACAGGCTCGCGCTCGACGTGAACGGCTGCTTCGACCCGGCGGCGGGCGGGGTCGCGCGCGCGGACCTCGACGCGCTCGCCCCCGCCGCGAAGGCCGCCTTCGACGGCTTCGAGGCGCGCCGCCGTGCGGGCGAGCTCGGGTTCGCCGATCTGCCCGGCGACACGGCCGTCGCGGAGGCGACGGTGCGGCTCGCGCGCGAGCTCGCGGGACGGTTCGAGAACCTCCTCGTGCTGGGCATCGGCGGCAGCTCGCTCGGCGGGCGCGCGCTCGTGTCCGCGCTCGCCCATCCGTTCCACAACCTGCTCCCCCGCGAGCGGCGGGGGGCGATGCGCGTCTTCTTCCCCGACAACTCGGATCCGGCGACCTTCGAGGCGCTCCTCGGGACCCTCGATCTCGCCGAGACCTGCTTCGCGACGATCACGAAGTCCGGCGGGACGGCCGAGACCATGGCGCAGCACCTCGCGCTCCGCGAGCGGTGCGTGGCGCGGTTCGGAATGGACGGCTACCGCGAGCGCTGCGTGCTCGTCACCGATCCCGCGAAGGGCGCGCTGCGGGCGATCGCGCAGGCCGAGGGGCTGCGGGCGCTCCCCGTCCCGGCGAACGTCGGCGGGCGCTTCAGCGCGCTCTCCGCGGTCGGCCTGCTGCCGGCCGCCGCGGCGGGCGTGGACGTCGCGGCGCTCCTCGCCGGGGCGTCCGCGATGGAGGCCAGGTGCCGGAGCGGCTCCGTCCGCGAGAACCCCGCGCTCCTCTACGCGGCGGCGCTCCACCTCCTCGACGTGCGCGCGGGCCGGCGGATCCACGTGCTCATGCCCTACGCCGACGCGCTGCGCGACACGGGCGACTGGTTCGTCCAGCTCTGGGCCGAATCGCTCGGGAAGCGCCCCGACGCCGGCCCGACGCCGTTCCGGGCCGTCGGCGCCACGGACCAGCACTCGTCGATGCAGCTCATGATCGAGGGGCCGAACGACAAGGTCGTGACGCTCGTGGGCGTCGCCCAGCCTCGGGCGGACGTCTCGATCTCCGTGCCGGAGGGCTACCGCGCGCACGCCGAGATCGCCTACCTCGACGGTCACACGATGGGGGAGCTCATCGACGCCGAGCGGCGCGCGACCGGGGCCGCGCTGCGCCAGGCGGGGCGGCCGACCGCGTCCCTCTCGGTGCCGCGCCTCGACGCGCGCGCGATGGGGGAGCTCCTCATGCTCCTCGAGCTCGCGGCCGCGTACGCCGGCGGCCTCTACCGCGTGAACGCGTTCGACCAGCCCGGGGTCGAGGCGGGGAAGCGGTTCGCCCAGGGGCTCCTCGGGCGGCCGGGGTACGAGCGGTACCGCGACGAGCTCGCGCGCGCGGCGCCGCCGGATCCCGCGCTCGTGCTTTCCTGAGGAGGCCGGGCTCGACGGTGCCCTCGACGAGCCCGCGCCCACGCCGCAGGACGGCTCTCAGAGGAACACGGAGGTCCGCGCGGCGAGCCCCTCGTCGAGGAGCGCCTGCAGCGTCGCGCGGACGCGTTCCGCGAGCGCGTTCACGGCGGCGGGGTCCGAGGCGGCGCCGGGACCGAGCGCCCGCACGTCGATCGGCTCGGCGAACCGGAGGGTCCAGCGGGACGGGAGCGGGAGGAGCGCGGCGGACGCGATCCGCAGCGACGGGTTCGCGGAGAGGAGGGGGATGCCGAGCAGGTCGGCGAGCCACCCCGTCCGCGCGATCCCGGGGGAGGCCTCCTCGCTGCCGAGGATCGCGCAGGGCACGATCGGCGCGCCCGCGCGCAGCGCCACCTTCACGAAGCCGCCGCGCCCGAACCGGTGCAGCTTGTACCGCTCCCGCCACGGCCGGAGCGCGACCGCGCTCCCCTCGGGGAAGACGCCGAGGACGCCGCCGGCGGCGAGGACCCCGTCCGCCGCCTCGGGGCTCGCGCGCACCGCCCCGTACCGGACGGCCGCGGCCCCGACGACCGGCAGCGCGCACTCGCGCGCGTCGAGCAGGGGGCGCAGGTCGCGGTGCGAGGGATGGGCGCGCCGCAGGGCGTGGCGCAGCACGAACGCGTCCCACGGCACGGCCCCGCCGTGGTTCGCGACGACGATCGCCGGCCCCTCCGGCGGCACGCGCTCGACGTCGCGGACCTCGACGCGCCACCAGGCGCCGTAGAGGAGCTCGACGAGGGGCTCGAGCCGCTCCGCGAACCGCGCGTCCATCCCGAAGCGGTCGAGGTGCCCGGGCCGCTCGAGGAGCCGGACGAGATCCGCCGCCACGGCGAGCCGGCCCCGCACCGCCGGAAGGACCCGCGCGAGCGCGGCGCGCAGCTCCCCCGGCGCCGACGCGACGCCCGCGCGCGCCGCCAGGTCCTGCAGCCTCGCCTCGACGGCGTCGAGGGTGGCCTCGACACGGCGCTCCACGCCCGACACGCGCGCCGCCGCCGCCCCGGCGACCTCGGCGGCGGCCGCCGCGGCGGTGGGGAGCGGGACGGGCGTCGAGATCGGGGTCGAGGTCGCCGTCGAGGTCGAGATCGGGTTCGGGTTCGGGGTCGGGCTCGGGGTCGGGGTCGGGGTCGGGGTCGAGATCGGGGTCGAGATCGGGGTCGGGGTCGGGGTCGAGCCCGGCTCGCGCCCCGGGGAGCCCGCCCCGATGAGCTCCCTCGGCGCGGCGCCGCGCTCGAACGGATCGTTCCCGAGCGCGGGTCGCCGCGTGCGCGGCTGCGCGCGCGCGTGCGATCTCTTCCCGCGCTTCCCTCCCGTCATCGCGTCCGTATAGACGCGCGCCCGCGCGGCCGTCAAACGTCGAATCGGGGCGGCGGGTTCGCGCGGAGTCGGGGCGCCGTGCTACTCACGTCCCGTGGCGCGCATCCACGTCCTGCCCCCCGGGCTCGTGAACCAGATCGCCGCGGGCGAGGTGGTGGAGCGGCCCGCCTCCGTGGTGAAGGAGCTCGTCGAGAACGCGCTCGACGCCTGCGCCCGCGCGATCGCGATCGACGTCGAGGAGGGCGGGCTCGCGCTCGTCCGGGTCGCCGACGACGGGTCCGGGATGGACCGCGAGGACGCGCTCCTCGCGCTCGAGCGCCACGCGACCTCGAAGCTGCGCGACGCGGAGGGGCTCCACGCCATCGCGACGATGGGCTTCCGCGGCGAGGCCCTGCCGGCGATCGCGTCGGTGTCCCGGTTCAGGCTCGACACCGCCGCGGCGATCGACGGCGCCGGGACGCGCGTCGAGATCGCGGGCGGCGCGCCGCCCGAGGTGAGCGACGTCGCCCGCCCGCGGGGCACCACGGTCGAGGTGCGCGACCTCTTCTTCAACACGCCCGCGCGCCGCAAGTTCATGCGGGCGGCGCCGACGGAGGCGGGCCACGTCACCGAGGCGGTGACGCGGCTCGCGCTCGCCCGCCCCGACGTCGGGTTCACGGTCCGCTCCGGGGGCCGCGTCGCGCTCGGCACGCGCGCGGGAGACCCGCTCCGGGATCGCGCCGCCCAGGCGATCGGGCGCGACGCGCACCGCCACCTCTTGCCCCTCGACGCGACACGGGGCGCGGTGCGCGTGCACGGCCTCGTGTGCTCTCCCGACCGGTCCGAGGCCACCCAGCGAGCCCTCTACCTCTTCGTGAACGGGCGCTGGGTCCGCGACCGCGGCGCCGCCCACGCGGTGCTGCGCGCGTTCGCGGGGTCGCTGCCCGCCGGCCGGCACCCCGCGGGCGTCCTCTTCGTCGAGCTGCCGCTCGCGCGGGTCGACGTGAACGTCCACCCGCAGAAGCACGAGGTCCGCTTCGCCGACGCGCGCGAGGTCCAGGACGCGATCTTCCACGCCGTCGCGGGCACGCTCCGCACCGCGCCCTGGCTCG
>DASVZX010000145.1:0-24965 GCA_036391435.1 Anaeromyxobacter sp. | reverse complement strand
TGAGGGCGAAGGCGAGCAGGTACAGGAGCTCGACGCGCGCCACGCGGATCCCGGACGTCCGCGCGATGTCGCGCGAGACCAGCGCGATGACGAGGCGGCTGCGCTGCGAGAGCACGAACGCCACCACCGCGGCCGCGCCGGCGATCCCGAGGGCCAGCTCCCAGCGGCCGAGCGTGCCGGGAGCGCCGAGGAGCGCGTCCACCAGCTCGTCCCCGCTCGCGAGCATGCTCCCCACCGCGAGCGCCACCGAGAACACGACGCCGGTCACCGTCTCCGTGGAGATGCGGGTCTGCTGCTCGAGCCCCCAGATCAGGAGCGTCCCGGCGAAGAGCGCCAGCAGGCCGCCCAGGACCGGGTGGAAGTGGAACGCGAGGGCGAGGCCGATCCCGGGGAGCGCGACGTGGGACATGGCGTCGGACGCGAGCGTCATGCGGCGCATCACCGCGAAGGAGCCGACGAGCCCCGCGGCCACGGCCATCGCGATCGAGAGGGTGAGCGTGCTCCACGGCATCAGTGGTGATGGTACTTGAGCGGCGTGCCGTAGACCTGCGCGATCCGCCCGGGCGTGAGGATCTCCTCCGGTGGCCCGAAGCACGCCTGCTCTCGCGAGAGGCACAGCACGTTGGTGGCGTCGCGATAGACGACGTTCAGCTCGTGCGAGATGAGGAGCAGCGTGAGCCCCTCCCCCTCCTGCACCCTCCGGATCATCTCGTAGAGCCGCTCCTGGCCCGGCTCGTCGACCCCCGCGGTCGGCTCGTCGAAGAGGAGGACGGTCGGGCGCCCGACGAGGGCCGCCGCGAGGAGGAGGCGCTGGAACTGGCCCCCGGAGAACGTTCCGATGGGCTGCCTGGCGACGCCGCGCGACAGGCTCACGAGCTCGAGCACGCGGTCCACGTCGTCGCGCGACGCGCCCGCGACGTCGACCTTCGCGAGGAGGAAGTCGCGTCCGGCCACGGGCAGATCGCGCTCGATGTCGAGCTTCTGCGGCACGTACCCGATGCGCGTTCCCGGGGCCCAGCGCACGGTGCCCTGGTAGGGCACCGCCCCGATGAGCGCCTTGAACAGCACCGTCTTGCCCGCGCCGTTCGGCCCGATCACCGCGAGCGCGCTCCGCTCCGGGACCGTGAAGTCGAGGTCCCGCAGGATCTCGGACCCGCCGAGACGGACGGACAGCCTCTCGACCTCGAGCGCGTTCGGCATGCGGACACCCTACGGCGTTTCGCCTGCGGCGGGACCGTCCTCGAGCTCGGCGATGACCTGCGCGCCGAGCAGCAGGATGACGAAGAGGATCTCGAGCGAGAGCAGCACGACGATGATGGTCGCGAGCGAGCCGTAGAGCACGTTCACCATCGAGACGTTCGCGAAGAAGTAGACCATGAACCGGGCGATGAGCCGCCAGAGCACCGCGGCGGCCAGGCCGCCGACGAACGCGCGCCGGACCGAGATCCGGATCACCGGCAGGACGCGGTAGATCCCGGTGAAGAGGAGGACGAGCCCGAGGAAGCCCGAGAGCCGCAGGAGCAGCCGGATGCCGAGCGTGAGGGGGCGCTCGAGCGCGAACGCCCCGAGGGGATGCTCGCCGAGGGCGTCCACGCTGACCGTGAGCAGGGTGAGGAGGAGCAGCGACACCATCAGCAGCAGCATGAAGAGGTACGGCAGCAGGGCGGAGACCCAGAACCTCCGGAGGGCGCCGCGGCTCGACGTGTGGAAGATCGCGCCGACCGCCTCCTCCAGCATGCGAAAGGCGACCGAGCTGAAGAACAGCATCGACACGATGCTGATCAGCCGGGTGGAGGCCTCGTGCTGGAGGAACGTCTGCGCCGCCTGCACGATGGCGTCGGCGTGCTGCGGGACGAACGCCGTCAGCTCGGCGCGCAGCGTCTGCAGGATGCGGGCCTCGTCGAAGAAGATCGAGAGCGCGGCGACGGCGAGCGTGAGGAACGGCACGAGCGAGAGCAGCGCGTTGTAGCCGACGCCGCCCGCCAGGAGGACTCCCCGGTTCCGCAGGAAGGAGCGGAGGACCCGTGCGGCGAAGCGAAGCCAGCGCGCGAGCCACGTCACCGGGACCCCCAACGACGCGCTGACGCGCTGCCCGCACGCACGGCTACGGCCCGGGCGGAACGGCCGGCCCCGCGTGGCCGTCCCTGGCCCGCCGGAGCGCCAGCAGCTCCCGCATCACGATCTGCGCGGCGGCGGCGACCGGCACGGCCAGGATCGCGCCGGCGATCCCCATGAACTCCGCCAGGAACAGGATCGCGAGGAGGGTGACGAGCGGGTTCACGTGCACGGTGCGCCGGTAGATCAGCGGCGCGAGGATGTTCCCCTCGAGCTGACCGTAGAGGACGAAGTAGATCGCGGCCGCGAGCGCCTTCCAGACGCCGCCGGTGACGAGCACGAAGAGGGTGACGGTCGCGCCGGCCACGAGCGGCCCGGCGTAGGGGACGAGGCTCGACGTGCCCGCCAGGATCCCGAGCGGCAGGAAGAAGGGGGTCCGGAGGACGACGAGGACGATCGTCGTCAGCGTCGCGTTGATGGCGCAGATCCCGAGGAGCCCGCCGAGGTACCCCCCCACCGCGCGGTAGATGTTCGAGCCGATCCGCTGGGCCCGCTCCCGGTTCGCCGGGCTCACCACCTCCGAGAAGAACGCGGCCGCGAGGTCGCGACCGAACACCAGCATGAACACGGCGAGGAAGACGAAGGCGAGGATCCCGCCGAGCGCGCTGACGACGCCGCCGAGCGCGGTGCTCAGCGCGGTCGCCGCGCCGGGGACCGAGTCCCGCAGCTGGTCGACGAAGTGGAACCGCGCGTCGAGCGAGGCGAAGAGCGGGGTGCCGAGCAGCTTCCGCCAGAGCGCGGGCGCGTCGGCGGAGAGCGCCTTCGCCTGGCTCACGATGGGCGGGACGAGGAGGAAGCCGAGCGCGACCCAGGCGACGAGGAGCCCGACCAGGACGACGGCGATCGCCCAGGGCCGCCGGAGGCGCGGCGCGAGCGCCTCGACCGCGTGGTCCATCGCCACCGCCGCCATCGCGCCCCCGAGGGTGAGGACGAGGGCGAGCTTCGTCTCGAGGAGGAACAGGACGAGCCCCGCGGCGATCGCCACGCCGAAGCACACCGTGAACACGGTCGCCAGGCTCACCTGGGATCGGCGGAGCATCGGGACGGGAGCGGGCGCGCCAGCGGGGTGGGTGGGCACGGGCTGAGCTTCCGGAGCGCTCGGCGGCACCAGCACCGAGACGAGGACAGGTCGAGCGCTCTGATGATAGGTCTGGCGCCGCTCGGCCAGGCCGCCCTTCTCGGGTGGGCAGACGGACCGTCCGGGTCCGCTCGCGCTCACCGTGCGTGAGGCCGGTGGCGAGCGTCCAGGAGCTCCTTCCCGGCCAGCGCCAGCAGGAGCACGCCGCCCACCCCCATCAGGATCACGACCGCGAGCAGCAACGCCCCCTGCTGCCCGGTCGCCGGCGCCCCTCCCGTGAGCTGCGGCAGGTCGCGGCCCGCCTTCAGCAGCAGCGCGACCCCGAGGAAGGCGACCGCCGCGGCCATCAGGAGGGCCAGCGCCCGCCTCGTCGGACTTGCCGGATTCCACATGACGCCATCCTCCGCAGGGCTTCGTCACTTCCGCTTCGGACGCCAGGACGGCTGCGGTCCATCGCCGCGGCGGTCGGCGCTCCCCGGCGTCGAGCGCGAGGACACCGGGACCTCGGACGACCCCGGCGGACCGCCGAGCGCGTGATCGCGTGAGCGCACGGCAATTCAGACTTTACGCATGGTCGAGCCGATGCGAACGTCTCCGCTCGACCGGCAGCCATCCCGCGCCGAGCCGTCGCCTCCTCGCCTCTGGACCGCTCGCTCGCGAGCCCCACCCGGTGCGGCGCCTGCGGGAGGAAGCTCGTTCCGCTCGCGCCGCTCGCGCCGCTCGCGGGCGCGACGGGTCGTGCCCGGGCGCGGGCGTCGCGCGCGGGTGCTCCTCGGGTGCGGTCAGGAGCGGCCGTGGCCGTGCCCCTGCCCGTGCCCGTGCCCGGCGCACGTCTGGGCGGGCTCGAGGATCTTCAAGGTCCCCGCCTTCCAGGCGGCGAGGGTCTCGGCGACCGTCGCGTGCTCCGAACGGAACACGGGGATGTTCGCGGCGTTGAGCTTCCGCAGCGCGCCCATCCCGATGCCCCCCACGACCGCGCCCTCGACGCGCTCCTCGAGGAGCGCGGCGACCGGGGTGCACATCCCGTGGGCGTGGTGCTCGTTTCCGTTCGGTATCGCCCGGCAGAGGTGCGTCGCGGTGTCGACGATCATGAACGCGGGCGCGGAGCCGAAGTGCGCGCAGACCGGGCTCTCGAGGCCGCGGTCGACGTCGACGGGGATGCAGAGGTTCATGGCCTGGGTCTCCTGACCGCCTCGGGGGAGCTCGACCGCATTATGAACATATGTGCGCAACCGTCAAGCGCGCTCCAGCGCGCGGCCGCGCCGGGCCGGCCGCGGCGCGGCGGCTCGCCGGCTCGCGTGACGCACCCGGTCCGCGCCGGCGGATCACGTCCGGACGGCGGTCGCGAGGAACACCGGGAACGCGCGGGGACCCGCGGCCGTCACCTTGTTCACCTCGAACACGGTCTCGAAGCGCACGTCCGCGAACCCGCTCCTCTCCAGCTTCTCCCGCAGCTCGGAGCGATCGAACCCGTCGTGGCCCGTGAAGCCCGGCCCGTGGAACGCGCCGTCCTCGCGATCGAGATCCGCGATGCACACCGCGCCCCCGCTCGACAGCGCCGCCCGGAACGCTCGGAGGATCGCGCCGGTGTCCGGGATGTGGTGCAGCGTCATGAGGGTGCAGACGAGGTCGAACGGCGGCCCGGGCGCCGGCGACGAGGTGAGGTCGAGGAGCAGCGTCGTCGCGTTCCGGAGCCCGCCCGCGGCGATCTTCCGGTCGGCGACGGCGAGCATCTCGCGGGAGACGTCCGCGAGCGTCACCTCGCGGACGAGCGGCTGGAGCGCGAGGCCGAGGAGGCCCGTCCCGGCGCCGTACTCGAGCACCCTCCTCCGCTCGAGCGACGGCACGCGCGCGGCGATCGCGGCGGCCACGCGCCGTGCCCGCTCGTGCTTCGCCGCGTCCTCGTCCCAGGTCTTCGCCCTCGCGTCGAAGTCGCTCGACGAAGGCGCCGCGGTGTCCCTCCCTGGCGTGCGCGGCCGGGCCATCCGGGTCCTCCGGGCTCGGTCCCGCTACGCGCCGCACCCGCCGCGGCAGCCGTGGTGAGGGCCGTGCCCCGCGCCGCGCCGGCCGTGGTGAGCGTGGCCGGGGCCACGCCTGCGGCCGAAACCACCGGCGAGCGCGTCGCCCGGGACGACCGGCGGGAGCGCGCCGCGGGCGATGGCGTCGAGCGCCTCGCCGACGGTGGCGCGAGCGGTGTGGTAGACCCGGACGCCCGCTGCGCGGAGCCGATCCAGGGCTCCCCCGCCGATCCCGCTCACGACGAGCAGGTCCAGCTTCTCGTCCGCGATCACGTCGAGGGGGTGGCAGCGCCCGTGCGCGGACCCCCGCTCCGGGTTCGCGATCGCGAGGGTCGCCCGGGTCTCCGTGTCGACGAGGAGGAACCACGGCGCGGAGCCGAGATGCGGGTACACGCGGCTCTCGAGCCCGCGGTCGTGAGCGACGGGGAAGCAGGCCTTCATGACTCCATCCTCCTGGCGTCGGATCGCGCCGCGCGCCGGGCGTCAGGGCCGAGGACGCGGCCGCGACGCGCGACGGCGTCGCCGGGGCGCCGAGCGCTCCAGCATCGTGAACGTATGCTCGTTACGATGTCAACTTGCTTCCGGACGCGCGAGGAGGGCGTCCGCCGCGCCGTACGCGCTCTTCGTCTTCAGCGTCCTCAGGACGGCGACCGGCCAGCTCGCCCCGAAGCAGACCACCATCCCCGCCTCGAGGACGCTCATCTGCCCTCCCGCGCCACCGTGCGCTCCGCCTCCTTCGCGTCCGCGCCCCCGGCGAGGGGAGCCCCGGCGCGCTGCACAGCACCCGGGCCGTCAGCCCTCGCCGGCCCGTCCCTGCCGAGCGTGTCGAGCGCCCGCAGCAGCATCGCGATCGTCACCGTGCAGACGACGATCGCGAGCGTGGCGAGCCATGGATGGCGAGACGGCCTCCGGACGATCTCCTCCGGGTGAAGCTCCTCTCTGAAGTCGGGCGGTGCTCTCAAGGTCCCCTCCGCAGGCACGGCCGTCGGCGCGCGGCCGGCGGCTGCACGCTCCGGCCGGCTCACGAGGCGAACCTCGCTCGCCGGACGGTGCCGGACGTGCCCATCCCCTCAGCGCCTCGTGGAGTGAGGCTCGGCTTTCGAAGGGATGGGACGGCGCTGGAGGGGATTTGTGACGTCTGCCGCGTGGAGAGGGGCGGCGGCTCCGCCGGGCCGCGTCACGTCACCTGGGCGCCCTCGGCCCCGGGCGCCGCCTGCGCCTCGGCGACCATGGGCGGCGGATCGCCGATCGCTTCCGGAGCGGGGTCTTCCCGCTCGAGCGACGCCGCGAGCTCCCGCTCGTCGGCGGAGAGCAGGCGGTCGATGTCGAGCAGGAGGACGAGCCCGCGGCCGACCTTGCCCATCCCGCGCAGGTAGTCGACCCTGACCCCCGTCCCGAAGCTCGGGGGGGCCTCGATGTCCTCGTCGGCGAGATCGATGACCTCGCTCACCGCGTCCGCGACGACGCCCACGACCGCGGGGACTCCGTCGAACGCGGTCTCCATCACGAGGACGCAGGTGCGCTTCGTCACCGAGGCCTCGGGCAGCCCGAACTTCACCGCCAGGTCCACGACGGGGACGACGCCGCCGCGCAGGTTGATGACGCCCCGGATCGACCGGGGCGTGGCCGGCACCTTCGTGATGTCCTCACACTGCAGGATCTCCTTCACCTTCAGGATGCCGACGGCGTAGTCGCCGCCGGCCAGCGAGAACGACAGGTACTGCTGCCGTTCGGTCACCTCGGTCGCGGAGCTCACGGGCCCTCTCCTTCCCTAGAAGCGCTGGAACCCGTGATCGGCGGCGTGGCCGTTGGGCTTCGCAGTCTTGCCGGAGGTCGGGTGGGGCAGCGCCACCGGAGCGAGGTGAGCGACCGGGACGGTGGGCGCGTGAGGCTGCGGCGTCGGGAGCGCGGGCCGCCGGCCGGCCTGGCCGTACTCGTCCCTCACCTGGAAGAACGCCACCAGCGCCTGCAGCCCCTCGGCCTGGCTCGACATCTCCTCCGCCGTCGAGGCCAGCTCCTCGGACGCCGACGCGTTTCGCTGCGTGATCTGGTCCACCTGCGACATCGCCTTGTTGATCTGCGACACGCCGCTCGACTGCTCCTGGCTCGCCGAGGCCACCTCCTGCACCAGCTCGGCCGTCTTCTTGATGGACGGCACCAGCTCGACGAGGAGCTGGCCGGAGCGCTCCGCCACCCGCACGCTCGTCCCCGCCTGCTCCGAGATCTCCTTCGCGGCCTTCTGGGCGCGCTCGGCGAGCTTCCTCACCTCGGTCGCCACGACCGCGAACCCCTTGCCGTGCTCGCCCGCGCGTGCCGCCTCGATCGCCGCGTTCAGCGCGAGCAGGTTCGTCTGGTAGGCCATCTCCTCGATGATGGAGATCCGCTCGGTGATGAGCTTCATCGCCTCCACCGACTCCCGCACCGCGTTGCCGCTCTCCTCGGCCTCGCGAGCGCCCTTGAGCGCCATCCGCTCGGTCTGGCGCGCGCTCTCGGCGTTCTGGGTGATCGAGGCGCTCATCTCCTCCAGCGAGCTCGTCGTCTCCTCGACCGAGGCTGCCTGCTCCCCCGTGCCCTGCGACAGGCTCTGGGAGGTGGCGGAGACCTGGCCGGCGGCGGCGCTCAGCGCGTCGGCGCCGCCGCGCACCTCCGCGATGACGCGCGTCAGCTTCTCCACCATCGCCTTCATCGCGGCGAACACGCCGGTGTCGACCGTCGCCCCGGATTCCATCTTCACGGTCAGATCGCCCTCGGAGATCCGGCGCGCCACCTCGGCGATGAACGCCGGCTCCCCGCCGAGCTGCCTCGTGAGCCCCATCGTGATGATGACGCCGAGCAGGATGCCCGCGAGGACGCTGCCCGCGATGAGGAGCACCATGTAGAGGCGGCTCTGCTGGTAGAGCGACTGCGTCTCCTCGAAGAACTCCTTCGCGTGACCCTCCTTGAGCTTGACGACCTGGGCGACGGCCGCGTCGAGGTTCTCGAGCGCCGCGTGGGCGGGCCCCATCGAGAGCTCGACCGCCGGGCGCGAGGCCTGGAGACCGTCGGCGCGCGCCAGCTCCTGGATCCTCTTGCTGAGGGGCAGGTAGTCGTTCCACGCCTTCCGGACCTTCTCGATGGCGTCCTGTCCGAGCTGGGTGCGGATGAGCGGCGCCGCCTTGTCGAGGTTGGCGAAGACCTCCTTCTCGGCGGCCGCGTGGCGCTCGGCGAAGGTGGTGCGCTGCTGCTCCGTCGACGCGAGGAGCATGTTCTTCTCCGCCCGCACCAGCGCCGACACCTGGATGTCGGCCTCCTTGACGTACGAGAGCCCGAGCACCTCCCGCTCGTACATCTGCTGCGACATGCCCGTCATCGTGGACATGTTCTCGATCCCGACCAGGCCGACGACGGCCGTGATCGCGGACATCGCCAGGAAGACGGCGAGCAGCCTGGTCCTCACCTTCAATCCGTTGAGCCAGCTCACGATTGCTTCTCCTTTCGGGTTTCCCTGCGTTCCACCTCGGCCCCGGCGGCGACGCCGGCCACGACGGACCACAGGGCGAGGTCGATGCTCTGGTGTGGCGTCTCCGGTTCTCCGGCGGTCGTCTCGGCCACGGCCTGGGCGAGCTGCTCGCCGAGGACGGCCATCTCCGGGTGCGGAGCGGTCGCGCCGGTCACGCAGTCCGCGGTCGACTCCGCCAGCACCGCGAGCGTCCGCTGGAGCAGGCGGAAGTGCTCCGCGGCGGCGGCGCGCCCGAGGGTGCGCAGGCGCTCGATCAGCCGGGCCAGCCCGCGCATCAGCTCGCGCGCCGCGTCGAAGCTCGCTCGCCCGGCGGCCCCCTCGAGGCGGACCACGAGCTGCAGGAGGCCGTCCAGGATCTCGAGGTCTTCCGGTCGCGACTCCAGCTGGTCGAGCTCGCCCTCGGCCCTCGCGACCAGGTCCTGGGCCTCGGCCGCGAACAGCTGCAGCGCCGCCTCGCGATCGTTCGCGCGGGCGTCCCCGACGGTCGTGTCGATCGTGGCGCCGGCGCTCATGCGCGCCCCCGGCAGAGCGTCCGGACGATCTCGGCGAGACGGGCGAGGGGCTGGGGCTTCTCCAGGAAGCAGTCGGCGCCGCGGCGCCGGGCCTCGGGCTCGAGCTCCGCGCCGCAGGCGGTGAGCACCACCACGCGCGTGCCGGGGTGATCGCGGCGCACCCGCTCGACGACGTCGAGGCCCTCGTACGCGCCTCCTCCGTCCTTCGACAGGAGGAGATCGGCGATCACGACGGGGTAGCGGGTCGAGGCGAGCCGCTCGACGGCCTCGTCGCGCGCGCGAGCGCAGTCGACGTCGTAGCCGATGTGCGCGAAGTAGTCGCGCAGCGCGGAGAGGGTCGTGGCCTCGTCTTCGACGAGCAGGATTCGATCGCCCACGCGCCGATCCCTACGCAAGCGGCACGCCAGGCGGCGTGCTCGCGGCGCGACCGGAACGGCGCGAGGTTCGCCGCGCGAGCGACGGGAGATCCAGGCCTCGCCGTCCCGGATCTGGACGCTCGTCTGGAAGCTGGACTCGGCGGACCGGGCGCCCGCGGGAGCGCCGTGTGCGCGAAGGTCCGAGGGACGGAGCTCACGCGCCGACGCTTGGGCCCGAGGTGGCAGCCGCCTCGGCCGGCGGGAGCAGCACCTGGAACGCGGTGCCCTTGCCCGGCTCGCTCTCGACCCGGACCTCGCCGCCGAGACCCGTCACGATGCCATGACAGATCCAGAGCCCGAGGCCGGCGCCGGCCGGCCTGGTCGTGAAGAAGGGATCGAAGATGCGCGCCTGCACGTCCGGTCGCATGCCGCACCCGGTGTCGCGGATCTCCACCACGACCCGGCCGGACGCGTCCACCGTCGTGGCGACCCGGATCTCGTTGCCGTCCGCGGCCCCCTCCGGGATGGACTGCGCGGCATTCAGCAGGATGTTCAGGAAGACCTGTCGGAGTCGCGTCGCGCTCGCCTCGACGGGCGGCACGGGGGACAGGCCGAGCGACAGCCTCGCGCGTGCCTGGAGCGTCGCTCGCGCGAGCCCGACGGCGGACCCGACCACCTCCGGCACGTCCAGCGGTCGCGTCGCGTCGTCGGAGCCGGAGAAGCTCGTCAGATCGCTCGCGACGGCCCGCAGCCGATCGCAGGCCCGCTGCGCGTCGTCGAGCGCCAGCCGCGCCTCGCCGAGCAAGGCGGTGACGCTCCCGGGGGCGTCGCGCTCGCCGGCGCCGAGCACGGGCGCGAGCGCGGAGGCCGCGGTGACGCGCGCGATCGACCCCCGCGCGAGCTCGAGGCCGGACGCCAGGCTCGCGAGCGGGCTGGCGATCTCGTGCGCCACGCCCGCGGCGAGCACGCCGAGCGAGGCGATGCGATCCGTGAGCTCGAGGCGGGCCTGGATCGTCTTCCGCTCCGTGAGGTCCGAGAGCGTCCCGATCACGCGGGTTCCGCCGCCGCCGCCTCGCCGGATCACCCGCGCCCGGTTCAGCACGCACCTCCACTCGCCCGTCCGGGCGCGCAGCCGCATCTCCGCCTCGAACAGCGGGACCGTCCCGTCGAGCAGCGCGGTCCACCGCTTCTTGGCGGCCGCGCGATCGTCGGGGTGGACGAGCCCCCGTATCGCCTCGCCGGACCGCAGCTCCCCCGCCGGATACCCGAGCATCTCCAGGAACCTCGGGCTCACGTGCACCTCGTCCCGCTCGACGGCGAGGTCCCAGATCCCGAGCCCGCTCGTCTCGAGAGCCAGCTCGAGACGCTCCTCGTTGTCGCGGATCGTGCGCTCGGCCTGCTTGCGCTCCGTGATGTCCCGGACGACCGCCTGGAAGTAGCGCTCTCCCTCGACCTCGATGACGCGCGCGCTCACCTCCACGGGGAACGTGGTTCCGTCGCGCCGGACGTGGCTCGTCTCGAAGCGCTGCGCCTCGCCTGCTTCCAGCGCGGCGAACCGGGCCGCGAGCCCGGCGCGGGCCCGCGGAGCGAGGACGTCCCGGACGTGCCGCCCGAGGAGCTCGTCTCGCTCGTACCCGTACGCCGCCACGCAACGATCGTTCACCTCGGCGATCCGGAGGTCTCCCCCGAGCAGCATCAGCATGTCGTTCGCGTGCTGGGTCAGGTAGGCGAAGTGCCGCTCCAGCGCGAGCTGCCGGAGCTCGTGCTCGCGCTGATGGCGACGGAAGGAATCGAGCTGCCGCCACCACCAGAGGTGGGCGCCGGCCCCGACGATCACCGCCAGCGCGGCGCCGAGCGCGGCGAGCCAGAGCGCGCGGGCGCGCACGGGACGGTCCAGGCTCGAGGCGGCCGTCTGGGCCACGACGGTCCAGTGCGTGCCGGGCACCTGCACCGCGCTCGCGAGGACCCGGGCCTCGCGCGCGTCGACGCCCTCCAGGGCGCCCTGCTCGCCCCGGGCCGCGCGCGCGACCACGAGCTCACGCCGATCGAGAGGCACGGGGCCGAACGCGGTCGCGCTGGTCCCGGGGTGCGTCGACCCGAAGACGGACGCCCCGGCCCCCGTCCGCTGCACGAGCACGACCCGGTTCGCGCTCGTCCGCTCCGACCAGGACTGGAGGACGAGGGCGAGGTGGCCCGCGGGCTCGATCCTCAGCAGCACGTGGGCGATCGGCGTCCCGCCCGTCGGCAGGAGCGGCGCGACGAGGTCGAGGTGGGGGGAGTCGCCCGCGTCCGCGTGCAGGTCACTCATCGTGACGGAGCGCTCGCCCGTCACCGGGGCGAGCCGGGCCTCCTGGAGCGCGCTCGCCTTCTCCGGTCCCGCCGCGACGAGCGGGGCGCCGTCGGCGCCGAAGACGACGACGGCGGCGTACTCCTCGCGCTCGAGCCGCGAGGCACACCAGGCGAGCAGCTCCGCGCGCGCCGCGGTCGAGCCGCGCGCCGCCTCCCGCGCCGCGCGCGCGACGAGCGGGTGGCCGGCGAGGCTGCGTCCGGCGGACAGGCGCTCCTCGCGCCAGTGCGCGATCTCGCTCGCCCTGGCCTCGACGATCGAGCGGAGATGCTCCGCGATCTCGCCGCGAACCTCCGTCCGGTACTGGCGCAGCGAGAGCAGGCCGGCCGCGGCGATGCAGGCCAGGACCAGCACCGCGACGACGACGGGACCGCGAGGCGCGGGAGCGCCGGGCTTCCGCGGGGAACGGGGGTCAGGGAGAGGCATGCGCGGCAGGTCGAGGCGGGGAGATTCCTCGCTTCCGGGGTCTGCCCGGCCCACGCGGCCGGCGCCCGGATGCGCTAGAGTCGCTCGGGCGTGGGCAACAGCCGCATTCTCCTCGTCGACGACGATACCGCGATCCTGCGCGCGGTCGGAAGCTTTCTCGAGGCGAAGGGCTTCGAGGTCGAGGCGAGGGAGACGCTGGCGGGCGCGGTGGACGCGTTCCGCACCTCGCCTCCCGACGCCGCGGTCCTCGACTTCCAGCTCTCGGACGGCAACGCGGTCGAGCACCTCTCCGCCCTGCAGGCGCTCGAGCCCGACGTGCCGATCGTCATCCTCACCGGCCACGGGACGATCGACCTGGCCGTCCGGGCCATCAAGGAGGGCGCCGAGCACTTCCTGACGAAGCCGGTGGCCCTGGCCGCGCTGCTCGTCACGCTCGAGCGCGCGATCGAGAACCGCCGGAACCGGCAGCGTCAGCGCGTCGCACGCGCGAGCTCCGCGAGGAGCGCGCTCGACCCCTTCGTCGGCACGAGCCCCGCGATCCGGGCCCTCGCGGAGCGAGCCCGGCGCGTCCTCGACTCGGACAGCCCCATCCTGATCCGGGGGGAGACGGGCTCGGGGAAGGGCGTCCTCGCGCGGTGGCTCCACGCGAACGGCCCTCGCGACGAGGAGCCCCTCGTCGATCTCAACTGCGCGGGGCTCTCCAGGGAGTTCCTCGAGACGGAGCTCTTCGGCCACGGCCGGGGCGCCTTCACCGGGGCCACGACGGCGAAGGTCGGCCTCCTGGAGTCGGCGCACCGCGGTACGGTGTTCCTCGACGAGATCGGCGACATCGATCGAGAGGTGCAGCCCAAGCTGCTCAAGGTGCTCGAGGAGAAGCGGTTCCGCCGGCTCGGCGAGGTGCAGGACCGCCACGTGGACGTGCGCCTGATCGCGGCGACCCATCGCGATCTCGCGCGCCTCGTCGCCGAGGAGCGCTTCCGGGCGGACCTCTACTTCCGGATCAACGCGATCCCGCTCACGTTCCCCGCGCTCCGGGAGCGACCCGAGGACGTCCCGCTCGTCGCGGAGAAGGTCCTCGAGATCCTGGCGCGCGAGACCGGCCGAGCGTTCACGCTGTCCGACGCTGCGCTCGAGCGGCTGCGCGCGCACGCCTGGCCGGGAAACGTCCGCGAGCTGCGCAACGTCCTGGACCGCGCCGTGCTCCTCGGCGAGGGGCCCGTGCTCGGGCCGGACGACCTCCTCTTCGACGCCGCAGGGGCGGCGGCTGCGGCGCCGGCGTCGGCGACGCTCGCCGGACTGGAGCGGAGGGCGATCGAGGCGGCGCTCGAGGCGGTGCAGGGGCACGTCGGGGACGCTGCCGTCCGCCTCGGCGTTCCGAGGAGCACGCTCTACCAGAAGCTGAAGCAGCACGGCATCGCGCGGCGGCGATCCTGAGCGCTCCGTCATGGTGAAGCGTCGATTCTGGAGCTTCCGGTCGGAACGTCACGGAGGCGACGCGCTCGTCAAGGCGGCGTCGGAGTGGCGCCAGACGTTCGACGCGATCGAGCTCCCGATCGTGGTGCTGGCCGTCGACGGGCGCGTGACGCGGCTCAACCGCGGCGCCCAGAAGCTGCTCGGCCTCGAGTTCCACGAGCTGATCGGCCGTCCCATCGCGTCCATCGCCTCGTGGCAACCGTGGCAGGCGATCGCGGAGCTCGCCCGGTCCGCCGCGGGAGCTCGCGGCGGCGCGTCGCGGCAGGTGCGGAGCGAGCGAGGCAAGGAGTGGCAGCTCTCGGCGAGCTTCCTGGCCGCCGAGTCCCCGGAGCTCGAGCGCATCATCATCGTCGCCCGGGACGTCACGTCGCTCGTGCGGCTGGAGGCTTCGCTCCGGCGCTCCGAGCTGATGGCCGCGCTCGGGACGGTCGTCTCCGGCGTCGCGCACGAGGTCCGCAACCCCCTGTTCGCGATCTCCGCGACCGTGGACGCCATGGAGGCGCGCGTGTCGGGGAGCGACGCGCTCGGCCCGTTCGTGGAGACGCTGCGGGGCGAGGTCGAGCGGCTGAGCCGGCTCATGCGCGATCTGCTCGACTACGGCAAGCCCCCCGGGCTGGACCTCGCGTCCGCCGACCTCGGGCAGGTGGTCGCGAGCGCGATCCGGACCGTCGAGCCGCACGCCGCGGCGCGAGGGATCGCGATTCGCGACCGGGTCGGCGAAGGGTTCGCCCGGGCGCGGGTGGACTCCGGTCGCATCGCCCAGGTGGTGCAGAACCTCGTCGAGAACGCGGCGCAGCACGCGGCCCCGGCCACCGAGATCGAGGTGGGGGGCGTCCTCGCGGAGCGCGACGGCGCGCCGGGCGTCGAGCTCTCCGTCGCCGATCGAGGCCCCGGCTTCTCCCTCGACGACCTCCCGCGCGCGTTCGATCCGTTCTTCACGCGGCGCCGCGGAGGGACGGGCCTCGGGCTCGCGATCGTCCGGCGGCTCGTGGAGGCGCACGGCGGAACGGTCGAGGCGCGGAACCGGCCGGGCGGCGGCGCCGTCGTGAGCTTCTGGATCCCGCTGTCGAGCGACGCTGGCGTGGAGGGTGATCGCCCCGCCTCCGTCGCCCGCTGATGCGGGCCTGCCGCCGATGAAGCGACTACGGCGTCGGCGCGCCCTCGACCGCGCCGCCGCCGGGGCGGGCCGTCCCCGGGCCCACCTCCCCCCGCCGCCGCGCCTCGGCCTCTCTCGCGAAGAGGCCCGCCGAGCCCCCGCGCACGTTGAGCAGGATCGGCACCGTGGTGAGCGCGCCCACGATCAGCAGCGCGGCGCCCGCGCCCTTGCGCGTCCGCTCGTCCAGCCTCCCGCCGACGAGCAGCCCGATGCCCACGCCGAGCGCCACGCGCGTCCCGACGAGCAGCATGAGGTCCGGAAACCTCACCGTGGTCTCTCTCATCTTCCCCTCCCCCGCGTGATGCCGCGCCCGCGCCGCCGGGCGCCGCACCACCCGCTCCTCAGCGTAAGGATCCGGAGGGCCGGCGGCCGGCCTCCCCGACGCGCGCGCCCTTCGCCCGCGAGCCGGCGCGCCCGCTGGGCTAGACTGCGGGGTCACCTCCATGCCCAAGGCCCGCACGTCGAAGAAGCCCCACGAGGCGCGGCTCCTCCGCCTCGCCGCCTGGATCCTCGACCGCTCGGAGCCGGTCACCCGCGGGGAGATCTTCGCGGCGTTCCCGAACGACTACGGCGGGAAGCCCGACGCCGCCGAGCGCAAGCTCACGCGGGACAAGGACGCGCTGAAGCGGCTCGGGTTCAACCTCGAGACGGAGGAGCTCGGCGGCCGCGACCAGGTCGGCTACACCATCGACGCGAGGACCTCCACGCTCGCGCCCGTCGAGCTCGGGCCGGACGAGGCCGCGGCGGTCTGGACGGCCGGCGTCGCGGCGCTGCGGCTCTCGCTCCACCCGATGGGCGACGAGCTCGAGAGCGCGCTCCGGAAGCTCGTCGTCGGCGCGAAGGGGCTCCCACCCCGCGCCGCGGCGACCGAGGAGCTCGCGGCGCCGCGCGGGAGCGACGGCGAGCGGCTCCTCCCCAGGCTCGTCGACGCCTGGGAGCGCCGCAGGCGGATCCGGATCTCCTACTGGCGGGTCGCGTCGGCCGAGGTCGTCGAGCGCGACGTGGACGTGTACGGCTGGGCGCGCCGCCGGGCGGAGTGGATCTTCGTCGGCCACGACCACCTCCGGAAGGCGACGCGCGTCTTCTACCTCTCGCGCGTGCGCGCGCTGCGGCAGATCGAGCTCCCGGCGGACGAGGCGGCGGCCCGGGCGCGGCGCGGCGCGGCGGGCGACTACGACGTCCCGGACGGCTTCGACGTCCGGCGCTGGTCGCGTCAGCAGGTCTGGGACTACGAGGTGCACGCCCCGGTCGCGGCGACGGTCCGGTTCCGCGGTTCGCTCGCCGGGATCGCGCGGCAGCTCCTGCCCGGCGCGCGGGTGACGGCGGACGCGTCGGGCGCGCGCGTCGCGCGGCTCGAGGTGCGGAACCTGCGCGGCCTCGCGCGCCAGGCGCTCGCGTGGGGACCGGAGGCGGAGCTCGTGGACCCGCCGGAGGGCCGTGCGGCGGCGCGCGAGATCCTCGCGTCGATGATGGAGACGGGCGCGGGGGGAACCCCGTGACCGCCGCCTACGATCTCCGGCGCGTCCGCCGCCTGCTCCTCCTCTTCGCCGCGGCCGCGTCCGCCGCGCGCAGGGGCCGCGGCGTCCCGCTCGCGGACGCGGCCAGGCTCACCGGCGCGCGCTCCGCGAGGCAGGTCGTCGAGGACGTCGACGCGCTCGCCTCGCTGTGGGTTGATCCGGGCGAGGCCGACCAGCTCCTCGACCTGTACGTCGAGAACGGCGAGGTCCACGCGCTCTACGCCGAGCCGTTCGGGACCCCGCCGGCGCTCTCCCTCGCGGAGGGCGCGGTCCTCCTCGCTGCGCTGTCGCCCTTCGAGGAGGACGCGGGCAAGCCCGCGCGCGAGGCGGCCCGCAAGCTCCGCAGGACGATCCCCGAGCCGCTCCGCCCGATCGCGGACCGGCTCGCCGCCGGGCTCGACGTCGCGCCCGAGCCGCCCGGCCCGTGGGCGGGCGCGCTGCGCGAGGCGATCGACGCGCGCGTCGAGACCACCCTCGAGTACCGGGCGGTCGCGGACGGGGCCGCCGCGAGGCGCGTCGTCGAGCCGAGGCTCCTCTTCCAGCGCGACGGCGCGTGGTACCTCGCCGCCTGGAACGTCGCGAGGCAGGCGGAGCACCTCTTCCGGCTCGACCGGATCGTCGCCGTCGAGCCCGGCACGCGCGTGTTCGGCGAGCACCGCGGGCCGCCCCTCGCGCGGTACGCGCGGCGGAGTCTCTACTTCGAGTCGGGCGCGGAGCGCGACGTGACGCTCCGCTTCCGCGGCAGCGCCGCGCGGCTCGCGCGCGAGCGCCACGGCCGCGCGCGGGAGAACGCCGACGGGACCGTGAGCGTGACGCTGAAGGTCACGCCCGGGAACTACCTGCTCGGCGTCGTCCTCGGGCACGGCGGCGACGCGACGGTCGAGGCGCCGCCCGACGTGGTCGCGCAGCTCCGCGCGCGCGTCGAGGAGCTCCGGCGGCTGTACGCCTGACGCCCCGGGCCGCGGCGCGAGGGACCGCGCCCACCCGCGCCGCGCGGCGGTCCTGCGGGACGATCGCGGGAGCGAGAGCCCGAACGTGCGCCCCTCCGGCCGGCTGCCGGGAGGGGGATCCCACGCGGGGCTGCCGTGCACCCGATTTTCTGCGCGCGACGCTCGTCCCCGTCGCGCAGGGTGCCGGAGAGCCCATGAGCCCCCGCGTCCCGCGCCTCCTCGTCCCCGTCCTCGCGCTCGGCCTCGCCTGCACCGGCCGGCCGCGCGCGGCCCCGCTCCGCGCCGGCACGCCCGACGCCTCGCGCGCGCCCTCGACCGCCGCGGTCCAGCACGACCTGCACGTCACGCTCGTGCCGGAGCGCCGTACCCTCCTCGTCGAGGACGCGGTGACGCTCTCGCCCCGGCTCCGCGCCCGCCTGGGCGACCGGGTCGTCTTCACGCTCCACGCCGGGCTCTCCCCGGAGCGCACCGGCTCGGGCCCGCCGCTCGCGCGATCGCCGGTCGGGCCGGCGCTCCCCGCGGACCCGGACGCCGGAGGGCCGGCGCCGGTGCCGGTGGAGCACTTCGCCGTCACCCTCGCGCCCGGCGATCGGACCTTCACGATCCGTTATGGCGGAGCGGTGTTCCACCCCGTCGAGGAGAGCGGCCCCGAGTACGCCGCGAGCATGCGCGAGACCCCCGGGCTCGTCTCGCCCGAGGGCGTCCTCCTCTCCGGCGCGACGCGCTGGGTGCCGGAGCTCTCCGACGAGCTCGTCGCCTTCACGCTGGACGTGCGGGTGCCGCCGGGCTGGGACGCGGTGTCCCAGGGCCGCCGGGTCGCGCACGAGCGCGGCGCCGACGGCACGCGCGTGCGCTGGGAGAGCCCGGAGCCGCAGCAGGAGGTCTACCTCGTCGCCGGCGCGTGGACCGAGCACGGACGCGAGGCGGGCCCGGTCGCGCTCCTCGCGTTCCTCCGCGAGGACGATCCCGCCCTCGCCGAGCGCTACCTCGCCGCGGGCGCCCGGTACCTCGAGATGTACGACCGGCTCCTCGGGCCGTACCCGTACCCGAAGTTCGCGGTCGTCGAGAACTTCTGGGAGACGGGCTTCGGGATGCCGTCGTTCACGCTGCTCGGGCCGCGGGTCCTCCGGCTGCCGTTCATCGTGGACACGAGCTATCCCCACGAGATCCTCCACGACTGGTGGGGAAACGGCGTCTACGTCGATCCGCGGCGCGGGAACTGGTCCGAGGGGCTCACCGCCTATCTCGCCGACCACCTCCTCGCGGAGCAGGCCGGCCGCGGCGCCGAGTACCGCCGGACCGCGCTGCAGCGCTACGCCGACTACGTCGGCGAGAACCGGGAGCTCGCGGTCCGCGAGTTCCGCGCGCGCCACGATCCCCGGACGCAGGCGATCGGCTACGACAAGGTGCTGATGATCTTCCACATGGCGCGCGAGCGGATGGGCGACGCGAGGTTCGTCGACGCGCTGCGGACGCTCTACCGCGAGGAGAAGTTTCGCGAGGCGTCGTTCGCCGACGTGGCGCGCGCGATGGGCGCCGCCGCCGGCGAGGACCTCTCCGCGTTCCTCGCGCAGTGGATCGATCGCCCGGGCGCGCCGGCGCTGCGGGTGGAGTCCGCGAAGGTGGTGGCGCAGGGCGACGGGCGCGCGGTCGAGCTCGTGCTCGCGCAGGCGCAGCCGGACGCGCCGTACGCGATCGACGTCCCGGTCTACCTCACCCTGCCCTCAGGGGCGGAGGCGGTGCGGCGCACGGTGCGGATGACCGAGGGCCGGCAGCGCTTCACGATCCCGGTTTCGGAGGCGCCGACCCGCGTCGACGTCGATCCCGAGTTCGACGTGTTCCGCCGGGTCGATCCCGCGGAGCTTCCGCCGGCCCTCTCGGGCGCCCTCGGCGCCGCGCGCCGCGTCCTCGTGCTGCCCTCCTCGGCGCCCCCCGCCCTCCTCGCCGCCTACCGCGCGCTCGCCGAGGCCTGGAGGGCGCCGGGGGTCGAGATCGTCTTGGACGCCGACCTTCCGCGCGTGCCCCCCGGGAAGGCGGTCTGGGTGCTCGGCTGGGAGAACCGGCTCCGCCCCGTCATGGCGGAGGCGCTCGCGCCCTACGGCGCCGTGCTGGGGCCTTCGGACCTCCGCTCGGGCAAGCTCGCGTTCGCCCGGAGCGACCGCGCCGTCGTCGCGGCCTCGCGGAGCCCGGCCGATCCGGCGCAGGCGATCGCCTTCGTGGGCGCGGACCGCCCCGCCGCGCTCCCCGGCCTCGCGCGGAAGCTGCCGCACTACGGGAAGTACGGCCTGCTCGCGTTCGAGGGCGACGAGCCCGCGAACGTGGCGAAGGAGACGTGGACCGCCGCCGCTTCCCCGATGGCCGTCGGGCTCGTCCCGGGCGGCGCGCTCCCGGCCCGGGCGCCGTTCCCGCCGCGCGTCGCGCTCGCGCCCGCGCCGCGGAGGTGAGGCCGCGACGCGCCGCGAGCGGAGCCCCAGCATCCCGATCGACCCCTTGCGCCCGCCGCAGTAGAACTGCCCCGCCACCCGGGAGGCTTCATGGACTACCTCTTCGACCCGCAGGTCATCCACGCGTGCGCGCTGAGGGGCCTCGGCAAGCCCAAGCCGGCCATGTTCGAC
Source organism: Anaeromyxobacter sp. (assembly GCA_036391435.1). GTDB lineage: Bacteria > Myxococcota > Myxococcia > Myxococcales > Anaeromyxobacteraceae > Anaeromyxobacter. The sequence goes on along the minus strand of DASVZX010000145.1, from coordinate 4,903 downwards.
GCGATCGCCGACGCGATCGAGGACGCCTACCCCGGCCGCATCGACCGGTCGCTCCCCTGGGTCTACTCGATCGCCGGCGGCGCGATGATCCAGATGAAGCTCTACTACGCGTCGATCTTCGAGTACCTCATGATCTGGGGCACGCCGATCGGCTCCGAGGGGCACTCCGGGCGCCACGCGGTGGGGTTCTGGGACACCGTCGTCGACGGCGAGACCTGGTACTACGGCGAGGGGCAGTTCGAGAGGCGCGTGTACGGGCCCGGAGACCGGATCTACGTCGGGCCGGGCCAGGCGCGCGCCATGAACTTCACCGACGGCGTCTGGGCGGTCGAGTACGCGCGCGGCCCCATCCCGCTCTCGATGCCGTTCGGGCTCGCCGACGAGCTGCTCTCGACGCTCGACTTCGCGACCGCGGCGCAGACGGTCGGCTACTACATGGCGCTCATCGGGCACCACTGGAGGCTGCCGCTGCCGGACGGCCGGCGCCCGTCGCTCCTGCGGCGCGCCGCGGGCGAGCTCCTCCACCGCGCCGGCCCCGCGGTCATCCGCCTCGCCCGCCCGGCGGAGCCGAGCGACGAGATCCCGCCGGGGCCGGTCCGGGATACATCGCGCGCGTCGAGCGCGACACGAGCGACACCGCTGTCCGTCGCGGGAGAAGGCGCGAGGTCAGGAAGGCGGCGAGCCGGTTCGCCCGGCCAGGAATGACGACCGGGCCGCGCCCGAGCGCGGCGAGCGCGGCGCGCGCCACGGCGCCCGGCTCCATCGGCGCGGGGGCGAGCCGCCCGGGATCGCCGGGCGCGCTCGCCTCGTACGTCGGGGTCCGCACCCGGCCGGCGCAGCAGGCGAGCACGTCCACCCCGCGCGGCCGGAGCTCCGCCCAGAGCCCCTCCGCGAGCACCCGCACGTACGCCTTCGTCGCGGCGTAGAGCGCCACCTGCGCCGTCCCCTGCAGCCCCGCCATCGAGGTGAGGAGGACGAGGCCGCCCCGCCCGCGCGGGGCGAGCCGGCCGAGGAGCCCGTGCGCGAGCACCGTCACCGCGCGGCAGTTCGTGTCGAGCGTGCGCTCGAGGACCTCCGGGGCGAGCGCGAGGAACGGGCCCTGGACGGAGGCCGCCGCGGAGAGCACGCCGAGCCCGACGTCGAGCGCCCCGGCGGCGCGGAGGATCGCCTCCGCGCCTCCCGGTGCGCCCGCGTCCGCCGCGAGCGCGCGCACCGCGACCCCGTGCGCGCGGCGGAGCTCGTGCGCGAGCGCGTCGAGCGGCGCCGGCCGCCTCGCCACGAGGAGGAGGTCGAGCCCTGCCTCCGCGAGCGCGGCGGCGAACGCGGCGCCGAGCCCCTCCGAGGCGCCCACCACGAGCGCGGCCGGGCCGTAGCGCGCCCGGACGTCGCTCCGGGCGAGCGCGCGGCCGATGCGCGGCGGGGGCGCGGGCGCGCGCCTCAGCGGGCCCTCCGCTTCCAGTAAGGAGACAGCTCGAGCATCGTCCTGCGCACGAGCGGCGACGCGACCGGCACGAGCGCGCGCCTCCAGCCGAGGCACGCGGCGACGTCGCGCGCGATGTCGTCGAAGCTCCGCCGCTGGTACCCGAGCAGGCGCTGGCTCTCTGCCGTGTCGAGCCAGTCGGTGACGTAGTCCGCGTCGCTGAACGCCTCGTCGGGGAGCGGCTCCATCCCCATCGCCCGCATGAGCTTCGCGAGGTACTCGCGGTAGGTCAGCTGGCAGGACGGGCCGCCGCCCACGAAGAGGACCCGCCCCCAGACCTCCGGCGTCCGCAGCGCGCGCGCGAGCGCCACGGCGGCGTCGTCGGCGTGCATCGACTCGATCCGGTTGTGGAGCCCGATCTCGAACATGATGGGGTGCGGATCGCGGAGCCCGATCACCGGCACGTCGGAGAGCCGGAGGATGCAGAACGGCAGCCCCGAGGCGCGGATCCGCTCCTCGCAGGCGATCTTCGAGGCGGTGTACGCGTCGGTCGCCTCGAGGGGATCGTCCACCCGGCGCGGCGGCGGCCGCTGCTGCGTGCGGCCGTGCACGTCGAGGCTCGACGTGTAGAGGACGCGCGGCGGCGAGCGCTGCGCCGCGGCGCCGCGCAGCACGTTCTCCGTCCCGCCGACGTTCACCGCGCGCGCGTCCTCCGGCCGCTCCTCGCTGCCGGGCGGGATGAGCGCCGCCAGGTGGAGGATCGCGTCCACGCCCGCGACCGCCTCCGCGACGGCCCGCGCGTCGCGGACGTCGCCCCAGCGCAGGTCGAGGCGGCCGCCGATCGCGCGCGCCACCCTGCGCGTCGCGGGCGTGTCGAGGTCGAACGTGCGGACCGCGTGCCCCTCGCGCACGAGCTCGGGGACGGCGTGCGAGCCGACGTTGCCGAACGGACCGGTGACGAGGACCTTCACGCGCGGCTCCCGGGGCGCGCCGACGGGGCGGGAGCGTCGGGGCGCGGCTGGCGAGCGTAGTCCACCCGCGGGCGCCGTCAATCGAGGCGGAAGACGCGGCGCGCGGCGTCGTCGAAGCCCACCGTCGACGCCGGAGGCCACCCGGCCCGCCGGCGCGGGGGACGTGCCCTCGCCCGGCAGCGTCGCGCCGATTGCGCCCGGGCCCGGGCTCTGCGAGAACCGCGGAGCGCCATGAGCCCCTCACGGACCACGCGCCGCATCGAGCGTCTGCTCCAGCGCTCCGGGCGCGACCTGCTCGTCACGCTCCTCCCCCTCGCCCTCGCCCTCGTCCTCGCGACCTGGGCGCTCCTGCACCTCGTCCGCCCCGCCGCGCCGCGCACGATCACCATCTCGACGGGACCGGACGGGAGCAGCTTCCAGCGGGTGGCGGAGCGGTACCAGAAGGCGTTCGCGCGGAACGGCGTCACGCTCAGGCTGCGCCCGTCGAACGGCTCGCTCGAGAACCTCCGCCGCCTCGCCGACCCGAAGGGCGACGTGGACGTCGGGTTCGCCCAGGTGGGCGTGAAGCTCCCCGACCCCGCGCCGGGGGAGGCGCGGCGCGCGCTCGCCTCCCTGGGCACGATCTCCCGCCAGCCGCTCTACATCCTCGTGTACGCGGCGAAGGCGCCGGAGCGGCTCTCCGAGCTCGCCGGCAAGCACGTGGTCGTCGGCCCCGAGGGGAGCGGCACGCGCGTCCTCGCGCTGAACCTCCTCAAGGCGAACGGGATCGAGCCGGGCGGCCCGACCACCCTCTTCGAGCTCGACGACGACCTCGTCGGCGACGCCCTGGCGTCGGGCGGCGTGGACGCCGCCTTCCTCATGGGCGACTCCGCCTCGCCGCGCGTCATCCGCGATCTCGTCCAGCGCCCCGGGGTGAAGGTGGTCCAGCTCGCGCAGGTCGACGCGTACCTCCGGCGCTTCCAGGACCTCGACCGGGTCGTCATCCCGATGGGCGCCTACGATCTCGCGAAGAACCTCCCGGCGACCGATCTCGACCTCCTCGCCTCCTCCGTGGAGCTCGTCGCCCGCGCCGACCTCCACCCCGCGATCTCCGACCTCCTCCTCGAGACGATGCGCGACGTGCACGGCCGGCCCTCCCTGCTGCAGCGGGCCGGCGAGTTCCCCGCGCCGCGCGAGCACGACATCCCTCTCGGCGCCGACGCGAAGCGGTACTACGAGTCGGGCAAGCGCTGGCTCTACCGGATGATGCCGTTCTGGGCGGCGAGCCTCGCGGACCGCTTCCTCATGGTCCTCGTGCCGCTCGTCATCCTGCTCGTGCCCATCTTCCGCACGCTCCCGACGGTCTACCGGTGGCGGGTGCGCCAGCGGCTCTTCCGGATCTACGGCGCGCTGCTCGAGCTCGAGCGCGACGTGAAGGAGCACGCAACCGAGGATCGCGCGGCGCTCCTCGAGCGGCTCGAGGCCGTCGAGCGCCGGGCGGACGCGCTCAGGATCCCGGTCGGCTTCGCCGACTCGTTCTACGTGCTGCGCGAGCACATCCTGTTCGTGAGGTCGCGCCTGACGATGCTCGCCGCCGCCGAGGCGCGCGGCCGGCCCCAACGCGGGTGAGCCCCGCGGGGCGCCCACGCCCGGAGCCTGTTGCCCGGGTGCACACGGGCCCCCGGCCCACGGGCGGCGCAAGTGCCCGTCCTCGCTCGCGGGTCGTCGCTGGCCCGGAAGATGCTGGATGGCGGGTGAACGAGTCGAGCGAACGGAGGACGGTATGCGCCATCTACTCCTTGCAGCGGCGATCCTGCTCGGGTCCACGAGCGCGGCGGAGGCCCAGGTCGGCGTCCAGATCGGCGTCGGCGTCGCGTTGCCGGGCGTCCAGATCGGCGTCAACGTGCCGGCCTATCCGCGGCTCGTCCCCGTCCCGGGTTACCCCGTCTACTACGCCCCCGCGGTGAGCTCGAACTACTTCTTCTACGACGGCGCCTACTGGGTGTTCCAGGGTGACGGCTGGTACGTGAGCAGCTGGTACGCCGGCCCCTGGTACCCCGTGGCCGCCGACCGGGTGCCGCTGTACGTGCTGCGCGTCCCGGTGCGCTACTACCGCGCGCCGCCGCCGTACTTCCGGGGATGGCGCGCCGAGGCGCCGCCCCGCTGGGGCGAGCGCTGGGGCCGCGACTGGGAGGCCCGTCGAGCCGGCTGGGACCGCTGGGACCGACGCGCCGCCCCGCGCCCCGCCCCGCTGCCCGTCTACCAGCGTCGCTACGCGGGAGATCGCTATCCTGGGGCGCCGGAGCAGCAGCAGGCGATCCGCGCCACGCGCTACGGGTACCACCCGCGCGAGGAGGTGACGCGGCAGCACTTCGGCGAGCCGCCCGGCGCGCGCGGCGGCGAGCGAAGGCGCGGCGGCCGCGGCGAGCGCTGACGCGAGCTCGCACCGGAACGGCGACACCCGGCCCCGCGCTCGCGGGGCCGGGTGTCGCGGCGTTCCACCCCGGCTACAGCCTGGGCGTCCCCGGCTCCG